>NZ_JBYQCG010000103.1:0-37008 GCF_057837105.1 Burkholderia sp. APQ4-4ca | reverse complement strand
GAGTCCTCTCCTGGGCACCATCTGTTTTGAAAAGGTCGGCTTTATGCCGGCCTTTTTTCATTTCCAGCCCCGGACTGCACGGTACACGCACCGACATCGATGATTCGCGTCGCCGCAAACCGATCGGCACATCGATCGCCCTGCCCGACCCACTCAACTATTTTCGCTTGCGACACTCAAATAGTGTTGACAGCCCCGAAAGACACGCTATAATTTCGCTTCTTTGCAGCAAGCAGCTACTGCAAAACGTGCCCAGGTGGCGGAATTGGTAGACGCACTAGGTTCAGGTCCTAGCGGTGGCAACATCGTGGAGGTTCGAGTCCTCTCCTGGGCACCATCTGTTTTTGAAAAGGTCGGCTTTATGCCGGCCTTTTTTCATTTCCAGCCCCCTCGCAAAATCGGGTGCGTTGACGGAATTTCCGCATCGCGGACGCAACGCATATCGTCCTGCCACACCCGTACCGCCCCACTTCAGCCGCCGCACACCGCCGATCCGCTTAACGACCGCATCGCGCCCCTTCACTTCGCTGCGGCATGAAACGTCCGTCGCAGAACAAAAAACCGGGATTTCCCTAGGCTGACAGGCCGCCGCTCACGCGGTTAAATAAATCAACGTGATTTATTTAATGCGCCGCCGAGCGGTGCGACATGGAAGGAGACGCCATGAGAAGCCCGCACTCCGGCCAGGGAAGCAATTCGGCCAACGTGCGCCGTTACAACGAGCGCCTGCTGCTGAAGACGCTGCGCCGCGCCGGCAGCGCGTCGAAGGCCGATCTCGCCCGTCTCGCGAGCATGACGGGGACGGCGGTCGGCAGCATCATCGCGTCCCTCGCCGACGCGAAGCTGATCGAATTCGCTGGCCGCACCGAAGGCCAGCGCGGCCAGCCCGCGTCGCTGATCCGCCTCGATCCGCGCGGCGCGTTCGGCATCGGCGTCCATCTCGACCGGATGCGCATCGAGACGGCGCTCGTCAACTTCGCGGGCGACGTGCTCGGCCGCCGCTCGCACGACACGCTGCTCCCCGCACCGGCCGACGTGCTCGAGATCGTGCGTCACGACATCGACGCGATGCAGGCCCTGCTCCCCGACCATGAACGCGCGCGCCTGACCGGCGTCGGCGTCGCGCAGCCGTACAACCTCGGTGCGTGGATGCGCGAGCTCGGCCTCGCGCCCGACACGTTCCGCGCGTGGGAAGACGTCGATTTCGCGGCCGATCTCGGCCGCACGCTGTCGCTGCCCGTATTCGGCGAAAACGACGGCAACGCGGCCGCGATCGCCGAACTGTTCTACGGGTACGGCCGGCAGTGCGACGACTTCGTCTACCTGTTCATCGGGCCGGCGATCGGCGGCGGAATCGCGATCGACGGCGACTGCCTGCGCGGCGTGACCGGCAATGCCGGCGACATCGCGGTGATCCCGGTGCCGCCGAGCCGGCTGGCGTCCGCGCCGCCGCCGCGCGGCCAGTGGGACATCCTGCTCGCGCGCGCATCGCTGCATGCGCTCGTGCGCCACCTGCGCCATCACGGCGAGACGGTCGAGAATCGCGCCGATCTCGAAGCCTGCATCGCCCGCGGCCTGCCGGCCGTCGACGAATGGATCGACGACTGCGTCGACGCGCTCGCGCCGGCGTTGCGCGCGGTGCTGTGCGTGATCGACGCGCCGGTGGTCGTGCTCGACGCCGACACCGACGCGGGCCTGCTCGACGCGGTCACGACCCGCCTGCGCGCGGCGCTGGTGGCCACCGCGCCCGAGGCGCGCGGCACGCCGGTACTCGTGCGCGGCACGTTCGGCGCCGACGCCGGCGCGATCGGCGCCGCCACGCTGCCGATGTTTTTCAACTTCTCTCCGCGGGCCGGCATCCTCAAGGGCGCCCGCACCGATTTGCAGGAGGTCCACCATGTCGCGTTCTGAGTCGCCCCGCCCGCTGCTCGAGATGCGCGGAATCAGCAAGACGTTCCCGGCCGTGCGCGCGCTCGACAACGTCAGCCTCACCGTCTACCCCGGCGAGATCCATTCGCTGATGGGCGAGAACGGCGCGGGCAAATCGACGCTGATGAAGATCCTGTCGGGCGCCTACCGCGCCGACGCCGGCGGCGAGATCCTGATCGACGGCCAACGCATCGACATCGACGGCCCGCTCGCCGCGCGCGATGCCGGCGTCGCGGTGATCTACCAGGAGCTGTGCCTGTCGCCGAACCTGACCGTCGCGGAAAACATCTACATCGGCCGCGAACTGCGCCGCGGCAACCGGCGCTGGGGCACGATCGATCGCGCGGCGATGGCGCGCGGCTGCCAGGACGTGCTCGCGCGCCTGGGCGCCCCGTTCGGCCCCGACACGCTCGTCGACACACTGTCGATCGCCGAGCAGCAGCTCGTCGAAATCGCACGCGCCGTGCACACCCGCGCCCGCATCCTCGTGATGGACGAACCGACCACGCCGCTGTCGTCGCGCGAAACCGAGCATCTGTTCAGCCTGATCCGTCAGTTGCGCGAGGAAGGTCTCGCGATCATCTACATCAGCCATCGGATGGCGGAGATCTACGAACTGTCCGATCGCGTGTCGGTGCTGCGCGACGGCACCTACGTCGGCACGCTGGAGCGCGAAGCGCTGTCGGCCGAGCGGCTCGTCGCGATGATGGTCGGCCGCGACATCTCCGGCTTCTACAAGAAGGAGCACGCGCCGTACGACCCCGGCCACCTGCTGCTGTCGGTCCGCGACATCGCCGACGACGCGCGCGTGCGTGGCTGCAGCCTCGACCTGCACGCCGGCGAGGTGCTCGGCATCGCGGGGCTCGTCGGCGCGGGCCGCACCGAGCTCGCGCGGCTGATCTTCGGGGCCGAGCCGCGCGCGCGCGGCGACGTGAAGCTGGGCGAGCGTACGTTCGGCGCGCACTCGCCGCGCGACGCGATCGACGCGGGGCTCGTCTACCTGACCGAGGACCGCAAGCGCCAGGGCCTGTTCCTCGACATGAGCGTGCGCGACAACATCAACATCTCGGTGTGCAACCGCGATGCGCGGCTCGGTGCGCTCGACCTCGCGCGCGGCGCCGAACGCGCGCGCGACGCCATCGCATCGCTGTCGATCCGCGTCCCGCACGCGAACGTCAACGTCGGCGCGCTGTCGGGCGGCAACCAGCAGAAAGTGCTGCTGTCGCGCCTGCTCGAGACGAAGCCGCGCGTACTGATCCTCGACGAACCGACCCGCGGCGTCGACATCGGCGCGAAATCCGAGATCTACCGGATCATCAACGAACTGGCCCGTGCCGGCGTGGGCGTGATCGTGATCTCGAGCGAACTGCCGGAAATCATCGGCGTCGCCGACCGCGTGCTCGTAATGCGCGAAGGCGAGATCGCCGGCGAACTCGGCGGACATACGCATACGCCGATCACGCAGGAAGCGATCATCGCGCTCGCCACCGGCTCGCAGGCCGAACTGGCCGACGCGCACTGAGCGCCGCCCCTTTTCATTTCACTCTCACATTCAGGCTACCGAAATGATCAACCCGACCAAGCAGCGGAACCTCGCTTCCGCGACCGCCCACCCGGTCGCCAACCGCACGCCCCTAATGCGCGGCGCCGATCATCGCGCCCGCATGCAATCGCTGATCCGCACGGCCGGCATGCTGCCGGTGCTGCTGGTCCTGTGCGTCGGTTTCGGCTTCCTGACCGACGGCTTCTTCACGCTGCAGAACCTGTCGATCGTCACGCAGCAGGCGTCGATCAACATCGTGCTCGCCGCCGGCATGACCTTCGTGATCCTGACCGGCGGCATCGACCTGTCGGTCGGCTCGGTGCTCGCCGCCGCGGCGGTCGCGGCGCTGATCGCGTCGACCATTCCCGGCTGGGGCTGGCTCGGCGTGCCGTTCGCGCTCGTCGTCGGCCTCGTGTTCGGCGCGATCAACGGCGGGCTGATCTCGTTCCTGCGCCTGCCGCCGTTCATCGTCACGCTCGGCGCGATGACGGCCGTGCGCGGCGTCGCGCGCCTGATCGGCAACGACACGACCGTGTTCAACCCGCAACTGCCGTTCGCGTTCATCGGCAACGGCTCGATCCTCGGCGTGCCGTGGCTCGTCGTGATCGCGTGCGCGGTGATCGCGATCTCGTGGTTCATCCTGCGCCGCACGGTGCTCGGGATGCGGATCTATTCGGTCGGCGGCAACCCGGAGGCCGCGCGCCTGTCGGGCATCAACGTGCGGGCGATCCAGATGTTCGTGTATGCGGCGTCGGGCCTGCTCGCCGGGCTCGGCGCGGTGATGTCGGCCGCGCGCCTGTATGCGGCCAACGGTCTGCAGCTCGGCCAGTCGTACGAGCTCGACGCAATCGCCGCGGTGATCCTCGGCGGCACGAGCTTCGTCGGCGGCGTCGGCTCGATCGTCGGCACGCTGATCGGCGCGCTGATCATCGCGGTGCTGACCAACGGCCTCGTGCTGCTCGGCGTGTCCGACATCTGGCAGTACATCATCAAGGGGCTGGTGATCATCGGCGCGGTCGCGCTCGATCGCTATCGCCAGCGCGACTCGGCCCGTACTTGACTCCCTTCCCTCATCGTTCAACCATCGGCGCGCAGGCAGGTCCTCCTGCGCGCGTTCACCAACAGACCTCTCGGAGACACAACGACATGTTCAAGCACACCGCCGCCCTGACCGCCGTCGCCTGCGCACTCGCCTTCGGCGCCGCCGCCGCCCACGCAGCCGACAAGCCGCTGAAATCGATCGGCGTCACGGTCGGGTCGCTCGGCAATCCGTACTTCGTCACGATCGTGAAAGGCGCCGAAGCGCGCGCGAAGCAGCTCAACCCGAATGCGAAGGTCACGGCCGTATCGGCCGACTACGACCTGAACAAGCAATTCACGCAGATCGACAACTTCATCTCCGCGCACGTCGACATGATCCTGCTCAACGCGACCGACCCCAAGGCGATCGAGCCGGCGGTGAAGAAGGCGCAGGCGGCCGGCATCACGGTCGTCGCGGTGGACGTCGCCGCGGCCGGCGCGAACGCGACCGTGCAGACCAACAACGTGAAGGCCGGCGAACTCGCGTGCGACTACCTCGCGAAGAAGCTGAACGGCAAGGGCAACGTGATCATCGAGAACGGGCCGCAGGTGTCGGCCGTGATCGATCGCGTGAACGGCTGCAAGGCCGTACTCGCGAAGAACCCGGGCATCAAGCTGCTGTCGAGCGACCAGGACGGCAAGGGCTCGCGCGAAGGCGGGATGAACGCGATGCAGGGCTACCTGACGCGCTTTCCGAAGCTCGACGGCGTGTTCACGATCAACGACCCGCAGGCGATCGGCAGCGATCTCGCGGCGAAACAGCTGAACCGCCCGAACATCGTGATCACGTCGGTCGACGGCGCGCCGGACATCGAGGTCGCGCTCAAGTCGAACACGCTCGTGCAGGCGTCGTCGAGCCAGGATCCGTGGGCGATGGCGCAGCAGGCCGTCAACGTCGGCTACGGGATCATGAACGGCCAGAAGCCGGCCAATCCGATGATCCTGATCGAGCCGACGCTCGTCACGCGCGACAACGTGAAGACCTACAAGGGCTGGAGTTCGCCGCGCTGATCGCGGCGATCGCGCCGCCCGCCCGCGAGGCCGGGCGGTGCCGGGCCGCGTCGCCGCGCGCGACGGCCCGCACTGCCCGCCTGTTCAGATTCAGATCAACCGCCGCACGGCCGCGCGCGACGCCGCGGCACAAGGTATCAACATGACGACGACGTTTCCCCGCCTGATCGTTTTCGGCGAAGCGCTGACCGATTTCATTCGCGACGACGCGCAGCACTGGCACAGCGTCGCCGGCGGCTCGTGCTGGAACGTCGCGCGCGTCGGCGCGCGACTCGGCGTGCCGACGGCCTTCGCCGGCACGGTCAGCCGCGACACCTTCGGCGACGAGCTGATGCGCAAGAGCGCCGATGCAGGGCTCGACATGCGCTTCATCCGGCAGGTCGACCGCGCGCC
This sequence comes from Burkholderia sp. APQ4-4ca, assembly GCF_057837105.1. Lineage (NCBI taxonomy): Bacteria > Pseudomonadati > Pseudomonadota > Betaproteobacteria > Burkholderiales > Burkholderiaceae > Burkholderia > Burkholderia sp. APQ4-4ca. The sequence continues at coordinate 31,052 of NZ_JBYQCG010000103.1, read as the reverse complement.
GCTGCTCGCGATGGTCGTGTCGAAGCAGCCGCCCGACTATTTCTTCATCGGCGAAAACAGCGCCGATCTCGCGTTCGATCCGGCCGACTTGCCGGCAGGCGCGTTCGATGCGGCCGACATCGTGCACGTCGGCTCGCTCGGCGTCGTGCGCGAGCCGCTCGCGTCGCGCCTGATCGCGCTCGCGCAGGCCGCGCGCGCCGCCGGCAAGCGGATCTCGTTCGATCCGAACTTCCGCGCGCCGATGGCCGCGCCGTCGTATCGCGACACGCTGCGCCGGCTGACCGCGCTTGCCGACTGGATCAAGGTATCCGACGAAGATCTGCGCGGGCTGTTTCCCGAACTCGACGAAGCGGCCGCGCTCGCGCAACTGCGTGCATGGGCGCCCGACGCGACGATGCTCGTCACGCGCGGCGCAGCCGGCATGCAGTTGCTGCATCGCGATACCGTGCTGTTCCAACCCGCGTTCCCGACCGAGGTGGCCGATACGGTCGGCTGCGGCGATGCGAGCATCGGCGGCTGGCGCGCGAGCCAGCTTGCGCGGCCCGACGCGACGGACGCCGAGCATCTGCGCTACGCGGCCGCGTGCGCGGCCGTCGCCTGTGAACACGCAGGCGCCTATGCGCCGACGGCCGCGGAAGTGACCGACATGATCGAGCGTACCGCCGCCAGCGCCGCGCTTTCGCAATAGACGGCGCCGACGCGCCGCGCCGTCACGCGGCGTTCGTGCCGCCGCTGCCGTCCCTGCCGTTCGGCGGCCTGCCGGCCTGCAGCAGTTGCAGGCTTTCATCGACGCTCAGTTCCGACATCGCGTCGTCGTGCAGCGTACCGTCCGCCGCGCGGCGCAGTGCATGCAGCGCGTGCACCTTGAGCCGGACCAGCGCGAGCCGCAGCCCGCGCGCCGCGCATTCGGCCGCGAACGTGCGCAACGATTCGATCGTCGTGCCGTCGACATCGGGCGTTTCCTCGAGGCTCAGCATCACGGTATGCGTGTCCGGCGCGGCCTTCATCAGCGCCCGCACGCGATTGAGCATCGGGTCCGCGTTCGCGAAGAACAACTGCGCCTCGGGCCGCACGATCAGCACGCCCGGCACCGGCTTCGCATCGGCATGGCTCGCGACGTCGACGAAATCGTGGCTGTCGCGCAACCGGCCGAGCACGCTGACGTTCGGCTCCGACAACTTGCGCAGCGTCAGCAGCAGGCTCACGCCGATGGCCGCGAGCAGCCCGTGCAGCACGCCGAGCACGAGCACCGCGAGCAGCGCCGCGATCACGACGAGCCGGTCGCGATGCCAGGCCCAGTACGGCCGGAACACGGACGGATGCAGCGAATGGCTGACCGCGAAGATCACGATCGCCGCGAGCACCGGCTCGGGCGTGCGCGCAAGTTGCGGCAGCAGCAGCCAGACGATCAGCGCGACCACGCCGGCCGCCCACAGGCCGGCCACGCGCGACTGTGCGCCGGCCGCCTCGTTCGCGGACGTCGCCGAATAACCGGCGCCGACCGGCATCCCGTGCAACAGGCCCGACACGAGGTTCGCGCAGCCGAGCGCTACGAGGTCGCGGTTCGGCGACACGGTATCGCCGTGCTTCAGCGCGAAATTGCGGATCGATCCGTACGATTCCGCATAGAGGATCAGCATCAGCGCGAAGGCGAGTTCGACCGTCTGCATCCACGCATTCCGGTCGAGATGCGGCAGGCCGAATTCGACGTGCCGGAAGTCGATATGGCCGACGATCGCGATTCCGTACCGCTGCCAGTCGATCGCGTAACCCGCCGCGATCGACAGCACGATCACGACGAGCGTCGCCGGCACGCGCGAGCTGCGGCCGAGCACGAACAGCAGCGCGAGTGCCGTCGCGCCGAGCACGACGCTCGCGAGATTCGCGTGCGGCGCGCCGGCGAACAGGTCGAGCACGACGTGCGGCGCATCGCTGTGCTGCACGGAGATCGCGAGAATCTTCGGCAGCTGCTTGATGACGATCGTCAGCGCAAGCCCGAACGTGAAGCCGCGCAGCACCGGCCGCGCGACGAAATCCGACATGCCGCCGAGCCGCGCGACGCCAGCCAGGATGAACAGCACGCCCGTCATCGCGACGAGCGCCGCCGCCAGCGCGAGCTGCGCGGCCAGCGCCATCCCCGATTCGGCGAGCACGGTCGCCGCGAGCACCGCGGCCGACGACGACGTCGACGACACGATCGCGAAGCGGCTGCTGCCCGTCAGCGCATAGACGACCAGCCCCGACAGCAGTGCGATCAGGCCGGCCTGCGGCGGCAGGTTGGCGAGCCCCGCATACGCGACCGCCTCCGGAATCAGCAGGCCGGCGATCGACAGACCGGCCAGCGCATCGAGGCCGACGCGCCGCGTGCGCGGCACGGCCGGCGCGTCGATCGTCGCGAAATGGTCCGGATGCTGCGGGCCGGTGTCGGGGCGGATCGGAGCGATCGTCATGAGGCGGTGCGCGCCATGCGCCGGTCAGGGTTTGACGGCAATCACGCCCGACCAGCCGGGCAGATAGCGCGCATCCTGGTCGTGCGCGCGATGCAGCGCGACATCGAGCGCCTTCGCGAAATTCTTGCGGATCTGATCGAGCGACACGTGCTGGCGCAGATAGTCGGCCCACAGGAATTCGCTGAACGGCGTCGCGTCCTTCGCGTAGCCGCCCGCCGTGCGCAACTCGCCGGCGAGGCTGCGGTACGGATCGTCCTCGAGGCCCGTCAGCACCTTCGGCAAATGCGCATAGTCGCGCCGCGAGCCGTCAGGGCCGAACGGATGCACCCACTGGTTGTGTTCCATCATCCGCCAGAAAATCGTGTCGTCGAGCCACGACAGATCCTTCAGCAGCATCGCGTTCACCTGCGACTCGCCCTCCTCGATCAGCGCGAGGCCGAGATGGTGGTGATCGGTGATGTAGTGCAACCCGTCCGGGCCGAGGACGGCCGGGAACCAGTGCGATTCGATCGCGGCCCTGCGGGCGCGCTTGTTCAGCGCCTTCCAGTGCTTGCGCTTCGCTTTGACCTCGCGATAGCCGACCGTCATCTGGGTCGGACGCAGCGCGTCGAGCCTGACGGGAATGAGATGAACGTCGTTGCCGAGTGCCATGGTCGTACCCCATGTAGCGAAATTCCGGCAACGATACTCCTGAACGCGCGCGCCGTTAATCCGTCGTGATCGCGATGCGCGCTCGGTCGACGATCTCCGACATCTGCCGCGTGCACGACGCCGCGCTACGCGCGCAGATCGTCGCGTTCGAGACGATGCCGAATGTATGGCATGCCGTCGTGCACGATGCTCACCCGCCGCATCCCGAGCTTGCGCGCCACGTTCAGCGAGCCGCTGTTGGCCTCCGCGATGTCGGCGATCACGCGCGGCAGGCGCACGGTGTCGAACGCGTGCCGCACGACGGCCGCCGCGGCCTCGCTCGCGATGCCGCGCCCCCACGTCGCACGCACGAGCCGCCAGCCGATCTCGACGTCGCGCGACCCGTCCTTGTAGTCGGGAATCAGCAGGATCCAGCCGATGAACACCTCGGGCGCGGCCTTCTCGAAGATCGACCAGTAGCCGAGGCCCGGCGGATAGTCGCGCGTGATCCGGTGCGTGACGAAGCGGCGATGCTCGTCGGGGTCGTGCCACGGGCCCGCGATGTGGCGCGTGACCTCGGGATCGCGATCCATCTCGATGCATGCATCGAGATCGGCCAGCACGCGCGGACGCAGCCACAGCCGTGCGGTTTCGAGCACGGGCAACGTGTCGGCGGAACGGTCGGTCATCGGGACTCCTGATTCGGTGACGACGCACAGCGAGCGCATTACAGAACTGATACAAAAAGCCTTCCGGAATGATACAGAGACCTGTCGCGCACCTCGCGCGGCTCCGTTTCCGTTTCCGAAACAGTGCATTTCATAGGGATTATTCCCGATTCGCGGTTATCGCGCCCCACATCGCACGGCGCGCAAGCCTACACTCGATCAGTGCCCCGCGCCGCGCGCGCGCCGGGCCGGCATCCGCATGCACATCGCGAGCGCGCAAGCCAACGAGGAGACCCGCACATGAGCTGGACCCGCGAGCAACGCAACGTCACGATCGCCGCCTACCTGGGCTGGACGCTCGATGCATTCGATTTTTTCCTGATGGTTTTCGTGCTGAAGGACATCGCCGCGGAATTCGCGTCGACGATCCCCGCCGTCGCGTTCGCGCTCACGCTGACGCTCGCGATGCGCCCGCTCGGCGCGCTGATTTTCGGCCGGCTCGCCGACCGCTTCGGTCGCCGCCCCACGCTGATGATCAACATCGCGTGCTATTCGCTGCTCGAGCTTGCGTCGGGTTTCGCGCCGAGCCTGACCGCGCTGCTCGTGCTGCGCGCGCTGTTCGGCATCGCGATGGGCGGCGAATGGGGCGTCGGCTCCGCGCTGACGATGGAGACCGTGCCGACCCACGCGCGCGGCTTCGTGTCCGGGCTGCTGCAGGCCGGCTACCCGAGCGGCTATCTGCTCGCGTCGGTCGTGTTCGGCCTGTTCTACCAGACCATCGGCTGGCGCGGGATGTTCATGGTCGGCGTGCTGCCCGCGCTGCTCGTGCTGTACGTGCGTGCGCACGTGCCCGAATCGCCGGCCTGGAAACAGATGGAGAAGCGAGCGCGCCCGAGCCTAGGCGCCACGCTGAAGCAGAACTGGAAGCTCACGATCTACGCGATCGTGCTGATGACCGCGTTCAACTTCTTCTCGCACGGCACGCAGGATCTCTATCCGACCTTCCTGCGCGAACAGCATCACTTCGATCCGCATACCGTGTCGTGGATCACGATCGTGCTGAACGTCGGCGCGATCGTCGGCGGCCTGTCGTTCGGTTCGATCTCGGAGCGGATCGGCCGGCGCCGCGCGATCTTCATCGCCGCGCTGATCGCGCTGCCCGTGCTGCCGCTGTGGGCGTTCTCGAGCGGCCCGGTCGCACTCGCCGCCGGCGCGTTCCTGATGCAGATCTCGGTACAGGGCGCGTGGGGCGTGATACCGGTTCACCTGAACGAGATCTCGCCCGACGAGATCCGCGCGACCTTTCCCGGCGTCGTCTACCAGCTCGGCAACCTGCTCGCGTCGGGCAACGCGACGATACAGGCGTCGCTCGCCGTGTCGAACGGTAACAACTACAGCTTCGCGCTCGCACTCGTGGCCGGCATCGTCGCCGTCGCGATCGCCGTGCTGATCCTGTTCAGCCGCGAACGGCGCGGCATCGACATGACGCAATCGGTCAATACGCGTACCACCGCCGGGTGAACCCGCACGTTGCGGCACCGCGTCATCGCGCGCGCCCCGCCCTGTCGGGCGCGGGTGCCGCGCTTTCCGCACCTGCACATCGAACTAGAGGAATTGATCCAGATTCCGCGCTTGCCCGGTCCGCGCGCGATTTTTTATCTTAATAAAAACGACTGTTTGAATCAGATAATCAAATCACCTGTTCGCGGCCGGGAAACCGGCATGGGAGGCGGAACATGGCAGTAAGTCAGGACGGGCGGCCATCCGCGGGACGGCCGTCTGGGGCACGGTCATCCGGCACGCGGCAGACCGGCGGGACGAAGGCGCGCATTCTCGATGCGGCCGAGGACCTGTTCATCGAACATGGCTTCGAAGCGATGTCGATGCGGCAGATCACGTCGCGCGCGACGGTCAATCTCGCCGCGGTCAACTACCACTTCGGCAGCAAGGAAGCGCTGATCCACGCGATGCTGTCGCGCCGGCTCGACCAGCTGAACCAGGAACGCCTCGGCATCCTCGACCGCTTCGATGCGCAACTCGGCACGCACATCACGTGCGAGCACGTGCTCGGCGCGATGTTCATTCCGGCGCTGAAGGCATCGCGCAATCCCGAACGCGGCGGCCCCGGGTTCCTGCGGCTGATCGGTCGTGCGTACACCGATCCTTCGCCGTTCGTGCGCAACTTCCTGACCGCGCATTACGCGAGCGTCGCGGGCCGCTTCTTCGACGCGTTCCAGCGCGCGCTGCCGCACCTGCCGCGCACCGAGCTCGGCTGGCGGCTGCACTTCGCGATCGGCGCGCTGTCGGGCGCGCTCGCGGGCGCCGAGACGGAAAGCCTGATCGACGAGTTCTCGCAAGGCCGCACGATGAACGACGTGCAGATGATCGCGCGGCTGTCGTCGCTGATCGTCGCCGCGTTGAAGGCGCCGATGCCCGACAGCGCGCAACTGTCGATCTTCGCGGCGGTGCTCGACGACGCGGGCGCGAGCGAAGCGTTCGGGCTGCCGCAGTCGGGCACGCCAGCCGCCGAGGCGGCCACGCTGCATTCCACGAACTGAGCGCGCGAGGCCACGCGCGGCTTCCTGTTCATGATTTGATTGATACGCGCGGTCGGACGCGGCGTCTCGAGACGCCCGCGTCGACCAGCCGCGAAGCACGGGGCGTGGGCCGGCGCTGACGCGCGGGCCCGCACCGAAAGCCAAGACCGGAGACACGTCATGTCATCTTCCGCAGCAACCACCTCGGCCCAGATTCCGCCGAACACCGACGCCGTCTGGTACGCGTCGTACCCGCCCGGCGTTCCGCACGAGATCGACGTCACGCAATACGCGTCGCTCGTGCAGTTCTTCGACGAATGCACGACCCGCTTCGCCGACCGCGTCGCTTACGTGAGCGCCGGCGCGTCGATGACATACCGCACGCTCGCGCAGAAGGTCGACGCATTCGCGTCGTATCTGCAAAGCGTTGGCGTGAAGCCCGGCGACCGCGTCGCGATCATGCTGCCGAACACGTTCCAGTATCCGGTCGCGCTGTTCGGCACGCTGAAGGCCGGCGCGATCGTCGTCAACGTGAACCCGCTCTACACCGCGCGCGAACTCGCGCATCAGTTGAAGGACAGCGGCGCGCAGACGATCGTCGTGTTCGAGAACTTCGCGCGCACGCTGCAGGACGCGCTGCCGGAAACGCAGGTGAAGCACATCGTCGTCACGGCGCTCGGCGACCTGCTCGCCGACGGCTTCAACGCGAAAGGACGCCTGATCAATTTCGTGCTGAAGCACGTGAAGAAGCTCGTGCCGGACTACCGCCTGCCGCAGGCGATCCGGCTGCGCTCCGCCCTTGCGCTCGGCGCGCGCGGCAAGCCGCAGCCGGTGCAGACCACGCGCGACGATCTCGCGTTCCTGCAGTACACGGGCGGCACGACCGGCGTCGCGAAAGGCGCGATGCTCACGCACGGCAACCTGATCGCGAACCTGCTGCAGGCGAAGGCCTGGATCGCCGACCAGGTGTCGGGCGACGTCGAAACCGTGCTCACGCCGCTGCCGCTCTATCACATCTATTCGCTGACGGTGAACGCGTTCATCTTCATGGGGCTCGGCGGGCGCAACATCCTGATCGCGAACCCGCGCGACATGAAGATGGTGATGAAGATCATCCGCCACGAGACGTTTACGGGTATCACCGGCATCAACACGCTGTACAACGCGTTCCTCGACAACGAGGAATTCCGCCAGCGCGACTTCTCGAAGCTCAAGCTCGCGATGGCGGGCGGGATGGCGATGCAGCGCGCGGTCGCCGAACGCTTCCAGCAGGTGACGGGCCGGCCGGTGGTCGAAGGCTACGGCCTCACCGAGTGTTCGCCGATCGTCACGATGAATCCCGTGGACCTGAACGACATGGCCGCGTTCAGCGGTTCGATCGGGCTGCCCGCGCCGTCGACCGTCGTGCGCTTTCGTCGCGAGGACGGCACCTGGGCCGCGATCGGCGAGCCGGGGGAGCTGTGCGTGCATGGCCCGCAGGTGATGCGCGGCTACTGGCAGCGACCCGACGAGACGGCGAAGGTGATCGACGCCGACGGCTGGCTCGCCACCGGCGACATCGGCGTGATGGACGAGCGCGGCTTCATCCGCCTGATCGACCGCAAGAAGGACATGATCCTCGTGTCGGGCTTCAACGTCTATCCGAACGAGATCGAGGAAGTGCTCGTGATGCATCCCGGCATCAGCGAAGCCGCGGCGATCGGCATTCCGGACGAGGTCCAGGGCGAACGGATCAAGGTGTTCGTCGTGCGGCGCGACCCGTCGCTGACGGCCGAGGACGTGCTCGCGCACTGCCGCAAGAACCTGACCGGCTACAAGATGCCGAAATTCGTCGAGTTCCGCGACGCGCTGCCGCAGACGAACGTCGGCAAGATCCTGCGCCGCGCATTGCGCGACGAGGAACTCGCCAAATTCAAGGCCGCGAAGCAAGGCTGAACGATCCATCGCTCCGGGAGACGCTGTCGATGAACGAAGGAATGAAACGCCGCGCGCGGCGTGCCGCCGTGGCGGCCGTCGCGTGCGCGCTGTCGCTCGCGCAAGCCGGGCTGCACGCACAGGAAACCACCGGCGCCGCGAGCGCGGCGCAGGCGGTCGCACTGCCCGCGGACCTCGCGAAGATCACGCACGAGCCGGTTGCGCAACAGGCGCGCTGGCTGCGCACGGCGGCCCAGCGCGGCACGCTCGCGCAACTCGACGACGCGACGCTCACCGCACTCTTCAAGGCGCTCGATCCGCTCGCCGTGCCGCTCTACATCCGTAACGGCCCGAACGGCTATCCGTCCTACCAGTTCACGATGGTGCGCCAGGAGCGCATCAACGGAAAATGGCCCGACACGCCCGACCGCATGCTCGTGAAGACGACCCGCGAGCCGCTGCGCGTGTATGCGAAATGGCTGCCGGGCGGCGCGCACGCCGGACAGGAAATCATCTACGACACGACGCAGCGCAAGGACGAGATGTACGGCCATCTCGGCGGCCTGCTCGGCAAGATCCCGCTGTGGACGGCGATCGACGGCGCGCTGGCGCGCGCCCAGTCGAATCATCAGGTGAAGGATCTCGGCACCGAGTTCATCGCCAACCTGTACCTGGCCGAAGGGAAGAAATACGTGGAAGCCGGCGTGCAACGGCCGACCGATGTGGAGGCCAAAACGATCGACGGCGTGCGCGTCGTCGCGCTCACCTATGAAACGCCGACCGGCCGGCCGCAGTTCTATGCGAAAAAGGAAGTGCTGGGGCTCGACCTGCATGCTCCCTATTTCCGGACCGTCGAATCCTATGACAACGACGGCAGGATCTTCGAGCGGATCGTCATCGAGAAAATCGCGCCGACGCCCCTCGACGACACCGCATTCGACCCGAAAAACCCCGACTACGCGTTCTGACGTGCGTCGGCGGCGGGCGCCACGGGCTCAATCGTCATCGTCGTCGTGGTGCCGATGCCAGTTGTCATGGTGCTTGCGCCACTTGCGGCAGCGATCGTCGTCGTCATCGCCATACCGGTAGCCCGGATAGGCGACGGCGCGCCACATAGACCGGCGCCGGCTCGACATAGACCGGAGCGACCGGTACGCCGATGCCGACCGACAGGTCGACATGCCCCGCCATTGCACTACCGGAAACGAGCCACGCCATGCTCCCGATCACCGCTGCCACTGGCCTCTTGTTCATGCTCCGCATCCCTGATAAGCCGGCCCGCCCGGCTCGTGCGACCAATGTAAGCGCGGCGCGCGCACCAAGGTGATGCGGGGTTGCGAGAGCCGTAACGCAGCGTGACGAAACGGCTTCGGCCGTTCGGCCTAATCGCGAAAATGCGCCGGAACGTCTATAGTGGGTTACGGTTCGACACAATCGCGACTGCGCGCTCCCCTATCGAACAGGGTAGAATTCCGCCAAACGCGTTGTGGACGAACACGCCACACACACGCACAACATATTCTCTGACGCAGGCTCCTGCCGCACCTCAATGGCCAATCCCGCAGAATCCCATCCGCAAAACGACTTCATCAATTCGGCGCGCAAGGAACGTAAGCGTGTTGAAATCTATCTCGTCAACGGCATTCGTCTGACGGGGTGTATCGAGTCGTTCGACCAGTATCTGGTGATGCTGCGCACCCCCGTGGGTCTGCAAGGCATCTACAAGCGCGCGATTTCCACGATCCAGCTCGACACGGGCGGCTCGCGCCCGGGCGGCGGCGGCCCCCGCGGCCCGCGCACCGGTGGTCGCCCCGGCGGCCGTGAAGGCGGCGGTCACAGCCCGTACGGCTCGCACGGCGGCCCGCGCGAATCGCGCGGCGACGGCGGCTACGGCTCGCGCGAGCCGCGTGAAAGCTACGGTTCGCGCGAACCCCGCGAGGGCTACGGCTCGCGTGAGCCGCGCGAAGGCTACGGCGCACCGCGCGAGCCGCGTGAACCGCGCGAAAGCTACGGCGCGTCGCGCGACACCGGCGACGCCTCCGGCAACACCGCGCCGTCGGATTCCCGCAGCGGCAACGGGCCGGTGATCGTGACGCGCCGCCGGCGAATCGTGCCGGACGGCCAGTAAAACAAAAAGGGCAAGCCAACCGGCTTGCCCTTTTCACTGGTGCGGCCGGCGCGGCACGTCGCCGCATTGCCGCCGTTACCGGGTTCAGCGTGCCGTCGTCGGCAGGCCCGCGTCGGCCTCGCGCTGCAGCGAACGCACTTGCTGCTGCAACGCCCGCAGTTGCGACTGAAGTTCAGCCTGCTGTGCCTGCAGCGTCGCGGTTTCGCTTCGCACGCTCTTCTGGCGATCCGCCACCGCCGCCTGCTGCTGGCGGGCGATCGAGATGTCCGCCTGCAGACGCCGCGCGCGGTCCTGCGCGACTTCGATCTGCTTGTCCATCTGCGCCTTCTGCGATTCGAGCTTCGCCGCGCGCAGTTCGTCGACGGCCAGCCGCTCCGCCTGGTGCGAGAAGTCGCGATAGATCGCTTCCGCCCGCGCTTCGTTGTACGTCTTGATCACGCGCCAGAATGCCTTCTGCTGGAACAGCGCGACGAAGTACGCACCGTCCTTGACGTTGAACAGCAGGCTCGCACCGTAGCTGCCGTTGTAGCTCGTGCGCATTTCCGTCAGCGAATGCGCCTGGATCTGGCGCTGCAAATCGTCGACCGTGCTCGGCCCCGTCGACTCGCCGGCCTGCGGCTGCATCGACGTCTGTGCCTGCGAATCGATCACCGGAATCGCGGCCACCGGCGCCGACGCCGGCTGCACCGCCGATGAATCGCTGCCTGCCAGCCCCTGCGCGAACGCGCCTTGCATGCCTCCTACCAGGGCGAGCAATACGCTCACCCGCCCCAACCCCGTCATATGGCTCATGAAGTTCTATTCCCGCCCGAGTCGTTGTAATTCAACGCGATTTTATCTCATTAATTACTCGCTTTCGCGGGTCTCGGGCTCTTCGTCGAAGATCTGGTATTTGCGCATTTTTTCCCACAATACCTTGCGGCTGATGCCGAGTTGCTGGGCCGTGTCCTGACGTCGCCAACCGTTTGCATCGAGCGCCGCGATCACACGGTTGCGCTCGTTCATGTCCCATTTGCTGCGATCGACGAACACTTCGGCCGCACTCTCCGCCGGCACCGGCTGGGCCGAGTTGCGTGCATGCGCGATCAGCCGCTGCAGCCGCGCGGCATCCCAGCCGCCCGTCTGCCGTACCGTCACGCCGACGCGCTCGGCGAGGTTGCGCAGTTCGCGCACGTTGCCGGGGAAATAGCTGTCCGCCACCGAATCCGTGAGCCAGTACGGCAGGTCGGACAACTCGGCGAGCCGCTCCTCGCCGACCACCTGGGCGACGAACGACTTGAACAGCGCGATCTTGTCCACCGCACCGCGCTCTTCCAGCGACGGGATGCTCAGTTCGATCACCGCGAGCCGGTAGTAGAGATCGGCGCGGAACAGCCCTTCCTTCACCAGTTGAGGCAGCTTCTTGTTGCTCGCCGCGACCAGACGGAAATCGACCTTGACCGGCGCCGTCGCGCCGACGCGCAGCACCGCGCCGTCCTCGAGCACCCGCAGCAGCTTGACCTGCTGATACAGCGGCAGATCGCCGACTTCGTCGAGAAACAGCGTGCCGCCCGCCGCCTGCTCGAAATACCCTTTATGCGCAACAACCGCGCCCGTGAACGATCCTTTCGCATGCCCGAAGAACAGCGATTCGAACAGGCCGTCGGGAATCGCGCCGCAATTCACCGGCACGAATTCGCCGTGCCGATAGCGCGAATGTTTTTCGTGCAGCAGTTGCGCGATGCGCTCCTTGCCGACGCCGGTTTCGCCGTGCAGCAGCACGTTGGTGTCGCAGTCGGCGAACGTATCGACTTCGTGCAGCAGCGCCTGCATCGATTCGGAGTGCGCGACGAGTTCCGACGGCTGCAACGTTTCGGCGGCGTGCGCGCGCAGTTGCGTGACGAGCTTGCCGATCATCCCGCGCAGTTCCGCGCACGTGAAGTCGAGCGGCAGGATGTGCGAGTACTCGGGCGGATACTGCGACGCGTCGTGGTCGCGCGCCGCGCCGACCCAGACGACCGGCATGCCGATATTGGCCTGCCAGTCGCGCAGGAATGCCGCGCCGCCTTCGATCATCGTCACGCTGATGATCGCCAGCGACCGCCGCATCGCGGCGCGCTCGGGCGAGACCGTCGCGTTGTCGGCGCGGATCACTTCGACGTCGAAGCTCGCCATGCACCGGGCGACGCGGTCGACGATGTCCGCCTTGCCTTCCCAGACGTACAGGTCGAGCTCTTCGATTGCGGGCGTGGTTCTCATGTTTCGGGTGCGGCTTCAGTAATTGACGGGTTGCATTGCGTTGCGAATCAGTCGCCGGATGCAAGCGGCGGCAATACCGCCTGCTTCGATAACAAAACGTTCAGGAGTTCATTGAACCAGCATGGGATCGCCGCATTTGATCGAATCCGGTGTGTTGGTGACATAGGCGTTCCCCAAGCTCAGGCCGAGCAGGCCCGTGACGGAAGTCAGGAGCGAATCGATCGGTTGCAGGAGCAGCGGAACGAGTGTGTTCCCGAGCGCGCTCAGAAGCGGCCCGAGCAGGTTGCTCAACAACTGACTCAGTACCCCGCTCAAATCGATGCCGACTGCCTTCAGCGCCCCAAGCAACCCACTGTCACCCAGCGTCAACGACACCGTCAGACCATTATTCGTGATGCCTGTCACAGCGGGCGACAGAAACTGGTCCGTTCCCACGCCCAATGTGTACGGCGACGGAGGATTCGGCGCAGCAGACGACTGAGGCCCCGGATATGAGAACAGCAACTGCGTCGGACCTTGAGTGGCGACAGGCACGGTCGTCATTTGTCCGGGCCTCAAGCCAATGTTGACCGAAATAGCGTTCAGATCGACGATACCGAGCGTCAGGGTCTTGATCAATACCGCCAGCGTAGACGACAACCCGCCAAGGTTCAGCAGATTGAGCAGACTGCTCAGATTGACGGACACCAGCTGAATCGGGACCGCGCTGTTGTCGGGCGAATAACCCGACGAAGCAGAGAGATTGATTTTCGTACTTGAAGAACCACCAATATAGACGGCGACTACTCCGGTCTGTACGTTCACTGTTGCGCTTTTCGTACCGTTCGCAGAACAGGTGACGGACGCCAAGCCGGCCGTGGCGGGCGCCACGTACGCCGTAATCGGCAATTGAACGGCAGCAAGCGGCGTCGGACTACCTGACGGGCAACTGCCCCCCGGAAAGACCAACCCGCCGGTAGAGCAGCTTGACAGCAGCGAGATCGACGTATTGAGGAACACGTTGCCCTGCGCGGTCGACGTATTCGTTGTGCAATCGGATGTTCCGCAATTCGACGGCCCGGGCTGACCGCTCGCCGTGGACGGCGGATTGGCTCCCAACTTGACCGAACCCGATACGGTTACGTTCAGTAGCGGTGATAGCACCGTAGGCGTTTGAACCGTGACGCTGGGAATGTTGACCGAATTCGTGCCGTTCGCGATCTGCAATGCAGTCGACAGCAAGCCGAGCGCATTGACGCTGGCGTTGACGGCAGAGCCTCCCGTTGCGGTCGCAGCGGAAACCAATTGACCGAGCGCGATCTGCGGTCCGCCGCAGATTCCGCCCGGACAAAGGGCGACGACCAGTGCGTTCAGCACCTTCAGGTTCGCCGCGGCCACGCTTTGCTGCGTCGCTGCCTGCACCGCGGCATTGGCCAGTTGACCGAGCGTCACGGTGCCATTCAGCACGCCCGTACTGGTGCCGACCGGCAGATTGGCAAGGATGCCGGCCAACTTCAAGTTGACTTGTGCGAGCCCCTGATAGTCGACCAGTTGGAGATTCAGCGCATTGTCGTTCGATTGGACCAGCGCCTTGAGTAATTGGTTGGCCAATCCACCGTTCAACGCTGCAAGCGACGTGGTCAGCGTAAACGTGTCGGTGGGTACGCTCTTGGCAATAGCAGATCCGCCAATCGTGACGCCACCGCGAAAAATGCCGTCGACCGGCTCGGTCACCGTGACACAAACGGCGTTGGTCGATTGGCCATTGACCGTTCCGGCAGAGAGCCCAGCGCACTGGTTACCGTTGATCGGGTCGCCCGATATCCGTGTGAACTGCGCGCTGCCGCTGCCCTGAGGCGCGGTCCAGATGCCGCACGACACGGAAACTTTCGAACCCGCCGGCAATGCATTCGTTGCCGGGTTCGCGATTTGACCGGCTGCGGTCTTCGCTGCCTGGCAAGTCAGGTCGGTCGTCACCTGAGAGACTGCCGATAACGCAGCCAAATCAGCCGCCGCTTGCATCCGGCGTCTTTCGGCATAGAAATGGCCGACGTCGATCGCGCCCAGGATAATGATCGCAACCAGCACCCAGATCGTCGCCATGATCGCGACGCTACCGCGTTGGCGACTTCCCCCGGGACAGCCGGCGCTCCCCCGCCGCGCCGCGTGCGATTGATCTGCGCGCATGGTCATCCCGCTTATTGCGCGCCCTGCCCGCCACCCGACATGCCACCCACTGCGCCGAGCTGCGAACTCATCGAATCCGGAATCTTGTTCTTGAACGAATCGAGATAGCGCTGGTACGCAAGCGACGCGACGTCGCCGAACACGGGTTGCGTCGGCGCCGCCGCGCGGTTATCGCGTTGCATCGCGAGCCAGTCTTTGGTCGAGCGGCCGACGTCGGACACACCCGTGGTCACGGCGTCTTGACCGTATGCGGCACCAGAACCCGTTACGATGCAGACGATAGCGGCCAGCGTCGCCATCCGACCCGCGCACGCGCTTCGATTGTGTGTGTTGTCGTTCATATCGTTCCCCGATAGCTGTTCATTGCGCAAACCGTTGCAGCAACGGCACAGTCTGGTCGTAACCGAAGTTGTTCGCCATCGGCGTGATCGACGTCGTCGCACCGGGCCGTGACACCACCGGCGGCGTCGCGATTGCGCGCTGCTGCGCACGCACTGCCGCGGCAATCTTCGCGGCATCACCATTGATGTCCTTTCGAATTTCGGGCGACAGATGCTGCTGATTCATCAGCCGTTGCGCATCCTGTGCACGCCCTGCCGCAAACAGATACAGCGCAAGGTTGCTGACGATTTTCGGATTGCGCTGATCGAGTTCGGCAGCTTTCATCAGCGGTACTCGCGCGCCGACGACGTCGCCGCTGCGCAACTTCGCATAAGCGAGGTCGGACAGTAGCGACGGATCGGTCGGCGCGAGGTCCGATGCTTGCGTCAGCGCCTGCACTGCACGGTCGAAATCGCCTGCGGCGCCCGCCAGCAACCCGAGCCCGCGATAACCACGGGCCGCAAGCGGCGTCTTCAGCAACTGTGCATACACAGCCGCACTTGCGGCCGGCTGGTCGGTCATCCGCAGCGCATCCGCACGCAACAGGATCGATTCCGGCATGGCACCGTATGTCTTGTCATATGCATCGATGTGCGCGAGCGAAGCGTAATAGAGGCCCTGCGCTTGCATGCGCTGAATCAAACCTAGATACATTCCCGGCGTATCCGGCACGGACTGCTTCTGATCTGCTGCTTGCATCAGTGCCGCACGCTCGGTCTGCGCACCGACGCCATACCCGCTTTCCTTGGTTGCGCATGCGCCGAGCAGCAGCGCCACCACCAGCATGCCCGCCTGGATTACCGTTTCGCCGATTCGCTTCATCGTCTGTCCTTCCATCCTTCAATGCTGCGACGACAACGCACGCATCACCGCCAGCATGCCCGGCCCCGCCGTCACGATCAGCAAGGCTGGTAACAGCGTCAGCACCATTACGCCCGTCATCTTTACCGTCAATCTACCGATCCGTTCGCGCAGCATCGCACGACGCGTCTCGCGCAAACGGTCGCCGAACTGCTTGAGCGGTTCCTGCACCGCACCGCCATGCTTGTCGACCTGAATCATCAATCGCACGATCGCGCGCAGATCCTCGTTGTCGAATCCACTCGATAGCCGTTGCAGCGACTGCTCGCGGGTACGGCCCGTGGCGAACTGACGCTGCGCGATTCCCACCTCCGACGACAGGACCGGCAGCATCCCACGAAAATCGTTCGTCACGACCTGCAGGCTTTGGTCGAGCGACAGGCCAACGCCTTGCAGCAAGCGCAACATGTCAACGAATAGCGGCAGTTCGTCGACGACACTCTGTCGCCGCGACGCGGCGCGGCGCTGCACATAGAGTTTCGGCAGCATGAAGCCGAGCCCGAAGGCACCGCATATGCCGACCATCCAGATATTGCCTTTCACGCGCCCGCTCGCGACGATCGCGAACAGCAGCGGCAACACGATCCCGCACGCGACCCGCGCGCTCAGAAACAGCCCACGCGTCCGTGCGTCGACATACCCGCATTGCTCCAGAAGGCGACGATCCTCTTCCGCGACAGCATATTTGCCGAATCCGGTATCCAGCCACCGCATGCCTGCCGCCGATAGGCGATCCAGCCAACGTTCGACACGCTGCCCGACACGCACGTTGGCTTTCGCCGGCGCATCGCCATCCTGCGCGGGCCGCGCCTTCGCTGCCTCCAATGCAGCCATGCGCCGATCCAGCGCGTCGACCAATGCTCGTTCGGCCCGCGCCGCAGCATTCGCACGTAACGTCACGACCATCCCGAGCAGCAGCACCCCGAGCGCGCCCACGGCCAACGCAATCGCCCCGATCTGAGTTGCTGTCATTGCCTCACCTGAGCCGAGCCATTCGATACAGCCATATGCTGCCTACCACTTGAGCCAGGAATGCGATCATGAGCAGCGACCGCCCGCTCGGATCGCCCCACATCCCGTACAAGTACTTCGGATTGGTCATCACGACAAAGCTGCCGATTGCGATTGGCAGCATGACGAGGACGAACGCGGACAGCCGCGTCTCCGACGACATCGCGGTCAATTCGCGCTCGGCCTGCTCGAGATCGCGCATGAATACGGCCATCCGCTCGAGCATCACATCCGCGCGACCACCGTATTTGACCGACAAGCGCAACACTGAGCCAACGAGCTCGAACTCTTCGGTCCGGTAGATCTTCGCGATGTGCATCATGGCGCGGTCGATCTCGATACCGCCGCGCAGCATCCTCGACACGACGTCGAGACAGCCGCGCAGCGGCTCCTCGGTAGTCAGCAGTGACGACTGGAAAGCAGCCGGTACGCTATTGCCCAGAGTCACGAGGCGCACGATCCCGTCGAGGAACGACGGGATCTGCCGGACGATCTTCAGTCGTCGCCGCTGGATCCGCGACGCGAGCCAGACGCCGAGTATCGCGCTTCCGCAAATAATTGCAGCGCAACACGCCAGCATACCGCCGTGACTACCCGCGATGACCGCGGCCGCAACGAGCACCGCAAGGGCGACGAACGCCTTGCCGCGCGCATCGTCTATCCCCGCACGACTCGCGAGGTTGGACAGATATTCCGAGGCAGTCGCATACCAATGCGCCCCGAAGGCATCGGACGATACCTTCCGTGCCGCACCCGGTTGCTGCACGGCACGCACGGCACCAGCCGCCGGTGCAGGCGTCGCCGATGCGGAGACGCGTGCGCGCGGTTCGAGCCGGCTGTCGATGAAACGCTTCGCGTCGGTTCGTACGCGCCGGGTCTCCGCGTGATGCCACAGCATCATCGCAGCCGCGATACACAGCATCGAGATCGCTAGCGCCCACACCATTGCGCTATACATTGAAGCCCCCGCCGCCGCGGCCAAACCCGCCACCGCCAAAGCCGCCCCCACCAAATCCGCCCTCGCCGAACCCACCACTCGTCAACGCCTGGCGAAAGCGCGCGAGCTTCGGTGAATGCGGATGAATGCCCAGGGTCTCCCAGTGATCGACTTCCTCGCCTTCCGGCGTCACGCGCGCTTCATACCGGTAAAGCTCTTGGGTCGCGATGATGTTATCGGACAGACCGGTCACTTCGGTGATCGATAAAATCCGTCGTCGCCCGTTCGACAGGCGTCCGATTTGCACGATGAAGTCGATGGCGTTCGCGATCTGCCGACGCAAACTCGACTCGGTGCCCTGAAAACCTGCAAAACCGGCCAACATCTCGAGACGGTACAGACACTCGCGCGGCGAACTCGCATGCACGGTGCCCATCGAGCCGTCGTGGCCCGTGTTCATTGCCTGCAGCATTTCCAGCACCTCGCCGCCGCGCACTTCGCCGACGATGATCCGGTCGGGACGCATCCGTAACGTATTGCGCAGCAAATCGCGAATCGACACGACGCCGGTACCGTCGAACCCACCCGGCCGACTTTCGAGCCGTACGACGTGTGGGTGATTCAGCGACAATTCCGCCGTATCCTCGATTGTCACGACACGCTCGATCTCCGGAATATGGAACGCGAGCGCGTTGAGGAGCGACGTCTTGCCGGAACTTGTACCGCCCGACACGAGAATGTTGCAGCGCGCCTCGACTGCCGCCTGAAGCAACGTGTTGATCTCTTCGTTGAACGTTCCGTTGCCGAGCAGGTCGGACGGCTTCAGCGGATCCTTCCGGAATTTCCGGATCGACACGACCGGACCGTCGATCGACAACGGCTCGATCACCACATTTACGCGACCGCCGTCGGGCAGCCGTGCATCGACCATCGGGTTCGATTCGTCGAGACGGCGACCGATCGGCGCAAGGATCCGCCGCACGATCCGCAACAGGTGCGCGTTGTCGGTGAAGCGCACCGGCAGCTTGGCAAGGATCCCGTGACGCGACACATACACGTCGTTGTAGCCGTTGATCAGGATGTCCTCGACCGCCGGGTCCGCGAGTAGATCCTCGATCGGCCCGAAACCTGCAAGTTCCTTCGTCAACGCCTCCGCGACCGTCCGTACCTCGTTCTCGTTGAGCGGAATGCGGCGCAGGCGCACGAAGCTGTCAATCTCGAGATCGACGAACTGGTTGATCGCCTGGCGGGACCATCTGCCGAACTCGGCGCCCAACTCTTCGATGCGCGTCAGCAAGTGTTCGTGCGCGGCATTCTTGATGTCGTGGAATTGCTGCGTCTGGGAAAACGGCGCTGCGCCGTCGGCAAATTGAATGTCGTGTGCCATCGCTTACGACCGCTTGGACGAGGGTTGAATGAAGCGCTTCAGCGCGGACAGGCCGGACGCCGGACGCGATACAGCCGGGCGAATCGACACGCCCGGTAACCGCGCGGCGAGCGACTCGAGAGCGCGCACGTACGGATCGCGCTCCGCCATATCGACGATGAGTCGGCCCTGGTTTGCCGCATGGCCGATCGCGACGCGGCGCGACGGCAACGTGCCGGCCAGCGACAGCCCGAGTCGCTCCGCGATCTGCGCGGGCGTCAGATCGAGTGCGGGGTCGTGCTGGTTGACGACGAGCCGTACACGATCGGTGTCGACGCCCGCGTCGCGCAGCCCGGTGAGTAGATCGGCCGCCGATACGATCGACCCAACGCCCTGATCGCAGACGAGCCATGCTTCGTCGGCGGAACTCGCGATCTGGGCAACGAATTCGCGGTTCGAAAAACCGCCAAGGTCGACGATCTGCTGATCGAAGAATGCGCGAAATCGGTTCAGCAAACCGGCGCACGACGCGTACGAAACGTCGCGTAGCGCGCCGAGATCCGCCGGCAGCGTCGTCAACGCAACGCCGCTCTCATGCCGGGTCAGCGCGGTATTCACAAAGGTTCGATCGATACGACGAAGGTTGTGAACCGCATCGATGAAATGGAATTCGCAGCGGGTATTCAGGAACAACGCGCCATCGCCCGCTGGCAACCCCAGGTCAACGAGCGCGGTCTGGCGACCGGCCGGCGTCCCGCCGTTCGACACGCTGCTCCCTTCCGGGCTCACCGAGCGCTTCTGCAACCATACGGCCAGATTCGCTGCGAGCGTGCTCACCCCCATGCCCGCGCGTGCGCCGAGCAGTGCGACAAGCTTGCCGTGGCGGCTCGCCGGCTCGCCGACGTTCGCCAGCAACCCGCGAATCGTGCGCAAAGCATCTTCTGCCGGAGCCGACACGTCGATAAAATCGCGGACTCCGGCGCGCAATGCAGCGAGCGTGCTCTCCGGCTGTGCGAGCGAACCCAGCGCGACAATCGGCAGCCCGGGGTGTGTGGCGCGAATCGCAGCCGCGGCAATGCTCGCCGCCGTGCTGCCGTCCGAGAAATCGATGAAGACGAGCGCCGGATTGAGGCCCGTAATGCGCTGCGCCAGCACACCCGGTTCGAGCGAGGCGGCTTCGACCGCGCCGGCCGATACGAGCGTATCGGCCAGCCAGCGGACATGCGCTTCATGCTGCGATGCACAAACGAAATAGTCGGTCACGGCGGGTTCACACAATGATTGAATTCGCGCATTCATGTCGAACACCCCCGATTACACAAGGCGTGGCGTTGCATCGCAAACCGCGAGACATTCCACTCATTTCGAAAATCCTGGAGCAGCGTCGGGCGACGCAGCTCCGCCCAGATACGATTTCCAGACCGGCCCGTCGCGCTGCTCAGACAACTCGCCGGGTGTCGCGGGCAACACCGCACCCTTGGCAATCGGCGCGACGAGATGCGGCGTGACGATGATCAGCAGTTCCTTGTCGTTCTGCTGATAGCTCAGATTCTTGAAGAACGTTCCGATGATCGGCAGATCGCCGAGCAACGGCACCTTACTCACGTTCGACATCGTCTGGCGATCGATGAGGCCGCCAATCACGAAGCTCTCTCCATCGCCCAGTTCGACGGTCGTGTCCGCACGGCGCGTCGTAATACCGGGCACTGCGACGCCGCTGATCGTCACGCTGTTCACGAAGTCAAGCTGACTCGATTCGGGTGCGACCTTCAACGCGATCCGGCTCGGACTCAAGACCGTCGGCGTCAGCGAGAGCCCGACGCCGTATTGCTTCCACTGGATCGCCGTCGAACCCAGTCCCTGCGGCGACGGCACCGGAATCTCGCCCCCCGCGAGGAAGCTCGCGCTCTGCCCGGACAGCGCGACCAGTGTCGGCTCGGCCAGCACGCGCGCGAGATTGTTCGCCTCCAGCAGAGATAGGTCGGCAAAGATGCCGCGTCCGGCCGCGTTCACGACCAGGTTGAATGCGGACGCGACCGGTGATCCGAGCGTCGGAACATATCCTCCGGTCCCTGGGCCCGAACCGCCGCTATAAGATTGCACGCCACCCGGCGAAAACGATCCGAATGAAAAGCCGTTGCTTTGCTTGAAGAAATTGAACCCGACCTGCTTGAGCACCGAACGGCTGAATTCGACGACCCGCACGTCGACTTGCACGACACTCTTGCCGGGAACTGTCGAGCGATCGATCACGGCGCCCTTTCCGCTCATATTCTTGCCGACCGCAGCCGCACGCGCATGTGCCTCGAGCGACGCGGCCGAACCTTGCAGCACTGCCGTGCCGCCGTATGCATTCACGCGCGGCGTAGCGCCGTCGAGCACGGCTTGCGCGGCCGCGTCGACCACCTCGACGTTCCAGACCGTCGGTTCATCGCGCCCGCGCTCCCACAGCATCACGTTCGTCGCGCCGGGAGCCTTCGCAGTGAGCAGGACGGAACCCGAGCGGCTACCCTTCATGATCAGCACGTCGGCAATTGCCGGATCACCGACCGCGACGCGCTGCAGGGTATGGCTCGCCGAAATTTGCCGTTGCGCGCCGACGGCGAGTTCGATCGTACCGCTGGCGCTCGCGAACGAGGCAAAGGTCATGGTGCAGATGGCAATCGCGAATGCAATCAGTATGTTTTTCATCGTTTGGTAGACCGGCGCACGGCCTTTTGCTTGTCGTCGCTGATGTCGATCGCCGTCGATCTGGTTCAATACGCAACCGTTTCCGAGCGGCCGCCGCGAATCACTTCGATACCGCCGCCTCCGCTCGGCCGCACAGGCGGCGGCAGACGCGAGGGCAACGGCGGCAGGTTCGTGTTGGCTACCGGTGTTCTCGGTGTGCCGGACAGTTGCTGTAGCGAGACACCGGCCGCGGCCAGCGCCGACGGCGACAGCTTGTTGTCCGTACGTACTGCAACCGTCTGCAGCGCAAGGTCGTCGTCACGCGGGTTGCGCAATGCAAAGGTCAGGCGGCCGCTCGCCTCCCCGAGCGTCAGCGCATCGACCTGCGCGGTCGGCACCGCGAGCACCGCGATGCGGGCGCCGGTCGGTTGCCCGTTACCACCGTTGTTGTTGCCGCTGTCGCGCTCGGCGGTCGCATCGCCGAACGACAGCACCCTAACTTTCGACAACAGAAGCCGCGCCTGCGTCTGCGAAACCTCGCCGTCAAGCATCGTGCTGCCAACTTCGCGCTTCAGGTTCAGGAACACGTCGACGAAATTCCCGGGCCGCAGGCGGTTGCCGACCGCGTTCGTTTCGTCGACGCGAACCGCAACTGCGCGCTCGCCGGGTTGCACGTCCTCGGCAAGCCCCGACACCAGTGCATCCGCAACGACCGGTGTCGAGGCCGGAATGTCACGCATCGGCACGCGACCAACCAGCGCAACGGGGTCGCTGAAAGCGCCTGCCGGCGCCAGCGCCGTCGCTTGGATCTTCAGCGCATCAGCCGGGATCGGCTGTCCACCTGGCAAAGCACGCGTTGCAATCACGACAGGCACCGCAGTTGCGGCCACCATCGGCTGTGTCGGTGCGGGACTTGAAGCGCTGCGTCCGAGCACCCATGCATAGATTCCGAGCAGAACGGCGATCCCAATCAGCAGCCCCGCGATGATCTTCGTTAAGTTGTTGGCCATGTTGTCGTATGGATGCCGGAATGAATCCAACCAGTTTCTTCTTGTCGCGCGATTTGCGCGTGACATGTCTATCGCGTCACGATGCCCAACTCATAGCATCGACTGCGGAATTTGCACCACTGCCGTACCCGTCAGTGGTTTGGTCATGATCGCCCCCAGGAACGGCATGATCGTCATCCAGCTATCGGGCGCATAGCTGACCGTGACTGTCAGGCAGTACAGCAACGGCGTAGGCGTTCCGTTGTAGTTGCACTGCTGCGCCACCACGTTGGGCGGACTGCTGTTCAGCCAACCAAGAACGTTCTGCGCAGTCGTCTTGGCGTTCGCGACTCGCGCCGTGAGATCCGGTGCATAGGCCAACCCTGCACGCGCGCCTTCGCTCGCGGCCAGCGTCAAGCTCTGCTGAATAACGAAAATCATCCCGAAACTCAGAATCGCGTAGAAAATCACGAAGAACAGCGGGAACACGATCGCAAACTCGACCGCTGTCGCTCCACGTTGCCGTCGCCGTCCCCCGCACGCGTTCTGTCGTTTCATCGCATGCCCCCGATTGCGACCAGATAGACCAACCAGGCGGCAGCCGGCACGGCGAGGCATGCGGCATAAGGCGTCGCCCGATACCTGCCAACTGTCAGCACCGGTTCGCGCTGCCGCCACACGCCCCCGAGCGACGTGCGAGACAGCAGCATCAGTACGAGCGTGTGCAGCCCTGCAGCCAGACTGGCGGCTACCCAGAGCCAAAGCAGCGCATGCGCACCGCACCAGATGCCGAGCACGGCGAAAATTTTCACGTCTGCTGCGCCCATGACGCGCAGAAGGAAGAACGGCATCAATCCGATCAGGCCGACCAGCATGCCGACCACTGCCTGATGCACGGAAATGCCAAATGGATTCACCGCCATGCATGCGCCGCCAAATCCGGCGATCAGTCCAGCCAGGACAAGCGCGTTCGAAATACGGCGGAAACGAATATCGCTGACCACGACCAAGCCGGCCCAGGTCAGAAATACCCCGCTAAAAATGAGATATCCCATCGCACCACGATCCGCAGCAGATGCAAGGGCGGGCGGATTACCGAAGTAGTCCGCCCGCTACTACGCCACGACGACTTCCAAGAACGGAGAGGTCAACCTGGGGTGGCATTGCCCCGAATCGCGTTGGCAGAACAGTTGGTCGCGGAAGGAGTGGACACGCAAGTACCAAGATTAGTAAACATGGTACCGAGACTGCTGCCGATGTTCGTCACCCCGGCGACGATCGCGACAGCGATAAGACCCGCGATCAGCCCATACTCGATCGCGGTAACCCCGTCTTCTTCCTTAAGGAAACGCTTGATGATTGCTTTCATTTTATTCCTCGTGCCTGTATTTACGTTTTCTGGCCTTTATACGTATACATCCCCGCATATCTGGCCGTTTGCCCCAACCGTTCGCCACATCTGCTGTAACGTCGACCGGGTGCGCTTTCTTTATAGGTCGCCCCGAAGGGCATTGCTCACGATTTGATGCAAGTTAACATTCGCGATAGCGCTCCTCCTCGAACGTAGTGTACCGAACCGTACATTTCCTTACATCTGCTCCCGATTCTATATCCGATCGTATTTAAGTTCCAACCTCTTTTAACCGCTCTGACGGGAAAAAAGACCAGGAGCACGATGTATTTGTACGGCGTTTCGGTACGACTTACACATAGGATTTACGATAGGTTAGATGTGCACACCTAATCCATCAGTAAAACCATTGTCGTGTCCACCAAGCCTGCGCGGGGCCCACGTTACGCCGCACGCGTAACGCCAATGTTGCGACGTTACGTTACGAAACGACCGAAACCGTTCTCATTCATCCGCTCTTAAACAGATTCAACAATCTTTCAGTTTCCGTAACCTCCTTTTCCGACAAGGAATTGCCTCGTTTAAAACCTGTTGTCGACCCGTCGGGCAGCGAAATGGCACGACAGTTGCAGAGTAGTCCTCGCATCACTCAACACAACGCAGTTCACAACACATTTTTAATGCGAGGAAGAAATGGACATTAAGGTTATCCCTCATGGCGTGTTCCGGACGACTCTGATCGCGGCCACCGTTGCAGCCATGCTCTCCCTCTCCGCGTGCGGCGGCTCCGGTTCGATCAGCAAGGGCGTCAGCGGCGGCTCCAGCTCGGGCGGCGGCGATACGATCTCCACGTCGGGCGGCAACGGCACGAGCGGCACCTCGGGTACGAGCGGTACCTCCGGCACCAGCGGCAGCTCGGGCACAAGCGGCACAAGCGGCACGTCCGGCACCAGCGGCACCTCGGGTACGAGCGGCACCTCGGGCACCAGCGGAACCTCGGGCACGAGCGGTACGTCCGGCACCTCGGGTATCTCGTCGAACGCCGTGGGAACTGTCCTCGCACAAAGCGGCAACATCATCACGAATGCCGGCGGCACCGTGTCGGGCCTCGGCACCGTCATCGCCGGCCAGTCGCTGCCGGGCGTCAATCCCGCCACGACACAAGCCGCGGGCGGCATCGTGCAAAGCGTAGGCGGCGCGGTCACCGCGCTGGGCAACGGCCTCGGCAGCGGACTCGGCCAGCTCGGCGCGACGAAGGATCCCGTCGGCACCACCGTCGCCAGCACCGGCGGCGTGGTCAATCAGCTCGGCGGCGCAGTCACGCAAACCGGCAATCTGGTCACGAGCCTCGGCAGCGGCCCGCTGTCGCCGCTTGCGCCGGTCACAGGCGCCGTCGGCGGCCTCGTATCGACGCTCGGCGGCGCCGTGTCGAACGGCGGCACCACGCTCACGAACGTGCTGTCGACCGGCCCGATCCAGCAGGTCACGCAAACGGTCAGCTCGGCCATCACGCCGATCACGACGATGGTCGGCCAGACGACCCAGACGATCGGCGCGGCAACCGGCCTCGGCGCACCGGTCAACACGCTGCTCGGCACGATCGGCAACGGCCTGAACCAGGCCGGCGCCCTGCTCGCGTCGACGGGCGGCAACCCGGTCACCACGGGCCTCGGCGGCACCGTCTCGTCGACGGGCAACACCGTGAAGGCCGTCGGCGGCCTGCTCACGGGCAGCACCGGCGGCGCGACCAACCCGCTCGCCCCGCTCACGGGTCTCGTTTCCACGGTGACCGGCGCACTCGGCGGCGCAACGGGTGGCGGCAGCGGCCCGCTCGCACCGGTCACGGGCCTCGTCTCGACGGTCACCGGCGCACTGGGCGGCGCAGCAGGCGGCGGCAGCGGCCCGCTCGCACCGGTCACGGGCCTCGTCTCGACGGTCACCGGCGCACTGGGCGGCGCAACAGGCGGCGGCAGCGGCCCGCTCGCACCGGTTACCGGCCTCGTCTCGACGGTCACCGGCGCGCTCGGCGGCGCAACGGGCGGCACCAGCGGCAGCCCGCTCGCGCCGGTCACGGGTCTCCTCGGCGCGGTCACGGGCGCGCTCGGTGGCGTCACGGGTGGCGCCGCAGGCAGCAGCCCGCTCGCCCCGGTCACGAACGCCGTCTCCACGGTGACGAGCACCGTCGGCGCACCGGCGCTGAGTGGCGGCACGGGTACCGTCACGAACTCGGGTTCGTCGTCGAACCTGCTTGCGCCCGTCACGTCGCTGATCGGCGGCCTGCTCGGCGGCACGCACAAGTAATCCGACATCCATCCATCGAAAAGACAGCGAGGAGCCCATCATGTCCCAGCAACGTTCCATCACGACGGTCGCCCTGCGCCAGTGGCGCGCGCCCCTCACCGCCTTCGCCGCAGCGTGCCTGCTGGCCGCCTGCGGCGGTGGCGGCGTCAGCTCGCCGCCGACCAGCAGCAACGACAACAACAACCCGAGCACGAGCGGCACGTCCGGCACGTCCGGCACGTCCGGCACGAGCGGTACCAGCGGCTCGCCGACGGGCACCAAGGGTGTCATCAGCACGGTCGGCCAGACGGCCACGGACCTCGGCAGCACGGTCGGCAACATCAGCCTGCCAGGCCTCGGCGACGGCGTGACGAAGGGTGTCGGCAGCACGCTGTCCAGCACCGGCACGATCGTCGGCGCGGCGGCCGATGCCCTGAGCAACGGGCTGGGGCAGATCGGCTCGACGAAGGATCCGGTCGGCACCACGGTGGCCGGTCTCGGCAACGTCGTCGGCGCGACCAGCAACACGGTGTCCGGCCTGAGCTCGACCGTCAAGGCGCTGGGCACGGGCCCCCTGGCGCCGCTCGCGCCGGTCACGACGCCGGTCGGCACCGTACTCGACACGGTCGCCAACGGCCTGACGGCCGCCGGCACGACGATCGGCTCGACGCTGTCGTCGGGCGCCGTGCAGCAGGTCACGCAGCCGATCAGCTCGGCGATCACCCCGCTCGTGATCACCGCCGGCAAGGTCACGCAGCAGGTCGGCACGACAACCGGCCTCGGCCAACCCGTGTCGGGCCTGCTCGGCCAGATCGGCGGCGCCATCAGCTCGGCCGGCAAGCAGGTCGGCAGCACGTCGAGCCAGCCGCTCGTCGGCGACGTCGGCCAGCTCGTGAGCGCGGTCGGCAATACCGTGACCAACACCGGCGGCCTCGTCAATCCGAACGGCCCGAACGGCGCGGCACCGATTCCCGGCCTGATCACGAGCCTCGTCGGCGGCTCGACGGCAACCGTCCAGAACGGCTCGTCGTCGGGTTCCGGTTCGACGAACCCGCTCGGCGGCCTGCTGTCGGGTCTCGGCTCGACGCCGCTCGGCTCGCTCACGGGCGCAGTCGGCGGTGCAACGGGCGGCTCGGGCAGCGGTCCGCTCGCGCCGGTCACGAATCTCGTGTCGACGGTCACGGGTACGCTCGGCGGCGCAACGGGCGGCGCAGGCAGTGCAAACCCTCTCGCGCCCGTCACCGGTTTGCTGAATACTGTCACCGGAGCAGTAGGCGGTGCAGCGGGGTCCGGGGGCTCGAGCCCGCTCGCGCCGGTCACGTCGCTGGTCGGCAGCGTGTCGGGTTCGGCATCGTCGGGCAGCGGTTCGACGGGCCTGCTGGCACCGGTCACGGGGTTGCTGGGTACGTTGGGTAGCGTCGGCAAGTAAGGAGGACGGTCGCGCCATCGCAGCCGGAGCGAATGGCGCAGCCGTACGAACACAACCGGCATGGCGGCACGCGGCGCGCGCCACCCCGATGTCGCGCGCCGGCATTACAAAGAAGACGAAAAGCAAGGCCTACGAGGAAGAACAATGAAATCCAGACTCGACAGATGGATGATGCTGCTCGCCATCGCGGCGGCAGGCACGGCACAGGCGCAAACGCGCGTCGGCGGCAATCCGCTCGACTCCCTTCCCCAGATCAACGCACCGAAGACGGGCCCGAACGTCACCGTTCAGGTCGCGCCGCAGGCGCCGCAATTGCAGGCGCTGCTGTCGCGGCACCTGACGCCGAAGACGTTTCAGGTCGAAGGCGTGAAGTCGATACCGTTCGAGGAAATCACGCGCCGCTTCACGCCGCTCGTCGGCAAGGACATCACGATCGGCGAGCTGATCGAAACCGCCAACGGCGTGACGAAACTGTACCAGGAACGCGGCTACGCGCTGTCGTTCGCGTTCGTTCCCGCGCAGACGTTCGAGAACGGCGTCGTGCGCATCACGGTGGTCGAAGGCTATGTGTCGGACGTCAAGGTCACCGGCAAACCCGGCGCGATGGAACCGAAGATTCGCGCGATTGCTGCCCACATCACGGACGATCGCCCGCTGCGCCGCGCGACGTTCGAACGCTACGTGAACACGTTTGGACTGCTGCCGGGCCTCACGGTGAAGGCGAACGTGCCGCCGCCGCAGACCACCGACGGTGCGACGACGCTCGAACTCGCGGTCGATCGCAAGCCGTTCAACGTCAGCACGGGGATCGACTTCAACCACCCGGGCGTCCAGGGCCTCATCACCGCGACCGAAAACGGCCTCACGCGGTTCGGCGAACAGTTGAGCATTTCGGCGCTCGCGCCGCCGGGACGCGACAAGCAGACCTACTTCGCGTTCAGCGGCGCGGTGCCGGTCGGCAGCAACGGCCTGATCACGCGCCTCGATGCCAGCACGTATCGCGGCAAGCCGACCGACAACCCGGGATTGCCTTCGACCGTCGAGCGCACCGTCAAGAACGAGAAACTGGGTCTTTCGGCTTCCTATCCGATCTTGCTGAACAACCAGCGCAGCCTGCTCGGCACCGTGTCGGGTTATGCGTCGCACAACGAGGACCGCTACCAGAACAAGATCAACGGGGCGACGCTCGACAACCGGTCGCAGGTTCGTGTTCTTCAACTGCAGCTTGACTACACGAGTGTTCAGCCGAAGCAGGTGCAAAAATTGAGCGTCAACGTCGCCAAGGCATTCGACATCCTCGGTGCATCGAAGTCGCAGATCGGTACGAACGGCGGCACTACAATAAACTACGACGACCCGATCTCGCTGACCTTCGTTCGCACCGGCGCGACCTTCACGCAGACGAACGAATGGCCGTTCCGGATCGGCACGTCGGTATCGCTGACGGGGCAATACAGTCCCGACTCGCTGCCGACGTCCGAACAGATCTCGTTCGGCTCGACCCGTTACGCGCTCGGCTACCAGCCGGGCGAAACGTCGGGCGACTCGGGATGGGGGATGTCGCTGGAAATCAACCGCGGCTTCACACCGGGCTGGACGTATTTGAAATCGATCACGCCGTACATCGCCTACGACATGGCGCGCGTGTATCTGCACGCGGGCACGCCCTCGCCGAACCGCATGTCGTCGGTCGGCATCGGCGTGCGGCTCACGGACAGCCGCTACTACAGCCTCGACCTGAACGTCGCCAAACCGGTCGGCGATGCGCCGGTCGAAAGCGCGTCACGCAGCCCGCGCATCAACGCCGCATTCTCTTATCAGCTCAACTGATCGGTCACCAAAGTCACGAACGGCCAGCGTCATGCTGGCCGTTTCGATTAGAGTCCCCTCTATCAAACGCAGCGTGCGGTTTCACGTATTCTGGCGAAGCTCGCAACATGCCCGCCCCATGCAGACGGTCGTGCGAGCGAATCGAACAGACATGCAAAACAAGGAGGATGACAATGATTCGACTGACCCGCCCGTTGCGGGCGATCGCCATCGCCGGCGCCCTGCTCGCGTGCGCAGCCCCCACGTTCGCACAAGCCGACAGCCCGATCGGCATGTGGCAAACGATCGACGACAACACCCATCAACCGAAGGCGCTCGTGCAGATCGCCGAGGACGGCGACGGCGCGCTGACGGGCAAGGTCGTCAAGGGCCTCGGCGCGAACGATACGCCCGATCGCCGCTGCACCGCGTGCACGGACGAGCGCAAGGATCAGCTCATCAAGGGCATGACGATCATCAAGGCGATGAAGAAGGACGGCGACCACTGGGACGGCGGCAACATCCTCGACCCGGAGAACGGCAAGGTCTACAAGTGCAAGATGACGCTTGAAGACGGCGGCCAGAAGCTCGTGGTGCGCGGCTACATCGGCGTGTCGCTGCTGGGCCGGTCGCAAACCTGGGTTCGCCAGCAATAACGCCATACGCGTCAGAACGCGCGGCTCAGCTGAGCGCGGTTCAATGAAAAATCGGCCTGCGACGACGTCGCCAGGCCGATTTCTTTTGGTGCGCGCGCAACGAAAAAACGTATGCGGTCTTTTAACGACGCCCATCAGAGGTTGGGAGTGGCAGGCATGCTCCATGGCATGAGGGCGGCATAGTCGTCGGCGGTTGCGGCGAGCGGCAACCTGGTGAACAGCCAGACCAGATAGCGATACGGCTCGACGCCGTTCGCCTTGCACGTCTCGACGAGGGAGTACA
This sequence comes from Burkholderia sp. APQ4-4ca, assembly GCF_057837105.1. Taxonomy (NCBI): domain Bacteria; kingdom Pseudomonadati; phylum Pseudomonadota; class Betaproteobacteria; order Burkholderiales; family Burkholderiaceae; genus Burkholderia; species Burkholderia sp. APQ4-4ca. Next base: position 298 of record NZ_JBYQCG010000103.1, on the reverse strand, counting down.
GGTTGGCGCTGGCCTGCGCGCCAGCGACAGTATCGGAGAACAGCCAGCCCTTGCGGCCGACGACGAACGGCCGGATCGCGTTCTCGCACAGGTTGTTCGAGATCGGCCAGTTGCCGTTACCGACGTATCGGACCAGCTTTGACCACTGCCCGCTCATGTACTGCAATGCCTTGCCGAGCAGACTCGACGGCACGACGCCTGGTAGATGCTCGACCAGCATGCGCTCGATGATGTCGAGCACGCGGGCGCTGTACCGGATGCGCAGTCGCTGCCGGCGTTCAGACTTCCACTTCGCGCT
>NZ_JBYQCG010000102.1:0-86031 GCF_057837105.1 Burkholderia sp. APQ4-4ca | reverse complement strand
AAGCTCGTGATGCGGATGTACGCGTAGCCCGGATCGAGCATCTTCATCTTCACGCTCTGGACCTTGATGATCGCGCGCGTGACGGTGACCGGGAACGTGCGGTCGTCGCTCTTGCGGAAGATCGTGAGCGTGACCTTGGTGCCCGGCTCGCCGCGCATCTGCTTGACGGCCTTGTCGAGCGTCATGCCGCGCACCGGCTTGTCGTTGATGCGCGTGATCAGGTCGCCCGGACGGATGCCGGCGCGGAACGCGGGGGTGTCCTCGATCGGCGAGATCACCTTGACGAGGCCGTCTTCCTGCGAGATCTCGATGCCGAGACCCGCGAAGCGGCCCTTCGTCTGCTCCTGCAGCTCGTCATAGTCGGTCTTGTCGAGGAACGACGAGTGCGGGTCGAGGCTCGACACCATGCCCTTGATCGCGGCCGTCAGCAGCTTCTTGTCGTCGACCGGTTCGACGTATTCGCGCTTGATCTGCCCGAATACTTCCGCGAACAGGCGGAGCTGGTCGAGGGGAAGCGGCGCCGTGGCGGTCTGCTCGGCCGATGCGGAAACCTGCAGCGTGGCGAACACGCCCGTGGCGAGGCCCGCGGCAATCAGGCCGATGTTCTTCAAATTCATTCGCATAGAGAGTCTGGTGCGGTCGGGAAGCGCGTGGCGGTAGCGGGGATGTAGCGGACAAGTATAACTGTTCGTCCGATTACTCAGTGGAACGGCGCGAAAAGCGTCGAAAAGGCCGCTGAGGGCCCGGCCGGGGCGCCGCCGGGCGCGCTGCGGGGTTCGAAAGCGGTTTCGACCACGGCAGGGCCGGGAAGGTTCGCGCGGCGTGCGGGCCGAGGCCGGGCCCCGCACGCCGCGCCGGACCGCCGCCGGCCGCCGCGCCGGGCGTCAGCCCGCCTTGCCCTGCTTCGCGACGGCGGCCTGCGCCTGCGCGATCGCGTCCTGGTCGCCGAGGTAATAGTGCTTGATCGGCTTCAGGTTCTCGTCGAGTTCATATACGAGCGGCACGCCGTTCGGGATGTTCAGGCCGACGATGTCGCTGTCCGAGATGCCGTCGAGGTACTTGATCAGCGCGCGCAGCGAGTTGCCGTGCGCGGCGATCAGCACCTGCTTGCCGGCGCGCACCGCCGGCGCGATCGACTCGTTCCACAGCGGCAGCACGCGCGCGACCGTATCCTTCAGGCATTCGGTGAGCGGCAACTGCTCGCGCGGCACCTTCGCGTAGCGCGGGTCGCCGAACGGCGCGCGCTCGTCGGTCGGCTCGAGCGCCGGCGGCGGCGTGTCGTAGCTGCGGCGCCACACGAGCACCTGCTCGTCGCCGAACTTCGCGGCCGTTTCCGCCTTGTTCAGGCCCGACAGCGCGCCGTAGTGGCGCTCGTTCAGGCGCCACGAGTGGACGACCGGCAGGTACATCAGGTCCATCTTGTCCTGCACGTGCCACAGCGTGCGGATCGCGCGCTTGAGCACCGACGTGTACGCGATGTCGAACGTGTAGCCGGCTTCCTTGAGCAACTCGCCGGCCTGGTAGGCCTCGTTGCGACCCTGCTCGGTCAGGTCGACGTCGACCCAGCCGGTGAAGCGGTTTTCCTTGTTCCACGTCGATTCGCCGTGGCGGATGAGAACGAGTTTGTACATGGATCTTGCGGTCGGTAGTGATAGGGAAGCGGGGCGCGTCGCGCGGCACCCGGACCGGGCCCGCCATCGCGCAAGGCGGTTATTTTATAATGGCGGGATTGTCCTCATCCGATTTCTCTTCTTCCGGCGGAATTTCGTGACGTTCTTTACCAATTACACCAACCTGGCCCTTATCGCGATCCTGGTGGTTTCGGGCGGCCTGCTCGCATGGCCCGCACTGCGCCGCGGCCGCGGCGGCCTGTCTGCCGCGGAGGCGACGCAGCTCATCAATCGCCGCAATGCGGTCGTGATCGACGTGCGCGCCGCGTCCGATTTCGCCGCCGGCCACCTGCCGTCGGCGCGTCAGGTCGCGGCGGGCGAGATCGGCGCGAAAATTGCGCAGGTCGCGAAGAACAAGAGCACCCCGGTGCTGCTCGTCTGCCAGAACGGCCAGCAGTCGCAGAAGGCGGCGCGCGAGGTCGAGGCGGCGGGTTACGCCGAGGTGCACGTGCTCGAAGGCGGCGTGGCCGCCTGGCAGCAGGCCGGGATGCCGGTCGTCAAACAAGGAGTGGCGAAGTGAACAAGGTTCTGATGTACAGCACGCAGGTGTGTCCGTATTGCATGCAGGCCGAGCGCCTGCTGAAGCTGCGCGGCGTCGAGCAGATCGAAAAGGTGCTGATCGATCGCGATCCGGCCCGCCGCGAGGAAATGATGACGCGCACGGGGCGCCGCACGGTGCCGCAGATCTATATCGGCGACACGCACGTCGGCGGCTACGACGATCTGTCGAAGCTCGACCGCGAAGGCGGCCTCGTGCCGCTTCTGCAAGCGGCCTGATTAGGGCAGAATGGCCGCCGGCCGCGCCGCGGCTTGGGCGCGCAGGAATCATCCGTGGCGGCCGGCGAACAGCCGGGCCGCCCCGTCACCACTTTTAGGGAAACACCATGTCCGACGTCGAAAACCAACCGTTCTTCAACATCCAGCGCGTCTACCTGAAGGATATGTCGCTCGAGCAGCCGAATTCGCCGGCGATCTTCCTCGAGCAGGACATGCCGTCGGTTGAAGTCGAAGTCGACGTCAAGGCCGACCGCCTCGCGGAAAGCGTGTTCGAAGTCGTCGTGTCGGGCACCGTCACCGCGAAGGTGAAGGACAAGGTCGCGTTCCTGATCGAAGCGAAGCAGGCCGGCATTTTCGACATCCGCAACATTCCGGACGAGCAGCTCGATCCGCTCGTCGGCATTGCCTGCCCGACGATCCTGTTCCCGTACCTGCGCTCGAACATCGCCGACGCGATCACCCGTGCCGGCTTCCCGCCGATCCACCTCGCCGAAATCAACTTCCAGGCGCTGTACGAGCAGCGTCTCGCGCAGCTTCAGCAGCAGGCCGGCGCCGCGGCAGGCGCGCCGAATGGCACGACGCTGAACTGACGTTTCGCTCGGACCGGTGCTGGGTATGAAAGTAGCCGTTCTCGGCGCCGGTGCCTGGGGCACCGCGCTCGCGGGCCATCTGGCCGCGCGGCACGACACGCTTCTGTGGGCGCGCGACGCCGCGCTCATCGCCGGGCTGCAGGCCCGGCACGAAAATTCCCGCTATCTCGACGGCATCGCGCTGCCTGATGCGCTGCGCTACGACGCCGATCTCGGCGCCGCGCTCGCGCACGGCGCCGCGGACGACGCGCTGTGCGTGATCGCCGCGCCGGTGGCCGGGCTGCGCACGCTGTGCCGCGCGATGCGCGACGCGGGCTGCGTGCCCGCGCACGTCGTCTGGGTCTGCAAGGGCTTCGAGGCCGACACGCACTTGCTGCCGCATCAGGTGATCGCGGCCGAGCTGCCCGAGCAGCAGAGCAACGGCGTGCTGTCGGGGCCGAGTTTCGCGCGCGAGGTCGGGCAGTCGCTGCCCGTCGCGTTGACGGTGGCGAGTGTGTCGGCCGAATGCCGCGAGCGCACGCTCGCCGCGTTCCATCACGGCGCGATGCGAATCTATACGGGCGACGACGTGGTCGGCGTCGAGGTCGGCGGCGCGGTGAAGAACGTGCTGGCGATCGCGACCGGCATTTCCGACGGTCTCGGCCTCGGGCTGAACGCGCGCGCCGCGCTGATCACGCGCGGCCTCGCCGAAATGTCGCGGCTCGGCGTGGCGCTCGGCGGCCGCGCGGAAACCTTCACGGGCCTCACGGGCCTCGGCGACCTGATCCTCACCGCGACGGGCGACCTGTCGCGCAACCGCACGGTCGGCCTGCAACTGGCGGCCGGCCGCACGTTGAACGACATTCTCGGCGCGCTCGGCCACGTGGCCGAAGGCGTGCGCTGCGCGCAGGCCGTGCTGGCGCTCGCGCGTGCGCAATCGATCGAAATGCCGATCACGCAAGCCGTGTGCGGCGTGCTGTTCGACGGGATCGCGCCGCGCGACGCCGTCAGCGGCCTGCTGCGCCGCGACGCGCGGGCCGAGTAGCGCGGTACGCACCGCCCGGCACGGTTGCGCCGGGCGCGCGGCGCCAAAGCGGACTACGCTTGAATCGTCTCCGGTGTTCCGCGAGGGTGTCATGCTGCAGATCCATTCCACCACGCTCGATGCACAACTCGTCGACATCACGACGCTCGACGTCGACGCAATCGTCAACGCAGCGAACGGTTCGCTGCTCGGCGGGGGCGGCGTCGACGGCGCGATCCACCGCGCGGCCGGCCCCGGCCTGCTCGCCGAGTGCCGCACGCTCGGCGGCTGCGACACCGGCGACGCGAAGCTCACGCGCGGCCACGGGTTGCCGGCGCGCTACGTGATCCACGCGGTCGGGCCGGTCTGGTACGGCGGCGCACGCGGCGAGGCCGATCTGCTCGCGTCGTGCTACCGGCGCGCGATCGAGTTGGCAGAGGAAGTCGCCGCGACGTCGATCGCGTTTCCAGCGATCAGTTGCGGTATCTACCGCTATCCGGCGCAAGAGGCCGTCGACATCGCGGTCGGTACCGTCGCCGAAATGCTGGCGCAGGCGCCGAACCTCGCACGCGTCGTATTCGCGTGCTTTTCCTCCGACATCTACGACCTGTACCGCGCGCGGCTCGCGCGAACCTGACGCCTTCAGCGCCGCGGGCCGCGCCCGGCGCGCGTCAGGCGCCGCCTTCGAAGCCGGCCTGGCGCCACGCCTCGAACACGACCACCGCGACCGTATTCGACAGGTTCAGGCTGCGGTTGTCCGGCCGCATCGGCAGGCGCACGCGCTGTTCGTTCGGGAAGCGTTCGAGCAGCTCGGCGGGCAGGCCGCGCGTTTCCGAGCCGAACACGAACCAGTCGCCGGGCAGGAACGCGTGATCGTGGAAGCGGCCCGAGCCGCGCGTCGTGAACGCGAACATCCGCGCGGAATCGGGTGCTTCGGCGGCGACGAACGCGTCCCAGTCGCGGTGCACGCGCATCTGCGCATACTCGTGATAGTCGAGGCCGGCGCGGCGCATCCGCGCGTCGTCGAGCGGAAAGCCGAGCGGCTCGATCAGGTGCAGGTGCGCGCCGGTGTTCGCGCACAGGCGGATCACGTTGCCGGTGTTCGGCGGAATTTCGGGGGCGACGAGGACGACGTTGAACATGTTTCGGTTTGGCTGGGCCGGCCGGAGCCCCGCAACGCGCGCAGGCTCCTGGCCGACCGGTTCGTGACGGCCGCTTGTGCGGCGGCCGGCCTCTCTATCTAATTAATCCCTGGCGGTGCGCAGCGCAACCAGATTCGTCACGCGCGCGGCGCCCGCCGCCTTCAGCGCCTGCGCGGCCGCCGCGAGCGTCGCGCCGGACGTCATCACGTCGTCGACGAGCGCGATGTGGCGGCCGGCGACGCGACCTGCCACCGCGAAAGCCGCCATCACGTTGTCGCGCCGCGCGTGCCGGTCGAGCCGCGATTGCGGCGCTGTGTCGGCGACGCGCGCGAGCAAGGCCGCGTCCGCTGGCACGCCGAGTTGGCGCGCGAGCGGACGTGCGATCGCCCACGCCTGGTTGTACCCGCGCGCGACGAGCCGCCGGTGCGACAGCGGCACCGGCGCGACGAGGTCGAAGCCGCGCGCGCCGCGCGTATCGTCGACCAGCCGCGCAAGTCGGGCCGCGAATTCGCCGCCGAGCGCGAGCCGTGCGTGAAACTTCAGGCCGCGCGCGAGCCCGTCGAGCGGCGCGCGGTAATCGGCGAGCGCGAGCGTCGCATCGAACGGCGGCGGCGCGGTGCGGCATGCGTCGCACAGGTACGCGGCCGCGCGGCCGGCGCCGGGGCGGTTGCAACCGGGCGGTCGTGCTTGCCCGACGCCGAGCGGCACCGCGCAGATATCGCAGCGCAGCCGCGCTTCGTTCCAGTACGCGGCATCGCAGGCGCCGCAAATCACGGTGTGTGACAAATTGCCGCACAGCGCGCAGCGATTCGGCAACGTGACCGCGGCAACGCGCCCGACCAGCGCGCGAACCTGCGACAAAACGACGCGCATCGTGCGCTCGGCGGAACCGTGGACCATCGCAACACTCCTGGCATGCCGCCTCAATGAAGCTTGCGAGGCGAGCGAGTATACTTCGGGCTCTTCGCCAGTGTGCCCGACATGTCCCCAGCTTCGACTTCAACCGGCCGTCCGGCCAATGACGCCAGGCGCCTGCGGCGGATCTTCGACCGCCGTGCCGCCACGTTCGATGCGGTTGCGTTCCTGCCGCGCGAGATTGCGCAGCGGATGAACGAGCGCCTCGAATACATCAAGGTGAGCCCCGCGGCCGTGCTGGACGCGGGCTGCGGCCCGGGCGACGATCTGCCGGCGCTGCGCGCGCGGTTTCCGGAAGCGCCGGTGTTCGGCGTGGACCTGTCCGGCGCGATGCTCGCGCGGGCCGGTCAGCGCGAGGTCGAGCAGACCACCTGGCGCCGCTGGCTGCCGGCGTCGCTCGGCCGGGCGCTGGGCCAGCGCGGCCCGCGCGTCGCGCAGGCCGACTTCGCCGCGCTGCCGTTTGCGGGCGGCGCGTTCGACCTGATCTGGTCGAATCTCGCGCTTCACTGGCATTCGCGTCCCGATACCGTCTTTCCCGAATGGCAGCGCGTGCTGCGCGTGAACGGGCTGCTGATGTTCAGCACGCTCGGCCCGGACACGCTGCGCGAGTTGCGCGCGGCCTGCGCGGACGCCGAAGCGGCGCTCGGCGTGGCGCCGCCCGCCCCGCGCGTGATCGATTTCGTCGACATGCACGACCTCGGCGACATGCTCGTCGAGAGCGGCTTCGAGATTCCCGTGATGGATCAGGAAGTGCTGACCGTCACCTACCCATCCCCCGATTCCCTGCTCGCCGACGTGCGTCGCTGGGGCGCCTATCCGTTCGGGCGCACGGCGCCGCGGCACGCGACGCGCCGCTTTCGCGCGGCGCTCGGCGACGCGCTGGACGCACGCCGGCGCGAGGACGGCACGATCCCGCTCACGTTCGAGGTGATCTACGGCCACGCATGGAAGGCCGTGCCGCGCACGACCGCGGAAGGGCACGGCATCGTGCGCATCGAGGACATCGGCAAGGGGCGTCCGAAGAATCGGTAAAGCGGTAAAGAGGGGTTTTGTTATGTCCGAAATTAGCGGCGCAAAGCGGGGTCGAATTGGCGGGAAAAACGGCCGGAAAGCTTGTCGCGCTTGGCTTGGCGGGCGATAGGCGCTTGCTTGTGGATGCCATTGAACCCGCCTATAATGCGTCAGCTTGTCGTCCCGGGGTCCCCGCAATACGGGGCGGCGAGTCCGATGCAGGCATGCATCGCATGCCATTCGCGTGAGGCGGCGATGGAAGCAGCGAGCGTTTTGGCGGAGACGGCGGACAGCGAACCGGTCCTCGAAGACTGGCTGATGAAACGCAACTGTTCGGTGTCGCCACGCCAGTTCGTGCTGTTTTACGTGTCGCTCGCGGGCTTCTCGCTGGCGATCGCGGCGTTGCTGATGTGGAGAGGGGCCTGGCTCGTCATGCCCTTCACCGGCATCGAGTTGCTGGCGGTAGGTGTCGCATTTGCGATCCATGCTCGCCATGCGGTCGATTACGAGCGCATCAGGCTGTTCCCGCACCGGCTCGTGATCGAGCGGATGGATGCGGAGCGGCTCACGCAGATCGAATTCAACCCGCGCTGGGTGCGGGTCGAGCCGGGTGCGACGCCACGCGATCCGATTCGGCTGGTATCGCGCGGGCAGACCGTCGTAATCGGGCAGCATCTCGCGCAGTACAAGCGTGCGCAGTTCGCCGACGAACTGCGCGTGTCGCTCAGGCGCTGCGGCTGACGAGGCGCAGTCATCGGCCGGAACAGGCCGACGGCTTGCGACGGGGGAGGGTTTGAATGGAAATTTTGGGTAAGGATGCTATGAAAACAATCAAGCGAGCCCTCGCGGGCGTGCTGGCATGCAGCGGATTGCTCTTTGCCGGTGCGGCCCTGGCGGTCGGTGATAGCCCGGGCGGCCCCCGTGTCAACGAGATCAACTTTCAGCCGCCTGTCACGAAGATCGCCGAGGAGCTCTACGATCTCCACACGATGATGCTGATCCTGTGTACGGTGATCTTCGTCGGCGTGTTCGGCGTGATGTTCTATTCGATCTTCGCGCACCGCAAATCCAAGGGCCACAAGGCCGCCAATTTCCATGAAAGCACGACCGTCGAGATCATCTGGACGATCGTGCCGTTCGTCATCGTCGTGCTGATGGCGCTGCCGGCGACGAAGGCCGTCGTCGCGATGAAGGACACGACGAACGCCGATCTCACGATCAAGGTCACCGGCTACCAGTGGAAGTGGGGCTACGACTACGTGAAGGGCCCGGGCGAGGGCATCGGCTTCCTGTCGACGCTGACCACCCCGCGCGACGAAGTGATGGGCAAGAAGCCGATCACCGACACCTATCTGCAGGAAGTCGACAATCCGCTCGTCGTGCCGGTCAACAAGAAGATCCGCATCATCACGACCGCGAACGACGTCGTCCACTCGTGGTACGTGCCCGCGTTCGGCGTGAAGCAGGATGCGATCCCCGGCTTCGTGCGCGACACGTGGTTCAAGGCCGACAAGGTCGGCACGTTCCGCGGCTTCTGTACCGAGCTGTGCGGCAAGGAGCACGCGTACATGCCGGTCGTCGTCGAAGTCCTGTCGGACGACGACTACGCGAAGTGGGTCACCGCGCAGAAGGCGAAGCTGGCCAGCGCGGCGGTCGATCCGAACAAGGTCTACACGATGGCCGAGCTCGTCGCGCACGGCGAGGAAGTCTACAAGGCGAACTGCGCGGCCTGCCACCAGGTGAACGGCAAGGGCCTCGGCGCATTCCCGGCGATGGACGGCAGCCCGATCGTGAACGGCCCGATCGCCGCGCACGTCGAGCGCGTGCTGCACGGCAAGGGCGCGATGCCGTCGTGGGCGTCGCTGTCGGACCTCGACATCGCTTCGGTCGTCACGTACGAACGCAACTCGTGGGGCAACCACAAGAACGACCTGCTGCAGCCGAAGCAAGTGGCTGACGCACGCAACGGCAAGATGCCGGAAGACACGGCGGGCGCGGCACCGGCTGAAGCGGCTTCGGCACCGGCGCAAGCCGCGTCGGGCGCGGCCGAGCAACCGGCGGCAGCGGCATCGGCCGCGCTGTCGACGATCTACTTCGAGACGGGCAAGAGCGTGCTGCCGGCCGACGCGAAGGCGGCGATCGCCGCTGCGGCCGACTATGCGAAGGCGCATCCGGACGCGAAGCTCGCGCTGTCGGGCTTCACCGACAAGACCGGCTCGGCCGACGCGAACGCCGACCTGGCGAAGCATCGGGCGCAGGCCGTGCGCGATGCGCTGAAGGCAGCAGGCGTGGCGGAAGACCACATTATTCTCAAAAAGCCGGAAACGATCACGGGCGGGGCTGACGCGAAGGAAGCCCGGCGTGTCGAGATCGGCCCGGCGGCTTGACGTGTCGCTGAGTTAGTCGACGTATTCGCATTAGGAGATTCTCATGTCTAGCATCGGGCACGACGTAGCCGCGGACCACGCGCACGACGACCACGCGCACGAAGCCCCGCACGGCTGGCGTCGCTGGCTGTTCGCCACCAACCACAAGGACATCGGTACGCTGTACCTGCTGTTCTCGTTCATCATGTTCCTGTCGGGCGGCGTGATGGCGCTCGGCATCCGTGCCGAGCTGTTCGAGCCGGGCCTGCAGATCATGCGTCCGGAGTTCTTCAACGAACTCACGACGATGCACGGCCTGATCATGGTGTTCGGCGCGATCATGCCGGCGTTCGTCGGCTTCGCGAACTGGATGATTCCGCTGCAGATCGGCGCATCCGACATGGCGTTCGCGCGGATGAACAACTTCAGCTTCTGGCTGCTGCCGGTCGCGGCCGTGCTGCTGGTCGGTTCGTTCTTCGCGCCGGGCGGCGCGACGGCCGCCGGCTGGACGCTGTACGCACCGCTGTCGACGCAGATGGGCCCGGGCATGGACTTCGCGATCTTCGCGGTCCACATCATGGGCGCGTCGTCGATCATGGGCGGGATCAACATCGTCGTGACGATCCTGAACATGCGCGCACCCGGCATGACGCTGATGAAGATGCCGATGTTCGCATGGACGTGGCTGATCACCGCGTACCTGCTGATCGCCGTGATGCCGGTTCTGGCGGGCGCGATCACGATGGTGCTGTTCGACCGCCACTTCGGCACGTCGTTCTTCAACGCGGCAGGCGGCGGCGACCCGGTGATGTACCAGCACATCTTCTGGTTCTTCGGCCACCCCGAGGTGTACATCATGATTCTGCCGGCGTTCGGGATCGTGTCGCAGGTGATCCCGGCGTTCGCGCGCAAGACGCTGTTCGGCTATAGCTCGATGGTGTACGCGACGGCATCGATCGCGATCCTGTCGTTCATGGTCTGGGCGCACCACATGTTCGCGACGGGCATGCCGGTCACCGGCCAGCTGTTCTTCATGTACGCGACGATGCTGATCGCGGTGCCGACGGGCGTGAAGGTGTTCAACTGGCTCGCGACGATGTGGCGCGGCTCGATGACGTTCGAAACCCCGATGCTGTTCGCGATCGGCTTCCTGTTCGTGTTCACGTTCGGCGGCCTGACGGGCCTGATGCTCGCGATGGCGCCGCTCGACATCCAGTATCACGGCACCTATTTCGTGGTCGCGCACTTCCACTACGTGCTGGTGGCCGGCTCGCTGTTCGCGCTGTTCTCGGGCTGGTACTACTGGGCGCCGAAGTGGACGGGCTGGATGTACAACGAGACGCGCGGCAAGATTCACTTCTGGGCGTCGATGATCTTCTTCAACCTGACGTTCTTCCCGATGCACTTCGTCGGTCTCGCGGGCATGCCGCGCCGCTATGCGGACTACCCGGCGCAGTTCACGGACTTCAACCAGGTGGCGACGATCGGCGCATTCGGCTTCGGCCTCGCGCAGGTGTACTTCCTGTTCGCGGTCGCGCTGCCGGCCTATCGTGGCGGCGGCGAGCTGGAAAAGGCGTCCGACAAGCCGTGGGATGGCGCGACGGGCCTCGAGTGGACGGTGCCGAGCCCGGCTCCGTTCCACACGTTCGAGCAACCGCCGCACGTCGAGTAAGTTTCACCGAGCGTTTCGCCGCTGCCTGCCGCGCAGGCAGGCGCGGCGGGCGCGGAACTGAAGTTTCAGCGAAGTTTCAGATGACCCGGAATCCATCAGAAAGACGAACGCCCGAGCAGATTCGCGCGGGCAACAAGCGGCTCGGCCTCACCCTGCTCGTCATCGCCGCCGTTTTTTTCATGGGTGTCGTGATCAAGCAGTGGTGGCTGTCCACCCACTGATGCAGTAACTGACGCAGTAGCGAGGAAGTCGTCGTATGTCGAAGCCGGAAGAGGGCGCCGTGGATCGCGCGTTCAATCGTTCGATGCTGGTGAAGCTCTTCGTCGTGGCCGGGCTGATGTTCGGTTTCGGCTTCGCGCTGATCCCGATGTATCGGGCGATCTGCCAGATCACCGGCATCAACAACCTGGTGCAGCGCGATGTCAGCGAGCGCGAGGTGAAGAACTCGCAGGTCGACACCAGCCGCACGGTGTCGGTCGAGTTCGATGCGAACGCGCGCGGGCCGCTCGGGTTCAAGCCGGAGCACAACAGCCTCGACGTGCATCCGGGCGAACTGACGACGATCGTGTACGACGTGACGAACGGGCAGGGCCGGCCGGTCGTGGCGCAGGCGATTCCGAGCTACGCGCCGAAGCAGGCGACGGAATTCTTCAAGAAGATCGAGTGCTTTTGCTTCACGCAGCAGACGCTGACCGCGAACGAGTCGCGCAAGATGCCGGTGGTGTTCGTGATCGACCCGAAATTGCCGAAGGACGTGAAGACGATCACGCTGTCGTACACGTTCTTCGAGCTGAATACCCCGGCCACGCCGGCACCGGCGCAGCGCAGTACGGCGGCGGCGCAGGGTGAGGCGAAGCCGGACGCATGACGAAGGAGACGGGGCGATGACGGAAGTCAAGCGGAGCGGAACGTTCGGTCAGGCGCTGAAAGCGGTGCTGTGGTCGTTCTTCGGGGTGCGCAAGCGGCGCGACCTGGAGGCCGACGCGACGCAGCTCAATCCGCTGCACGTGCTGATCGTCGCGTTGCTCGCGGCCGGCGTGTTCATCGGCGTGCTGATCCTGATCGTGCGTGCGGTCGTGGGTTGAGGGCGCGCGGCTAGTGGCGTGCGGCCACGAAAGAATGCAGTGCGCGGCGCTACGGCGCGGCGTGCGGGAAAGAGCGGTGGCGGTCTCGCCGCGCAAGAAATAAAGCCGGAGCGGTTTCCGGTACACAAATTGGACTGAAGTGGAGAATCAAGCATGAGCGGTCAAAACCAGACCCCGTACTATTTCGTGCCGCATCCGTCGCAGCATCCGATCAGCGCGGCCATCGGCCTGCTGGTCATGCTCGGGTCGACAGCGCTGTGGATCAACGGTCACGACTGGGCGCCGTTTACGGCGCTGCTCGGCCTGCTGTGGTTGCTCTTCACGCTGTATCACTGGTTCGGCGACGCGATCGCCGAATCGGAAGGCGGTCAATACGGCAAGAACGTCGACAAGTCGTACCGCTGGAGCATGAGCTGGTTCATCTTCTCGGAAGTCATGTTCTTCGGCGCGTTCTTCGGCGCGCTGTTCTATGCGCGTGAAATCGCGCTGCACCAGCTCGGCAGCCTCGACTACAAGCTGATCTGGCCGGATTTCTCCGCCGTGTGGCCGAACGAAGGCCCCGCCGCGCTCGCCGGTCACTTCAAGACGATGGGCCCGTGGCCGATCCCGACGCTGAACACCGCGTTCCTGCTGTCGTCGGGCGTGACGCTGACGATCTCGCACCACGCGCTGCGCGACGATCATCGCAAGAAGGCGATCGCATGGCTGGCCGCGACGCTCGTGTTCGGTATCTGCTTCCTGTTCCTGCAGGGCTTCGAGTACTACCACGCGTACAACGAACTGAACCTGACGCTGAACTCGGGCGTGTACGGTTCGACGTTCTTCCTGCTGACCGGCTTCCACGGCTTCCACGTGTTCCTCGGCGGCACGATGCTCGCGGTGGTGCTGGTGCGGATGATCCGCGGCCACTTCAAGCCCGATCATCACTTCGCATTCGAAGGCGCCGCGTGGTACTGGCACTTCGTCGACGTCGTCTGGCTCGGCCTGTACGTCGTCGTCTACTGGCTGTAAATGGAAAAACGGCCCGCGCAGCGATGCGCGGGCCGTTTTCATTGGTGTCGCGGGCGCGGCGGCGACGCTGCGAGCGACATCACCCTGGCGCCGCCGCGACTCAGTCAGGCGGCGCTTTTACTTGGTGGCGCGGCCGTGCGGCTAAATGTCACAGCGGCGGCGCGGCGACGGCATCAACGTCCGATCGGCAAACCGGTCGAATGGATCCAGCCCATCCAGTTCGCGAACAGGATGAGCAGGAACAGCGACACCGACAGCCCGACGCGGGTGGCGAGCGACCAGACCATGCGCTTCGTATGGCCGCGGTCGTGCATCATGAAGTAGAGCGCCGAGCCCATGCTGGCAATGATGAGGACGAAGGCGATGGGAACGAGTATGTGCATGACGCGAACCGGACGACGGCAATTCGAAAGGAAGAGGATAATTATCGCACTTCGCTTTCGCGAACGCGCCGAGTGGGCCGCGTGATGAAGATTCGCTGGCTGCCTGCGCTGCTGATCCTCGTCGTCGTCGCCGTCACGATCCGGCTCGGTTTCTGGCAGCGCGACCGCGCGCACCAGAAGGAAGCGCTGCAGGCGAACATCGCGCGCTACGAGCAGGCGGCGCCGGTCGACCTCGGCGCGCAGCCGGTTCCGCTCGCGTCGATCGAGTTTCATCGCGTACGGGCAAAGGGCCGCTTCCTGCCCGAGCAGGCGGTGTTCCTCGACAATCGGCCGTATAACGACCAGCCGGGTTTTTACGTCGTGATGCCGTTTAAACTCACGGGCGGCGGCGTCGTGCTCGTGAACCGCGGCTGGCTGCCGCGCAACATCGCCGATCGCACGGCGATCGAGCCGTTCACGACGCCGGCGGGCGACGTCGAGATCGTAGGCATCGCGCGCGCCGACGCGTCGCGCGCGTTCGAGCTCGGCGAAGGCGGGTCGGCCGCGCACCAGAAGATCCGGCAGAACCTCGACGTCGCCGCGTACGCGAAGGAAACCGGGCTGCCGCTGCAGCCGTTCGTGATCCAGCAGACGAGCGACGACGGCGACAAGCTCGTGCGCGACTGGCCGGCGGCGACGACCGGCGTCGAGCGCAATTACGGTTACATGTTTCAGTGGTGGGCGATGGCGGCGGCCGCGCTCGGCTTCGGCCTGTACGCCGCGCGGCGTGCGGCGAAGAAGTCGGCCGGCGCGTGAGCGTCATGCCAGGACGCGGCGCCGGCGCCGCGGGTTCGTTTCGAGAGGTCTGATTTGTCCATGCAATCTTCCCGTCAGGGTCCGGCCGCCGCGCCGATCTCGCCCGCGGCCCGCAAGCGCGGCCGCTGGATGCTCGTGCTGCTCGGTCTCGTGTGCGCCGCGCCGATGATCGCGTCGTATTTCACCTATTACGTGATCAAGCCGAAGGGCGGATCGACGAACTACGGCACGCTGATCGAGCCGCAGCGCCCGATCCCGGCCGATCTGCAGGTGACCGACGAGACCGGCAAGACGGTGCCGCTGTCGTCGCTGCGCGGGGTCTGGCTGTTCGTGATGACCGACCGCAGCGCGTGCGACGACGCGTGCGCGAAGAAGCTCTATTTCATGCGCCAGATCCGCGTCACGCAGGCGGGCGAACGGCACCGGATCACGATGGTGTGGCTGCGCAGCGATGCGGGCACGGTGCCGCAGAAGGTGCTGGACGCGTATCCGGACACGCGCCGGTTCGTCGCCGATCCGGCCGCGGTGGCCGCGTGGCTGCCGGCCGATGCCGGCACGAAGGACAGCGACCACATTTACATGGTCGACCCGAACGGCAACCTGATGATGCGTTTTCCGAAAGACCCGAATCCCAGCAAGATCAAGTCGGACGTGACGAAGCTGCTGAAGTGGTCGAGCATCGGTTAAGGCGAGAGAACGAGGCACCATTCCGATGTCGTATCTACTGCAACTCGGCCTGATCGGCTTCTGCATCGCGCTGCTGCCGCTGTCGTACGTGTGGGTGAAGGCCGACGACAATAAATTCCGCAAGCTCGTGTGGATCACCACGTTCCTGACCCTCGACCTGGTGATGTTCGGCGGCTTCACGCGGCTGACCGACTCGGGCCTCGGCTGCCCCGACTGGCCCGGCTGCTACGGCACGTCGTCGCCGTTCATCGCGCACGCGGCGATCACGGCCGCGCACCAGGCGATGCCGACCGGGCCCGTCAGCATGACGAAGGCGTGGATCGAGATGATTCACCGCTATTTCGCGATGGCGATCGGCGTGCTGATCATCGCGCAGGTGGCGATCGCGTGGGCCGCGCGGCTGCGCCGCCGCCCGCTGCACGTGTCGCCGTGGTGGCCGACGAGCCTCTTGCTGCTGATTCTCGTGCAGGGCGCGTTCGGCGCATGGACGGTCACGATGAAGCTGCAGCCGGTGATCGTCACGATCCACCTGCTGCTCGGCCTCACGCTGCTCGGCACGCTCGGCTGGCTCGCGGCGCGGCAGACGCCGCTGCCGTCGCATGACCCGGAGGCCGGGCGTTACCGTGCGGCCGCGCTCGCGGCGCTCGTGCTGCTGGTCGTGCAGATCGCGCTCGGCGGCTGGGTGAGCACCAACTACGCGGTGCTCGCGTGCACCGACTTCCCGACCTGCAACGGGCAGTGGATTCCGCCGATGGACTTCCAGCACGGCTTCCACCTGTGGCGCGCACTCGGGATGACGAAGGACGGCGACGCGATCACGCAGGACGCGCTGGTCGCGATCCACTGGACGCACCGCACGTTCGCGTTCGTCGTGGTCGCCTACCTGGTCGCGTTCGCGCTGAAGATGCGCCGCTTCGAATCGCTGCGGCGGCCCGCGAACGGCGTGCTGCTGGTCGTGCTGCTGCAGTTCGTGACGGGCCTGACCAACATCGTGCTGCAGTGGCCGCTGCCGGTCGCCGTCGCGCACAACGGCGGGGCCGCGATCCTGCTGCTCCTCGTCGTCATGTTAAACTTTCGCATCCTTTCAAGCCGCCCCGGCCGTGTCGCGCAGCCTGCGCGCGACGCCGCCCCGGCGTGACCGTCCCCATGCAAAGCACCCTCTCCCAATCGCCCGGTAGCCGCTTTTCCCAGTACATGGCGCTGACGAAGCCGCGTGTCACGCAGCTCGCGGTGTTCTGCGCGGTGATCGGCATGTTCCTCGCGACGCCGGGCATGGTGCCGTGGCACGTGCTGATCGGCGGCACGGTCGGCATCTGGCTGCTGGCCGGCGCCGCGTTCGCGATCAACTGCCTCGTCGAACAGAAGATCGACGCGATGATGCGCCGCACCGCGTGGCGTCCGTCCGCGCGCGGCGAGATCACGACGCCGCAGATCCTGCTGTTCTCGGCCGTGCTCGGCAGCGTCGGCGCATGGACGCTGTATACGTTCACGAACCCGCTGACGATGTGGCTGACGATCGCGACGTTCGTCGGCTACGCGGTGGTCTACACGCTGCTGCTCAAGCCGATGACGCCGCAGAACATCGTGATCGGCGGTGCGTCGGGCGCGATGCCGCCGGCGCTCGGCTGGGCCGCGGTCACCGGCGCGGTGCCGGGCGACGCGTGGATCCTCGTGCTGATCATCTTCGTGTGGACGCCGCCGCATTTCTGGGTGCTCGCGCTCTATCGCCGCAAGGATTACGAGAACGCGGGGCTGCCGATGCTGCCCGTCACGCACGGCGAGAAGTTCACGCGGCTGCACATCCTGCTCTATACGGTGATCCTGTTCGCGGTCACGATGATGCCGTTCATTTCCGGCATGAGCGGGGCCGTCTACCTGACGAGCGCGGTGCTGCTCGGCGCGGTGTTCCTCGCGTATGCGTGGAAGATCCATCGCGACTATTCGGACGCACTCGCCCGCAAGGCCTTCCGCTACTCGATCGTCTATCTGTCGCTGCTGTTCGCCGCACTGCTCGTCGATCACTATGCACGCCCGCTGCTCGGCGTGTAACCGCACGGTTTGAACGCAATGCTCCCATCACGGTTCGGGCGCCGCGCGCGCCAAGGCTGGATGCTCGCGTGCGCATTCACGGCAGCGCTGCTGCTCGCCGGATGCGACAACGCGCCGAAATTCCAGAATCTCGACATCACCGGCAACACGCAGTTCGGCAGCGACTTCTCGCTGCCCGATACGACCGGCAAGGTTCGCACGCTCGCCGACTTCAAGGGCAAGGCCGTCGTGATGTTCTTCGGCTATACGCACTGCCCGGACGTGTGCCCGACCACGATGGCCGAGCTGTCCGAAGCGCTGAAGCAGCTCGGGCCCGATGCCGCGAAGCGCGTGCAGGTGCTGTTCGTCACCGTCGATCCGGAACGCGACACGCCGGCGCTGCTCGGCCAGTACGTGCCTGCATTCGATCCGTCGTTCATCGGCTTGCGGCCGGCCGACGAAGCGGCGCTCAAGAAGGTCACGAAGGATTTCCGCGTGTACTACGCGAAGGTGCCCGGCAAGACGCCCGGCAGCTATACGATGGATCACACGGCCGCGAGCTACGTGTTCGACCGCGACGGCAAGCTGCGGCTGTTCGTGCGCGACGGCCAGGGCCCGGTCCCGTGGGTCCACGACCTGAAGCTGCTGGTCGACTGACCGGCAGCCGCCGAGCGCGCGGCCCGGCGTTTCGCGCGACGGCCGTTTCGCGCCGTCGCGTTTTCCCTCTCTCTTCGTTGTGCGCATGCGCTGCCCGCCGGGCGGCGCGTCGGCATGCGCGCGTCGCGCCGAAGCCGCGTTACGGCAGCGCCGGCACGTCGAAGCCGGTTGCGGCGCGCGTGATCCGGAATTCCGTCACGCGATAGGTGGCGAGCCCCTCGGTGACGAACGGGTCGGTTTCGAGGATCGCGTCGAGTTCGTCGCGATCGATGCGGGCCGCGAGGATCACGCCGCCTTCGCGCGGCACCTTCGGCCCCGCCGCGATGAAGATGCCCTTGTCGAACTGCAGCTGCAGATATGCGCGGTGGCGTTCGAGCGCGTCGTCGATGCGCTCGAGCGACGCGGTGTAGTGGATGTCGATGACGTACATGGATGGCCCTGGAATGATGCCGGCGCTGCGCGCGCCGGCCGGCCGGTCTTTTTAGCACAGCGGACGCGGGCTGTCGCGCTCGCGCTGCCGCTTGACGGGCGGCGCGAAGGCGGTCGACGAGGGGGGGCGGCGTGACGGGTATCGGCCGATGAGGCGATGCGTCGACCAGAAAGTGCAACTAACGGCCGACTCGTGCATCGGCCGCCAGCACTGCGCTGGTGCATACCCATATGAGCGGGATGTATTTCACTTCCCGCCGATCCTGTGACACCATTTGCCCCTTCCTGCGAGTCCGGGCATACCCGTATCGCGCCCCCTTTCAAGTAAGCAAGAAAGCGAGAAACAGATGAAGCGTCGTAGTCTCCTGAAGGTATTTTCCGTGCTGGCCACCGGTGCCGCGCTGACGCTGTCGGCGGCCGTGCATGCCGAAGACAAGGTGATCAAGGTCGGTACGGTCGCCGGCCCGGATGCGCAAGTGTGGCAAGTCGTGCAGAAGGTCGCGAAGGAGAAGGAAGGCCTGAACGTGAAGGTCATCGAGTTCAACGACTACGTGCAGCCGAACGCGGCGCTCGATTCGGGCGACCTCGACGCGAACAGCTTCCAGCATCAGCCCTACCTCGACAGCCAGGTGAAGCAGCGCGGCTACAAGATCGTCAGCGCGGGCCTGACCTACATCTCGCCGATCGGCGTGTATTCGAAGAAGTTCAAGTCGCTGAAGGATCTGCCGCAGGGCGCGAAGCTCGCGGTGCCGAACGATCCGTCGAACGAGAACCGCGCGCTGCTGCTGCTGCAGACGCAAGGTGTGATCAAGCTGAAGGCCGGCGCCGGCACGGGCGGCAACAACGCGACGGTGCTCGACATCGCCGAGAACCCGAAGAAGCTGAAGATCTCCGAACTCGACGCCGCGCAACTGCCGCGCGTACTGTCGGACGTCGACGCGGCCGTGATCAACACGAACTACGCGCTGGCCGCGAACCTGCAGCCGACCAAGGACGCGATCGCGCTCGAAGCGCTGACGAGCCCGTACGCGAACCTGATCGCCGTGCGTGCGAAGGACAAGGATCAGCCGTGGGTGAAGAAACTGGTGAAGGCGTACCAGTCGCCGGAAGTGAGGGAATTCATCAAGAAGCAATTCAAGGGCTCGATGGTCGCGTCGTTCTGAACGCGATCGTTTGATCGAATGAAGGCCTGCACGTGTGCAGGCCTTTTTTTCGTGTGCGAGCGGAATGCTTTTCGAGATGCAGGAGTAGTGTGAAGATTACACGCCACAATTGCATCGGCGTTCATGGATGAAAGCCGTTTGGTAACGGTTCGACACGTTGGTATGGAACGTGTGCGCGACTGCTCGAATTCGGAATCGCTATGCATTTTCTCTCTCTGGCATCCCGCTGCGCCCCGTCATTGCTCGCGTCGAGCAGAATGACGATTTATTCCGCGTGAGATTCCACAGTCGTTGCGGTGCGATCGGTCAACAGATCGGCCGGGTTTGTCGGCGCGGTAACCGTACGTCTTCGTTAGACTAAAAAACATTTTTAAAAATTACGAACGAGGACGCTGAATGAGTGCTGTCGAGAAATTGAGTGCGGCTTACCATTACTATGGGATGGTCAATCTGACTGCGGGAGAATTGTTCTTCTGGATCATGGTTGACGAAACGATGAATCAGTTGGGCGTCGATGATGCCGTGTCGGTTGGTATGATCTTGCTGGGTAGAAGTAATTTGCCGACCAGGGCAAAGCCGATCGACGCGATACAGGGGACTTCGCGTGCAAGCAAATACTCAAGAAGAGTTTTTCAAAAGGCTCAATTCCCGTTTGGTTGGAAATTGCCAACACTGGTAGGCGGACCAGTGCGAAATTTGAAAATCAGGCTGGTTAGAAACATCGGAACCTTCGTAGGAAGAACGATCCCAGTGCTTGGTTGGGTGATTCTTGCAAGGGATATTTCTATTATTGCCGGCAAGACGGTGGCTCACTACAATAGAGTTGCAAGGGAGGGGGATAGGTTATGGTAGATCTTGAAAAAAGGGTGATTGAGTTTGTGAGGAAAAAGTCCGGACTCTCTATATCATTCATGGCCGATGAGATAACGGAAAGTACCGATTTGGATCTGGACTTGCGTTTTGATGATTGTGAGGTCGAGGATCTGATGCAAGAGTATTCGGTGAAATTCAATGTTGATATAAGTGGATTCGACATAAAAAAATATTACCCGGAAGACGATTCTTCATTTCTTGATTTGATCAATCCGTTTAAGAAAAAAGTGATCCATCGTGTTCCGGATCTGAATGTTCGAATGCTGATCGCATCGGCAAAAGCGGGACGCTGGCTCTATGACTGACCGCTCACCGAGTTTGTCCACGACCTGACGGGGGCGCTGTGCGGCGTTGCTGCAAACAGCGCGCAGCCTCTTTTTTCGTAGCGATGCACGTAAAGGCGGGCGACCGCGCGACGTTCAGCGCGCCGCTCACATCTCGCCGCGCCGCGAGCAGATCGACATGATCTGCTGGATCGCGTAGTTGTCGCGCACGCCCGGCAGCGACTGCACGACGCATTCGTGAAAGCGCCGTTCGCGCGGCAGCAGCATCGCGTTGTTGCGGTACAGCGCGTCGCACGAGCGCTGGATCAGTTGCGCCGCGGCGCCGTTGCGGCTTTCGCGCAGCGCATTGAGCATGCAGTCGTCGTATTGCGCGTTGCCGTCGGTCAGCGCGAAGGCGGCTCCCGGCAGCGCCAGCGCGACGGCCGCGCATGCGATCGAACGAATCATTCGTTTCAAGTCCCCTCCGATGGTGTGGGTCGGGTCGGCGGACAGCATAACGTAAAGCGGTCGGCGCGGCTGACGCGTTGCGGGAGGTGCGAGGCCGATGCGGGCCAGCGCGCCATGACATGACGGGCGCGCCGGCTTCTGCCTGTTTTCCTCCGACGAAACCCGGTTTTACACCGGTGCTGTGCGACGCGCGCGCATTGCCATATACTGTATATCCATACAGCTGTGGGTGGCGTCATGCTCGCATCCTCCATTGCTCCCGAATCGCTTCATCCGTCCCTTTGGCGCGGCTCGCAACTCGCGCGCGGCGGTCCCCGCACGATCGAAACCGGCTTCGCGCCGCTGTCGGCCGAACTGCCGGGCGGCGGCTGGCCGGTCGGCGGCCTCGTCGAACTGCTGGCCGCGCAGCCGGGTTGCGGCGAGATGCGGCTGCTCGCGCCCGCGCTCGCCCGCGCCGTCAGCGCGCGGCGGCCGCTCGCGCTCGTCGCGCCGCCGCAGTCGCCGCATGCCACCGCGCTCGCGAGTCTCGGCGTGCCGGCCGACACGCTGCTGTGGCTGCGTGCCGGGAGCCGCACCGATGCGCTGTGGGCCGCCGAGCAGGCGCTCAAGACCGGCTGTTGCGGCGCGCTGCTGCTCTGGCAGGACGCGCGGCCCGATGCGCTGCGGCGCCTGCATCTCGCGGCCGCGCGCACCGGCGACACGCTGTTCGTGATGCTGCGCCCGCTGTCGGCCGCGCGGCAGCCGTCGCCGGCCGTGCTGCGCGTCGCGCTGTATCCGGTGCCGGGCGGCGTGTCGCTCGACATCGTCAAGCGTCGCGGGCCCGCGCGCAGCGAGCCGCTCGTGCTCGATTTGCCGTCGCCCATCGTGGAGAGCCGCTATGCGCGTCTTGCTCGGCATCCATCTGCCGCGCCTGCCGCTCGACGTGTGCGCCCCGCCGCCGTCTGACGCAGCGGCCGGCGAGGCCGGCTGTGCGGTGCTCGAGCAGGGTGTCGTGCTGATCGCCGATGCGGCCGCGCGCCGGCAGGGCGTGCGCGCGGGCATGAAGCGCGGCGGCGTGCTCACGCTCGCGCCCGCGACGCAGCTCGTCGAACGCGATCCCGCCCGCGAAGCCGATGCGCTGCGCGCGGTCGCGCTCGCGCTGCTGCGCTTCTCGCCGTGCGTCGCGCTCGACGACGAAGCGACGTTGATCGTCGACGTCGGCCCGAGCCTGCGCCTGTTCGGCGGGCTGCCGTCGCTGTGCCGCCAGGTGCGGGCGACGCTCGCGGCGCTCGGCTATGCGGCGCGCCTGTCCGCCGCGCCGACCGGTCGCGGCGCGTGGCTACTCGCGCGCACGTCGGCGCGCTCGCGCATCCGGCGCCGCGTCGCGCGTCACGCGTCGCTCGTTTGCACGCTCGATCGGCTGCCCTGTGTGCTGCTGCCCGACGCGCGTCCGTATGCCGGCTGGCTCGACGGCCTCGGCTGCCGCACGCTCGCCGATCTGCGCCGCCTGCCGCGCGCGGGGCTGCAGCGGCGCTGCGGTCCCGCGTTGCTGGCCGCGCTCGATCGTGCATACGGCGAAGCGGTCGAGCCGCTCGCGTGGATGGCGGTGCCGCCCGTGTTCGACGTGCGGCTCGAATTGCCGGAACGCGTCGAATACGCGGAAGCCGTGTTGTTCGCCGCGCGGCGGCTCGTCGTGCAGCTGTGCGGCTGGCTGGCCGCGCGGCAACTGTCGCTGGCCGCGATGACGTTCGATCTCGAACACGAGCGCGGCCGCCAGGCCGTGCCGCCGACGCCGCTCGAGCTGGCGTTCGCCGCCCCCGTGCGCGACGAAGCGCATTTCATGCGGCTGCTCGGCGAGCGGCTCGCGCGCGTCGAGTTGCCGGCCGCGGTGATCGCGGTGCGGCTGAAGGCCACGCGCGTCGAATCGGTCGCGCCGCCGGCCGACGATCTTTTCCCCGAGCCGGGCGGTACGCGGGAAACCCGCGAGCGGTTGCTCGAACTGCTGGTCGCGCGGCTCGGCGCGGACAACGTATTGCGCGCGGCCCCTGTCGCCGATTACCGGCCCGAGGCCGCGAACCGCTGGCTGCCGCTCGATGCGCAAGCCGGCAAGCCTGCTGTCGTGCCGCTCGCCGCGCCGCCGCGGCCCGCCTGGTTGCTCGCCGAGCCGCTGCCGCTTCTGATGCGCGGCGAGCGGCCGGTATTTCATACGCCGCTGCGGATGATGTCGTCGGCCGAGCGAATCGAAGCCGGGTGGTTCGACGGGCAGTTGATCGCACGCGATTACCACGTCGCGCAGGACGAGGAAGGCGCGTGCTACTGGGTATTCAAGGAGCGGACGAGCAGTCAGGCTGCCCCGCGCTGGTTCCTGCACGGTTTGTTCGGGTGAACGGAGATGGTTGCGGAATTCAGTTTGCTGCCCGATTACGCGGAGTTGTTCTGCCGCTCGAATTTTTCGTTCCTGCATGGCGCGTCGCATGCAGACGAACTGGTCGAGCGTGCGGCGGAACTCGGCTATCGCGGGATCGCGATCACCGACGAATGCTCGCTCGCCGGCGCGCCGCGCATGCATGTCGCCGCGAAAGCGAAAGGGCTGCCGCTCGTCATCGGTTCGTATTTCGACGTCACGCCGGACGACGTCGCGCCCGGCCACGATCCGGGCCCCGGTGCGTTCGGGCTCGTGTTGCTCGCCCGGAATCGCGAAGGGTACGGCAACCTGTCCGAGTTGATTTCGTGGCGGCGGATGGAGGCGCCGAAGGGAACGTACCGGCTGACGCCGCGAATGTTGGCGAGGCCGCCTGAGCAATTCGCCCATCTGCGCGGGATGCCCGATTGCTTCGCGATCCTCGTGCCCGCGTATCCGGTGCGGGCGGACGTGCTCGACGCACAGGTCGCATGGTTTCGCGCGACGTTCGGCGAGCGCGCGCGGCTCGGGCTCGTGCAGTTGCAGCGCGCGCTCGACGGCGCGCAGCGCGACGAGATTCGCGAGGCCGGCGAGCGGCGCGGCGTGCGGATCGTCGCGCTCGGCGACGTGACGATGCACCGGCGTTCGTGCAAGGCGTTGCAGGACGTGATGACGGCGATCCGTGTCGGCATGCCGGTGGCCGAGTGCGGCTATGCGCTCGCGCCGAATGCGGAGCAGCATCTGCGTTTGCGGAAGCGAATCGCAGCGCTGTTTTCGCCGAACGAGATGGCGGAGACGTGCGCGATTCTCGATGCGTGTCATTTCGAACTCGACGAGTTGAAGTATGAATATCCGCTCGAACTCGTACCGCGCGGACACACGCCGACCAGTTACTTGAGGCAGGAGACGTGGGCAGGTGTCGCTCGACGCTACTGGAATGGCGTGCCGGAGAAAGTGGCGAAGCAGATCCGCTATGAACTCGGCCTGATCGCCAAAATGAAGTACGAACCGTTCTTCCTGACCGTCTACGACATCGTCAAATACGCGCGCAGTCAGAACATCCTGTGCCAGGGCCGCGGCTCGGCCGCGAACTCGGTCGTCTGCTATTGCCTCGGCATCACCGAAGTGAATCCCGACCAGAGCACGATGCTGTTCGAGCGCTTCATCAGCGTGGAACGCGGCGAGCCGCCCGACATCGACGTCGATTTCGAGCATCAGCGCCGGGAAGAGGTGATCCAGCACATCTACGAAAAATACGGGCACGACCGCGCCGCGCTCGCGGCCGCCGTCTCGACGTATCGCCCGCGCGGCGTGCTGCGCGAAACCGGCAAGGCGCTCGGCGTCGATCCGATGCTGGTCGATCGGGTCGCGAAGGGGCATCGCTGGTTCGACGGCAGCCGCGATCTGCTGCAGCAATTCGCGTCGACCGGCCTCGATCCGGCGACGCCCATTATCAAGACATGGGCCGAACTGGCGGGGCGCCTGCTCAATTTCCCGCGTCACCTGTCGCAGCACTCGGGCGGCTTCGTGATCAGCCGCGGCAAGCTCACGCGGCTCGTGCCGGTCGAGAACGCGGCGATGGACGGGCGGCGCGTGATCCAGTGGGACAAGGACGATCTCGAAGCGCTCGGGCTGATGAAGGTCGACGTGCTCGCGCTCGGCATGCTGTCGGCGCTGCATCGCGCGTTCGACCTGCGCACCGCGTGGCGTGGCCCAGCGAAGGACGGCAAGCCATTCACGTTGAAACACATTCCGCAGGATGACGAAGCAACTTACGACATGATCTGCCGTGCCGATACGGTCGGCGTGTTCCAGATCGAGTCGCGCGCGCAGATGTCGATGCTGCCAAGGCTGCGGCCGCGCAACTACTACGACCTCGTCGTCCAGGTGTCGATCGTGCGTCCCGGGCCGATCCAGGGCGGCGCGGTGCATCCGTACCTGAAGCGGCGCAGGATCGTGGCCGGCGAAGAGAAGGGCGAGGTCACGTATCCGAGCGACGCGCTCAAGGCCGTGCTCGAACGCACGCTCGGTGTGCCGATCTTCCAGGAACAGGTGATGCAGATCGCGATCGTCGCGGCAGGCTTCACGCCTGGCGAGGCCGACGCGTTGCGCCGGGCGATGGCCGCATGGAAGCGCAAGGGCAACCTCGAGAAGTATTACGGCAAGATCGTCGACGGGATGCTCAAACGGAACTACACACGCGAATTCGCCGAGCAGATCTTCGAGCAGATCAAGGGTTTCGGCGAATACGGCTTCCCCGAAAGCCATGCGGCCAGCTTCGCGAAACTCGCGTACGCGAGCAGCTGGCTCAAATGTCACGAACCCGCGATCTTTCTCGCCGCGCTGCTGAACAGCCAGCCGATGGGCTTCTATCCGCCGTCGCAACTCGTGCAGGACGCGAAGCGTCATCGCGTGAAGGTGCTGCCGATCGACGTCACGCAAAGCAATTGGGAAGCCGTGCTCGAAGCGCAGCCCGATCAGCCGCCGCCGCACGGCCAGCCCGCGGTGCGGCTCGGCCTGTCGCTCGTGCGCGGCCTGGGCGAAGCGGCCGCGCGGCGTATCGAAGCCGCGCGCGTCGCCGGCCCGTTCGACAACGTCGACACCCTCGCGCGCCGCGCGCAGCTCGAACGGCGCGATCTCGAAGCGCTGGCCGCCGCGAACGCGCTCGCGACGCTCGCCGGCCATCGCCGCGATGCGTTGTGGCAGGCCGTCGCCGCGGCGCCGGAGCGCGATCTGCTCGCCGCCGCGCCGATCGACGAGGTGGAGCAGCCCGCGCTCGGCGCGCCGTCGGAAGCCGACGACGTCCTCGCCGACTATCACACCACCGGCCTCACGCTGAACCGCCACCCGGTCGCGCTGCTGCGGCCGGCGTTGCGCGCGCAGCGGCTGTCGTCCGCGGCCGAGCTGCGCGACCGCCCCGACGGCCGGCTCGCACGCGCATGCGGGCTCGTGATCGCACGGCAGATGCCGGGCACCGCGAAGGGCGTGATGTTCATGACGCTCGAAGACGAAACGGGCTGCGTGAACGTGATCGTCCGGCCCGAGCTGCTCGCGCGGCAGCGCCGCGAAACGCTCGATTCGCGGCTGCTCGCGGCGTCCGGCGTGTGGCAGGTCGTCAGCGACGTGCGGCACCTCGTCGCGCAGCATTTCGAGGATCTGACGCCGCTGCTCGGCGGCTTGCGCACGTCGAGCCGCGAATTCCACTGACGCCTGCATCGCGCCGGCCTGCTCATCGGTGCATACCAGTTGGCTCAACTGGTTCTATTCCGGTCTCATATTCACGCCCGAAATCCGGCCGAATCCTGCACTGGAACCGTCCCTTTGCATACCACTTCGGGTAAATCCCTATCCCGCACTGCATTGTAAACAAAGGCTTTGTCGGTACTAAAACGCTTGCCGCGCAAGGCTTTCGGCGATTTCCGCGAGGCTAATACCAGTTCGTTGACTGGTATTATGGTGGTTATATAATGCGTTCACTTTCGACGGTCCGAGATCGTCGTCCGACACCGGAGGCACATGGAAACCGGCTGGTCCGAACTGGCGCCCGATCCCCTCGACGACACGCCGCTCTATCTGCAGCTCGCCCGCAATCTGGCGAGCGCGATTCATGCCGGCGCGTGGCGGGCCGGCGAGGCGCTGCCGTCGGAGCGGCTGCTGTCGGTGTCGGTCGGCGTGTCGCGGATCACCGCGCGGCGTGCGCTCGCGCTGCTGGTCGAGCAGGGCCTGATCAAGCGGGCGCGCGGGGCAGGCAGCTTCATCACGCCGCGTGTCGCCGATCCGCTGTCGCGTCTCGTCGGCTTCACCGCGAAGATGCAGCAGCGCGGCTTCGTGCCCGATTCGGTGTGGCTGTCGCGCACGCTGCGCGCCGCGAGCCGCGACGAGCTCACGCATCTCGGCCTCGCGCCCGGCGCGACGGTCGCGCGGCTCGAACGGCTGCGCCGCGCGGACGGCATCGTGATGGCCGTCGAGCATTCGACGCTGCCGGCCGCGGTGGTGCCCGATCCGCAGGCGCTCGGCGCGTCGCTGTACGAATACCTGGAGGCGCGCGGCATGACCGTCGTGCGCGCGTTGCAGCACTTTCGCGCCGCGAACGCGACGCATGCGATCGCGAAATGGATGGCGGTGAAGCCGGGCTCGGCGCTGCTGGTGATCACGCGCATCGGCTACGGCGCCGATCAGCGCGCGATCGAAGTGACCGAAACGTATTGCCGCGACGATTACTACGACTTCGTCGCCGAACTGAAACGCTGACGCGCGAGACTGCCCGCGCACCCCGCGCAATCGCGATGGAACGCAATCGCGCGCAATGAATCGCAACGGATTGGCCAATCACGACGCGCACGCCCGCGTCACCCGATCATCAAGAGAACGTCATGCTGACTGGCAACATCCTCACCTCCGACGGCTGGATTCACGGCTCGCTCGATAGCGAGAACGGCCGCATCACCACGCTCGACGGCACGCCCGTCGATCCCGCGACGAACGACGCGCCGTACATCCTGCCCGGCTTCATCGATCTGCACGTGCATGGCGGCGGCGGCGCCGACGTGATGGAAGGCGGCGACGCGATCGAGACGATCGTCCGCACGCACGCGCAATTCGGCACGACGAGCCTGCTCGCGACGACGATGACCGCGCCGCGCGACGAACTGATGGAGGTCGTCGCGAACCTCGGCACCGTCGCGCGCACCCGCACGCCCGGCGGCGCGCGCGTGCTCGGCGTGCATCTCGAAGGCCCGTACATCAACCCCGGCAAGCTCGGCGCGCAGCCGGACGCGGCCGTGTCGGCCGTGCTCGACGAGGTGCTGAAGTACCTGTCGATCGCGCCGATCCGCGTCGTCACGCTCGCGCCGGAAATCGCGGGCCACATCGAGATCATCGGCGAGATGGCGGCGCGCGGCGTGCGCGTGCAGCTCGGCCACTCGCTCGCGACCTATGACGACGCGGTCGCCGCGCTCAAGCACGGCGCGTGCGGCTTCACGCACCTGTTCAACGCGATGTCGCCGCTGCATCACCGCAACCCGGGCCTCGTCGGCGCGGCGCTCGCGCATGCCGAGTACGCGGAAATCATCCCCGACCTGCTGCACGTGCATCCGGGCGCGATCCGTGCGGCGCTGCGCGCGATCCCGCGCCTGTACGTCGTGACCGACAGCACGTCCGCCACCGGCATGCCCGACGGCGAATACCGGCTCGGCAGCCAGCACGTGACGAAGTGCCTCGGCGGCGTGCGGCTCGCCGACGGCACGCTCGCCGGCAGCACGCTGACGATGGACCAGGCGCTGCGCAATCTCGTGTCGCTCGGCCTGCCGATCGCCGACGTGTCGAACCGGATGTCGCGCTACGCGGCCGACTACCTCGGCATCGCCGATCGCGGCCGCCTCGAGCGCGGCGCATGGGCCGACCTCGCGGTGTTCGATCGCGACCTGAACCTCACCGCGACCTACGTCGAAGGAGAATCGATTGTCGAATATGCTTAAGGAAGCGCGCGAGTCCGCCCAGGTCGTCGCCGCGCAACTCGCCGACACCGCGCGCGTCGAAGCGCTCGCCGGCCAATTGCTCGATCACCCGCCGGCCGTCGCGCTGACGGTCGCGCGCGGCAGCTCGGATCACGCCGCCAGCTATTTCGCGAGCCTGACGATGAGCCGCCTCGGCGTGCCGGTCGCGTCGCTGCCGATGTCGGTGGCCACGCTGCAGCAGGCGCCGCTGAAGGTGCAGGACCAGCTCGCGCTCGCGTTCTCGCAGTCGGGCAAGAGCCCCGATCTCGTCAACACGATGACTGCGCTGCGCGAAGCCGGCGCGCGCACCGTCGCCGCCGTGAACGTGCTGCCGTCGCCGCTCGCCGACGCATGCGAGCACCAGTTGCCGCTGCTGGCCGGCCCCGAGCTGTCGGTCGCCGCGACCAAGAGCTATATCGCGATGCTGTCGCTGTCCGCGCAGATCGTCGCGTACTGGCAGCGCGACGCCGCGCTGATCACCGCGTTGCGCGGCTTGCCCGACGTGCTCGCGCAAGCCGGCCGGCTCGACTGGTCGCAGGCCGTCGCCGCGCTCGCGGGCGTCGAGCGGATGATCGTGATCGGTCGCGGCCTCGGCCTCGCGATCGCGCAGGAAGCCGCGCTGAAGCTGAAGGAAACGTCCGGCATCCAGGCCGAGGCATTCTCGAGCGCCGAAGTCCGTCACGGCCCGATGGAGCTGATCGACCGCGACTATCCGCTGCTCGTGTTCGCGCCGCCCGGCCCCGAGCAGGCCGGCCTGCTGCAGTTGGCCGCGGACATGCGCGCACG
The DNA here is from genome assembly GCF_057837105.1 of Burkholderia sp. APQ4-4ca. Classification (NCBI taxonomy): domain Bacteria; kingdom Pseudomonadati; phylum Pseudomonadota; class Betaproteobacteria; order Burkholderiales; family Burkholderiaceae; genus Burkholderia; species Burkholderia sp. APQ4-4ca. Next base: position 56,382 of record NZ_JBYQCG010000102.1, on the reverse strand, counting down.
CGGCGCCGCCGTGCTGCTCGCGGCGCCCGCCGGCACGCCCGGCGTATCGACGCCCGGCGTATCGGGCACCGTGCTGCCGCTCGCGCAGTCGGCCCATTCGGCGCTCGACCCGATCGCCGCCATTCTTTCGTTCTACGTGATGGCGGCGGATCTCGCCGTCGCGCGCGGCCGCAATCCCGACACGCCGCGCCACCTGAACAAAGTCACCGAAACGCACTGATAGCCGAGAAAGCCGATGAGACGCGCCGAGGAGTCCCAGTTGAAGAGCCCCACCCACGATCAGATCGTCCTGCTTAGCCCGTTGACGGGGCCGATCGTCCCGCTGGCCGACGTGCCCGATCCGGTGTTCTCCGGCGGGATGTTCGGCGACGGCATCGGCATCGACCCGCTCGCGGGCCGGCTCGTCGCGCCGTGCGCGGGCGTCGTGTCGCATCTCGCACGCACCGGCCACGCGGTGACGATCACGACGCCGCAAGGCGCGGAAGTGCTGCTGCACATCGGCATCGACACCGTCGAGCTGAACGGGCAGGGCTTCGTCGCGCACGTCGAAGCCGGTGCGCGCGTCGAAGCGGGCGCGCTGTTGATCGAATTCGACCAGGATGCGGTGGCGCGCCACGCGCATTCGCTCGTGTCGGTGATCGCGATCGCGAATTCCGACGCGTTCGAGGTCGTCGATCGCGCGAGCGGTTTCGCAACGGCCGGCGAGACGCCGTTGCTCGCGCTGCGCGGCAAGGGCGAAGCCGCCGCGCAGGCGGCGCAGGCCGGCGCGGCCGCGCACCACGAAGTGCGCCGCGAGATCGTGCTCGCGCAGCCGGGCGGCCTGCATGCGCGGCCGGCCGCACGGGCGCGTGAAGCCGCGCGCGGGTTCGATGCGAGCGTCGACGTGCTGTTCGACGGCCGCAAGGCGTCGATCGCGAGCGTCGTCGGCCTGCTCGGTCTCGGCGCCGGCGAAGGCGCGACGGTCGAGCTGGTCGGCCGCGGCGCGCAGGCACAACAGGCCGTCGATGCGGTCGAGCACGAGTTGCTGCACGAGGCGCACGGCGAAGTGGAAGAAAAGCCGGCGCGGCTGCGGTCGCCCGCACCGCAGACGGTCGTGCGCAATTCCGGCGCGCCGCTGGACCCGAACACGCTCGCCGGCGTGTGCGCCGCGCCCGGCATCGCGGTCGGCACGCTGGTGCGTCTCGACGATGCGGACATCGTGCCGCCCGAGCAGGCGTCCGGCACGCCGGCCGCGGAAAGCCGCCGCCTCGATCAGGCGCTGAAGGCGGTCGACGCCGAGCTCGGCGAAACGGTGCGCAACGCATCGGCGCGCGGCGCGGTCGGCGAAGCGGGCATCTTCGCGGTGCATCGCGTGCTGCTGGAAGACCCGACGCTCGTCGACGCGGCGCGCGACCTGATCAGCCTCGGCAAGGGCGCGGGCTTCGCGTGGCGCGCGACGATCCGCACGCAGATCGACACGCTGTCGAAGCTCGACGATGCGCTGCTCGCCGAGCGCGCGGCCGACCTGCGCGACATCGAGAAGCGCGTGCTGCGCGCGCTCGGTCACACGAACGGCGCCGCGCGTGCGCTGCCCGACGAGGCCGTGCTCGCGGCCGACGAATTCACGCCGTCCGACCTGTCGTCGCTCGATCGCCAACGCGTGACCGCGCTCGTGATGGCGCGCGGCGGCGCGACGTCGCACGCGGCGATCATCGCGCGGCAACTCGGCATCCCGGCACTGGTGGCGGTCGGCGATGCGCTGTACGCGATTCCTGACGGCACGCAGGTCGTCGTCGACGCGAGCGCGGGCCGGCTCGAACACGCGCCGACCGCGCTCGACGTCGAGCGCGCGCGGCACGAGCGCCAGCGCCTGGACGGCGTGCGCGAGGCGAACCGGCAACAGGCCGGCGAGGCGGCCGCGACGGTCGACGGCCGCGCGATCGAGGTCGCCGCGAACATCGCGACGCTCGACGACGCGAACACCGCGGTCGACAACGGCGCGGACGCGGTCGGCCTGCTGCGCACCGAACTGATGTTCATCCATCGCCAGGCCGCGCCGACGGCGGTCGAGCACCAGCAGAGCTACCAGTCGATCGTCGACGCGCTGCAGGGCCGCACGGCGATCATCCGCACGCTCGACGTCGGCGCGGACAAGGAAGTCGACTACCTGACGCTGCCGCCCGAACCGAACCCGGCGCTCGGCCTGCGCGGCATCCGCCTCGCGCAGGTGCGCCCCGATCTGCTCGACGATCAATTGCAGGGCCTGCTCGCGGTGAAGCCGTTCGGCGCGGTGCGCATCCTGCTGCCGATGGTGACCGACGCGGGCGAACTCGTGCGGTTGAAAAAGCGCATCGACGAAATCGCGCGCGCGCAGGGCCGCACCGAGCCGATCGAGGTCGGTGTGATGATCGAGGTGCCGTCGGCCGCGCTGCTGGCCGACCAGCTCGCGCAGCACGCGGATTTCCTGTCGATCGGCACCAACGACCTCACGCAATACACGCTCGCGATGGACCGCTGCCAGGCCGATCTCGCCGCGCAGTCCGACGGCCTGCATCCGGCCGTGCTGCGCCTGATCGACATCGCGGTGCGCGGCGCCGCGAAGCACGGCAAGTGGGTCGGCGTATGCGGCGCGCTCGGCGGCGATCCGCTCGCGGTGCCGGTCCTGGTGGGCCTCGGCGTGACCGAACTGTCGGTCGATCCGGTGTCGGTGCCGGGCATCAAGGCGCGTGTGCGCCGTCTCGATTACCAGTTGTGCCGTCAGCGCGCGCAGGATCTGCTCGCGCTCGATTCGGCACAGGCGGTAAGGGCAGCAAGCCGCGAGGTCTGGCCGCTCGACTGAACGTCGGCGGCAGGTTCGCGGCCCGTATTACGACGAAAGCTATCAGCTCAACGACGATCAATGACGAGACAAGGATTGGAGGACTGAATGAACGGGAATCCGTTTCTGAAAATACAGGGCCTGGGCCGGGCACTGATGCTGCCGATCGCGGTACTGCCGGTCGCCGACATCCTGCTGCGACTCGGCCAGCCGGACGTGTTCAACATCAAGATGATCGCCGACGCCGGCGGCGCGATCTTCGACAACCTGCCGCTGCTGTTCGCGATCGGCGTGGCGGTCGGCTTCGCGAAGGACAACAACGGCGTGGCGGCGCTCGCGGGCGCGATCGGTTACCTGATCGAAACCGCGATCATGAAGGACATCGATCCGAAGTTGAACATGGGCGTGCTGTCCGGGATCATCGCGGGTGTCGTCGCGGGCCTGCTGTACAACCGCTATAAAGACATCAAGCTGCCGGACTACCTCGCGTTCTTCGGCGGCAAGCGGTTCGTGCCGATCATCACGGGGCTCGTCTGCGTGATATTGGGCATCGCGTTCGGGTACGTGTGGCAGCCGATCCAGCATGCGATCGACGCGGCCGGCCAGTGGCTGACGACCGCGGGCGCGATCGGTGCGTTCGTGTTCGGCTTCCTGAACCGCCTGCTGCTCGTCACCGGCCTGCACCACATCATCAACTCGCTCGCGTGGTTCGTGTTCGGCAACTTCACGCCGCCGGCCGGCGGCGAGATCGTGCACGGCGACCTGCACCGCTTCTTCGCGGGCGACCCGACCGCGGGCACCTTCATGGCCGGCTTCTTCCCGATCATGATGTTCGGCCTGCCGGCCGCATGTCTCGCGATGCTGCACGAAGCGCCGAAGGAGCGCCGCGCGATGGTCGGCGGCCTGCTGTTCTCGATGGCGCTCACGTCGTTCCTGACCGGCGTGACCGAACCGATCGAATTCAGCTTCATGTTCCTCGCGCCGGTGCTGTACGTGATCCACGCGGTGCTGACGGGGCTGTCGCTCGCGATCTGCCAGATTCTCGGCGTGAAGCTCGGCTTCACGTTCTCGGCCGGCGCGATCGACTACGTGCTGAACTACGGGCTGTCGACGAAGGGCTGGATCGCGATTCCGCTCGGCATCGCGTACGGCGTCGCGTACTACGGGTTGTTCCGCTTCTTCATCCGCAAGTTCAACATGGCCACGCCGGGCCGTGAACCGGCCTCGACCGACGCGGCCGCGGAATCGTCCGCATCGGGTGGTTTCGTCGCACCGGGCGCGGCCGCAACGGCTGCCGCGCCGCGTGCGCAACGCTACATCGCCGCGCTCGGCGGGGCGGCCAACCTGTCGGTCGTCGACGCGTGCACGACGCGCCTGCGCCTGAGCATCGTCGATCCGGAAAAGGTATCGGAGCCGGAACTGAAGTCGATCGGCGCACGCGGCGTGCTCAAGCGCGGCGGCAACAGCGTGCAGGTGATCATCGGGCCGGAGGCCGACATCATCGCCGACGAGATGCGTGCCGCGATCGGCAGCGGTGCGATCGGGGCGGCGGCAACGGCGCCGGCCGGCGCCGCACAGCCCGTCACGGGCGCGGCCGCCGGCCCGCTCGATCCGGAACCGACGCGCTGGCTCGCGGTGTTCGGCGGCGCGACCAACGTCGCGTCGCTCGATGCGGTGGCCACCACGCGCCTGCGCGTGGTCGTGCGCGATCCGTCGGCGGTCGATCGCGAGCGTCTCGGCACGCTCGACGTCGCATGGGTATCGCTCGACACGTTCCACATCGTCTGCGGCAACGCGGCGGCACGCTATGCCGAACAGCTCGGCGCGCGCCTGCCGCCGTCGGGCGGCGGGGCGGCCGCACAACCGGCGTGACGCGGTGAAGCCGGCCTGATCGATCCGCGCGGCGGATCCGGGCCGGCGGTCAACAGAAAACGGCTTGCGACCGGTGCGTCGCAAGCCGTTTTTGCTTGGGTGCGGACGATTCCCGATGAGCGACAGGCGCTGCGTTGATCCACCTCGCCGGTCGCCGGGCTGCCCGGCCGATCAGCCGTTCACGGATTCGTCAGCGTGAAGGTCGGCTTCCGGTAGCCGACGCCGGCGCGCTCGAGCTTCGGCAATTCGCGTTGCGTGAGCAGCGTCGCGAAGCCGGCCCAGTCGCGCTGCAGCGCGGCGACGTCGACGTGGTGCGTGTCGCCGCGCTTGAAGCGCACGCCGGCCGCATACGGCAGCTCCCAGTCGGCCCGGTGCCACGCGCGCTCGGCGAGCGCGAGCAGCCGCGGGTAGGTCATGTATTCGAGGAAGGTGTCGTTGCGCATCACCTCGCCCCACGCCTGCCCCTGCATGCCTTCGATGCGCGGCGCGGGGCCCGTGCCCGTCACCTCGAACGCGTTGCCGTCGCGGTCGCCCATCACTTCGGCGTTCTGCGGCAGGTTCTCCGGCGCGAGCGAGAACACCTTGTACTCGTCGGTCGCGTGCGAGCCCCAGTAGTAGCCGCGCTCGCGCGGATCGAGCGTGTACGGGAAGTCGAAGTACAGGTAGTCGGGCAGCGCGAGCACGGTCAGGTAGCCCTTGTTGCTCAGGTCGCGCGCGCTGTCCGACGCACCCCAGAAGATCGTGTCCCACAGCGACACCATCACGTGGCGCGTGCTGAAATCCTGCGGCCCGTTCGCATGCTTGATGCCGTCCTGCCACGCGGCCATCGTGCCGATCCCGTTCGCGTTGACGGCCGCGCTCACCTGTTTCGCGAAACGCGTCGGCAGCTCGTCGATCGACTTGATCTCGCCGCGCTGAAGCAGCGCCGTGCACGCGGGCGAACGCGCCCACGGCTTGTCCTGCGCGGCCAGGTCGATGCGCCCCTTGTTCGGGTCGGTGCCGTTCAGCGGCTGGAAGCCGCCGCCGAGGAAGATGTTCTTCGCCTCGTCGCCGCCGTAGTGCCAGGTCTGCAGCGGCGCCTGTGCGTCCGCGTGCATCGCCGCGATTTCGCGGATCACCTTCGACGCGAAGTTGAGCGCGCCCGGCACGCACGGGTTCAGGTCGCTGCGCCGGTCGTAGAACTGCACCGTCGTCAGGTTCGTCGTGTCCTGCGGGTCGAGCAGCCGATACGCGTTCGCCTCCTGCTCGCGGCCGGCCGCGTGCAGCTGCCGGTAGCGCGCCTCCATCGTCACGACGGCCGCGCGGGCGTGCGCGGGCATGTCGATCTCGGGGATGACCTGCACGAAGCGCGCGGCCGCGTAGCGTACGAGCGCCACGTAGTCGTCGCGCGTCAGGTAGCCGCCGCCCGAGCGGTTGTCGGGGCCGGAGCCGAGCTGCGGCAGCAGGCAGCGCGTCTCGCTCGGGTCGTGACAGCGGCGCGAGCCGATCTCGGTCAGCTCGGGCAGGCCGGGAATCTCGATGCGCCAGCCTTCGTCGTCGGACAGATGCAGGTGCAGGCGGTTGAGCTTGTACGCGCTCATTTGGTCGATCAGGCGGCGCAGCGTCGCCGGGTGCTTGAAGTTGCGCGCGAGGTCGACGTGCATGCCGCGATGCGTGAAGCGCGGCGCATCCTCGACGAGCATCGCCGGAATCGGGCCGCCACCGGCCGGCGCGAGCGAGTAGAGCGTCTGCACGCCGTAGTAGAGGCCCGCGCGATCGTAGCCTTCGATCAGCACGCCCCGCGGCCCGATCGCGAGCCGGTAGCCGCCCGGTGTCGCGAGGTCGGCCGGCAGCCGGCGCGGTGCGACGAAGCCGCGCACCGGCACGCGTGCGCCGTCGAGCCCGAGCGTCGTCGCGCGCTCGCGCAGCGCCGCGACTTGCGCGTCAGGCAGGTCCGGCAGCGCGAGTTCGACGCCGCGCAGCTCGAGCGTGCCGGGCAGCGGCCGCTCGCGTTTCACGCTCGGCAGCGCGCGGCCCGGATCGGGCCGTGCGGCCACCGGCGGCGCGTTGCCGGTCGAGTTGTTCTGCGCGTCGGCCGGCAGCGATTCGACGTAGCGCAGCTCGTTGTCGGTATCGTTGTAGCGCAGCACGGCCGGCGGCGCGCCGTCGACGACGACATACGGGCGCGGAATCACGTCGCTGTAGCGCAGCAGCCAGTATTCGGCGACGAACGGCAGCTCGATGCGCTCGCCGGGCGCGAGCCGCACCGAGCCCGGCTGCGGCGTCAGTTCGTACAGGTCGCCGGTGAGCCGCCGCAGCGCGAAGCCGGGCCGGTCGATCCGCAACAGGCGGCGAATGCTGTGCAGGTAGAGCTTCCAGCCGCCGTCGGCGATCGGCTGGTGGCCGCGGTTCTGCAGGATCAGGCGGCCCGTCGCGCAGGCCGCGCCGTCCGCGCCGAGATCGGCGCACGGCACGCCGGCCGCGGCCGCGTGGTTGTTGTCGACGGCGACGCGCAACGCGAGGCCGTTCGACAGCTGCGTCGCGAGGCTGGCCGCTTGGGCGGCGGTCGATTGTGCGGTGCCGGCGGTCGCGCCAGCGGCGGCCGACGCCGGTACCGCCGAGATCGCGGCGGGCGACAGCACCGCGATCAGCAGGCCGGCAAGGAGGGAGGTCAAGGTACGCTTCAATTCGAACTCCTGAGAAAAAGAGGGCGTGGCGGCGTCGTGACGCGACGTCGCTGCGATCGGATCTTTCAGTGGAGCTGCGGGAGACACCCGCGCGCGGGGCGATGCGGCTGCACCGCGCGCATTCGGCACGCGGGCGCGTGCGTTACGGAACGGGCGGCGGGCACGCGTGCCGATCGGATCGGCGCGGCGGCGTGCGCGGATTCATCGGCGGCCCACGGCGTTCGCCGCTGCGACGAGTCGGCTGCGGCGGGCGGCGCTCGGCTGGCCGCGCACGCGCGCGACGACGGTGCGCGTCGCGGCACGTGGACGTCGATACGGCGCGCAGGCGCACGCCACATACGGGTTTCGCATGTCTCCCCCACCCAGAAGGAATCGGCCTGTCAGCGGCCGTGTCCAACGATCTTATGAAACCTTTGATTGGTATTCAAGTGGTATCAATCTGGCGCTAAATTGGCATCGATGTGCGCGGCCTGCCAGCGCGGCCAGGACGAAAAAAACCTCGCGCGAAGCGAGGTTCTTTCCTTCCGGACGGCGACGGCAGCGGCGCGCGGATCGAGCGGCCGCGCGCGTCACCCGTCGGTGCGTCAGTCGCGCCGTGTCCGCCCGGACGCTTCCTGCGTCTTCTGCCGCGCTTCGAGCCACATCGCGTTGACGATGCCGAACGACAGCGCGACGCCGATACCGAGAATCCAGCTGAAATACCACATGATCCGACTCCTTGCGAAACGGTAGGCGAGGGCGCCCACGCGCCCCGGCCCGGTTCAATGCATCAATACATCGAGTGCTTGTTCTCTTCGAGCGTCTGGTGCGTGACCTTGCCGCGCATCACGCGATACACCCAGCCCGTGTAGAGCAGCACGATCGGCAGGAACACGATCACCGCGAACAGCATCACCTGCAGCGTCATGTGGCTCGACGTCGAATCCCATACGGTCAGGCTGCTGCGCGGGTCGAGCGACGACGGCATGATGAACGGGAACATCGAGAAGCCCGCGGTCAGGATCACCCCGGCGATCATCAGGCCGGTGCAGAAGAACGCCGTCTTTTCCTGCTTCGAGCCGGCGAGCAGCAGCGCGAGCACGCCGCCCGCGATCCCGACGACGGGCGCGGCGATCATCCACGGATAGTCGCCGTAGTTCGCGAGCCACAGGCCCGCACCGGCGGCGACGTCCTTGAGCAGCGGGTTCGCGACGGTGTCGGTCGGCGCGGCGTGCGTGATGTGGAAGCCGCCGATATACGAGGCCACCAGCACGCCGGCCAGCACGAACAGCACGACCGCGAGGAACGACGCGACACGCAGCGCGATCGACGCACGGCGGGCGATCACGCCGTCGGTCTTCATCTTGATGAACGCGGCGCCGTGCGCGACGAGCATCGTGAGGCTGACGAGCCCGCACAGCAGCGCGAACGGGTTCAGCAGCGCCCAGAAGCCGCCGTAGTAGGTCACGCGCAGGTCGCTGTCGAACTTGAACGGCACGCCCTGCAGCAGGTTGCCGAACGCGACGCCGAACACGAGCGCCGGCACGAAGCCGCCGGCGAACAGGCTCCAGTCCCAGCCCGCACGCCAGCGCGGGTCCGGCCGCTTGCTGCGGTAGTCGAAGCCCACCGGCCGGAAGAACAGCGCGAACAGCACGAGCAGCATCGCGAAGTAGAAGCCGGAGAACGACGCCGCGTAGACGAGCGGCCAGGCCGCGAACATCGCGCCGCCGGCCGTGATCAGCCACACCTGGTTGCCTTCCCACGTCGCGCCGACCGTGTTGACGATGATGCGGCGCTCCTCGTCGGTCTTGCCGAGGAACGGCAGCAGCGCGGTCGCGCCCATGTCGAAGCCGTCGGTGACGGCGAAGCCGATCAGCAGCACGCCGACGAGCACCCACCAGATCAGCTTGAGAGTTGCATAGTCCATAGCGATTCCTTGTTCCGTTGCGAGGGCGTGCTCAAACCGCGGCCCGCTCGCCGGTAGCGACGAGTTCGTGGTGATAGCGGCCGGTATGCAGCGACGACGGGCCGAGCCGCGCGTACTTGAACATCAGCTTGATCTCGATGACGAACAGCGCGGTGTAGAATAGGATGAAGCCGGCGAGACTCAGGTACAGGTCGCTCGGCTGCAGGCTCGACGCGGACAGGTGCGTCGGCAGCACGCCGGCGATCGTCCACGGCTGGCGGCCGAGCTCGGCGACGATCCAGCCGAATTCGATCGCGATCCACGGCAGCGGGATCGCCCACACCGCGTAGCGCAGGAACCAGCGGCGGTTGTCCTGCAGCAGTTGCCGCCGCGCGCAGAACCAGAACGCGGCAACGAACGTCGCGACGAACAGGAAGCCGAGAGCCACCATGATCCGGAACGAGAAGAACACCGGTGCGACGGGCGGAATCGTCTTCTTCGCGGCGGCCTTGATCTGCTCGGGCGTCGCGTCGGTCACGTTCGGCGTGAACTGCTTGAGCATCAGCCCGTAGCCGAGATACTGCTTGTGCTGGTCGAACAGCGCGCGGGTCGCGTCGCTCGTGTCGCCCTGCTTGAGCTTCTGCAGCGCGCCGTACGCGATCATCCCGCTCTGGATGTGCTCCTCGCTGCGCTTCGCGAGGTCGCGCAGGCCGACCACCGGTTCGTCGATCGAGCGCGTCGCGATCAGGCCGAGCGCGTACGGGATCTTGATCGCATAGTCGGTGCGCTGTTCCGCCTGGTTCGGGATGCCGATCAGCGTGAACGACGCGGGCGCCGGCTGCGTTTCCCATTCGGATTCGATCGCGGCGAGCTTCATCTTCTGCACTTCGCCGGTCGTATAGCCCGATTCGTCGCCGAGCACGATCACGCACAGCGTCGCCGCGAGGCCGAAGCCGGCCGCGACCGCGAACGAGCGCAGCGCGAAATCGACGTCGCGCTTCTTCAGCAGATACCACGACGACACGCCGAGCACGAACATCGCCGCCGACACGTAGCCGGCCGACACCGTGTGCACGAACTTCACCTGCGCGACCGGGTTGAACAGCACGTCGAACAGGCTCGTCATCTCCATGCGCATCGTCTGGTAGTTGAACTCGGCGCCGACCGGGTTGTTCATCCAGCCGTTCGCGACGAGGATCCACAGCGCGGACAGGTTAGAGCCCAGCGCGACGAGGAACGTGACGATCAGGTGCTTGACCTTCGACAGGCGGTTCCAGCCGAAGAAGAACAGGCCGACGAAGGTCGATTCGAGGAAGAACGCCATCAGGCCTTCGACCGCGAGCGGCACGCCGAAGATGTCGCCGACGTAGTGCGAGTAGTACGACCAGTTCGTGCCGAACTGGAATTCGAGCGTGATGCCGGTCGTCACGCCCATCGCGAAGTTGATGCCGAACAGCTTGCCCCAGAACTGGGTCATGTCCTTGTAGACCTGTTTGCCGGTCATCACGTAGACGGCTTCCATGATGACGAGCAGCCAGGACAGGCCGAGCGTCAACGGCACGAACAGGAAATGGTAGAGCGCCGTGATGCCGAACTGTAGGCGCGACAGATCGACGACTTCACTACTTATCATGATGGTCTCCCTCGGTAGATGCAGGCGCCGGCACCGAGAGCAGCTTCTCGGCCACGGCGGCAGGCGGCAACGACATGTGCTCGGCCTGCGGATGATTGAAGAATGCGTATTTGAGCGACATCAGGAGGATCAGCTTGACGATCAGCACCAGGGTGATGTCGCGGGCGAGGGTGGGGCCGCGTGCCCATGCGGCGATGCGCGCACGCCAGCCGATCGTGCCGGTCGGCCGCGAGGGCGGCGCAGGCTCTTTATTGATCGAGATCAAGGCGATTATCCTGAAACGATTTACGTCGGATTGGGGGCGACTTTACGTCGGATTTATGACGGCCGTGAAGCTGTTTTAATCCTTTTGCGCCTGACATGCCAATTTTAAAAGGACTGCTTTCCGATGCCGAGTGCTGCGATGCGGCAGACCGTCGCGAAACAGGGGGTAAAAATTGAGGTGGATCAAGCTTATGCGGAAGGGCGTCGCAAATAGCGTAATGCCTGATGAATCCGTTCAATTATCGGGTGAGAAACGGAGCGTGAAACGCGCTGAAAAGCGAGTGAAAAGCAGCAGAAAAAAGGACGAAAAAAAACCGCTGCCGGTTGGGCAGCGGTTTTCGATGAGGCGCTCTCAATCGGCGGGATTCAGGCGTATTCGGCGAGGGCGGTGCGCATCTTTTTCATTGCGCTCGCCTCGATCTGGCGGATGCGTTCCGCCGACACGCCGAATTCGGCAGCGAGATCGTGCAGCGTCGAGCCGCCCGAGCCGTCGTCGTCGACCTGCAGCCAGCGTGCCTCGATGATGCGGCGGCTGCGTGCGTCGAGCGCGTCGAGCGCCTGCGCGATGCCGTCCGTCTGCAGCATGTCGCGCTGACGCGCGGCGAGCACGGCGGTCGGCTCGTTGTGCGAGTCGGCCAGGTAGGCGATCGGCGCGTACGACTCCTCGCCGTCTTCCACTTGACCCTCGAGCGCGACGTCGCCGCCCGACAGGCGCGTTTCCATCTCGGTGACTTCCTCGCGCTTGACGTTGAGTTCCTGCGCGAGGCCGTCGATTTCCTCGGACGTCATCGCCTGCATGCTCTTCTTGTGGCTGCGCAGGTTGAAGAACAGCTTGCGCTGCGCCTTCGTCGTCGCGACCTTCACCATGCGCCAGTTGCGCAGGATGTACTCGTGGATCTCGGCCTTGATCCAGTGAATCGCATACGACACCAGGCGCACGTTTTGCGACGGGTCGAAACGCTTCACCGCTTTCATCAGGCCGATGTTGCCTTCCTGGATCAGGTCGCCGTGCGGCAGGCCGTAGCCGAGATAGTTGCGCGCGATCGACACGACGAGACGCAGGTGCGACAGCACCAGGCGGCGCGCGGAGTCGAGGTCGTTGTTTTCGCGGAATTCGGTTGCATACCGGCGTTCCTCCTCGGCGGTCAGCAGCGGAATGCGGTTGACGGCCTGGATGTACGCGTCGATGTTGCCGAGCTGGCCGGGCAACATCGATTGGGCTGCGAGCGCCAGCGAGCCTGCCGATTCGGCCTTGGCCGGCGCCGGGCTCAGGGTGTTCGGGAGGGTCAGGGCGTTGCTCACTAAAAACTCCTTTGGAATCAGGGACAAACCCCGGTCTCGAATGAGATTCCGTGGGTCATCTTAGCACTCCCGCAATACGAGTGCTAATTCCTTAGAGCACGCGGGGGCATCGGAGTTCCCTGTTTTTCTATCGGATGAGTCGAGTCGATAGCCTATTCTGCGACAGGGGCTCCGCCACGAAGTTCCGTAAGCCGTTGTTTCTGTTGGGAATCGGTAGACGATTTCGATTTTTGTCGTTTTGGAAGCAAGCCATTTCGCTTCGTGATGCCGATTCGAAAAGTCCTTTACCATACCATTCAGTTCGCTCGGGCCCGGCCGTTGCCGCAGGCTCCATTCAACCCACAAAGTTGGAGTGTCAGATGAACAATAAGAAGAATCGCCGGCCCCGCAGCCGGCTGGTGCTGCATGCAATGCTGGCGGCGTCTCTTCTGGGCGGATCGGGTGCGGCTTTCGCGGATCGATGGGGGATCCAGGCCGGCGGCGGCTTTTCGGATCGCCGCGGGATCGACAAGGCCGATATCGGCGTGGTGTGGGATCCCGGCTGGAACTGGTGGGAAGTCGGCGGCTGGCACTTCACGTTCGTCGTCGAAGGGCACGCCGGCTACTGGCATACGGGCGGCAACGTTCACGGCAACATCGGCGAGTTCGGCGTCACGCCGATGTTCCGCTTCATCAAGAGCAGCGGGCAGATTCGCCCGTTCATCGAGGCGGGCGGCGGCGTTCGCCTGCTGACGCACCCGACGATCTCGGACAATTTCTCGCTGTCCACCGCATTCCAGTTCGCGCCGACGGGCGGCGTGGGCGTGCAGTTCGGCCAACGGCAACAGTATCAGGTCGGCTACCGTTTCGAACATGTGTCTAACGCGGGTATCAAAGAGCCGAATCCTGGTATAAATTTCCACCAGTTCTACGTGCAGTACAACTTCTGATCCGTACGCCCGGGCAACGCGGGCGCGTTGCCGAGGAGTCAGGCGATGACGAAGGTGGTCGATGCGATCCGCGCGCTCGAGCGCGATCGGTTCCGGGCGATGGTGGACGGCGACGGCGAGGCGCTCGACGCGCTGTTGTCGGACAAGGTGTTTTTCGTTCACACCAACGGCAAACGCGAAACCAAGCAGCAGTTCATCGACGCCATCGTCGCCGGCCGCCGCCGCTATCGCCAGATCGAAATCCAGTCACAGGACGTGCTGCCGGTCGGCGACGCCACCTGCGTCGTCACCGGGCGCGCGTTGATCGAGATGGAAACGAACAACGGCGGCCTCGTCTTTCCGATTGCCTATACGTCCGTCCACACGCACGACCAGGGCCGCTGGTGCCTGTTCGCGTGGCAGGCGACGCGGTGCGCGACCGAAACATGAGCGCGGGTGGCGCCCCTTTTCATGCATCGACCGAAGCGGCCTTCTGAGCCGCTTTTTGCTGCCTCGTGCGGCGCGGATCGCGCGGCGCACGGGCGGTCACGCACCGCTCGCTGACATTCAACCCTGCATCGAAGTCCGGCGCTCAGGCCGCCGCGCGTCGATCCGCGCAGTGCCATGCCGAGCGGTTGATCGCGCTCGCGACCGCATCGAGCGCCGCGCTCGCCGCGTCGGCATGCACGCCGACGCCGTGCCGCAGCGGCGCGTCGCCGACCCGGCAGCCGACCGATACCGCGATCCGGCCGTCCGCGGTGCGCGTGTGTTCGCACGACGCGACGTCGATCGCGGCGCCGGCGGCCGTCGCAAATGCCGCGGCGAAACGTCGCACCGCGTCGTCGGGCGTCGCGTCGGCGGCGGGCGCCGCCGCGATCTCGCGGTTTTGCCAGCGCGCGCCGCTGCCGTGGCGCGCGGCCGGGCCGTCGGTCTCGAGGAATTCGCGCGCGAACAGCGCGCAGATCGCGTCGCCCGTCACTTCCTCGCCCGAGGCGTCGGCGAGCGTCTGCACCGCATGGCTGAACTCGATCTGGACGCGGCGCGTCGGCGTGAAGCCCATCCCGCGCTCGAGCAGGAACGTCGCGCCGCCCTTGCCGGACTGGCTGTTCACGCGGATCACCGCGTCGTAGCTGCGGCCGAGGTCGGCCGGGTCGATCGGCAGGTACGGCACTTCCCACACCGCGTCGGGGCGCTGCTGCGCGAAGCCCTTGCGGATCGCATCCTGGTGCGAGCCCGAGAACGCGGTGAACACGAGGTCGCCCGCGTACGGGTGGCGCGGATGCACGGGAATCTGGTTGCAGCGCTCGACGACGCGGCGCACCGCGTCGATGTCGGAGAAATCGAGGCCCGGGTCGATGCCTTGCGTGTAGAGGTTCAACGCGAGCGTGACGAGATCGACGTTGCCGGTGCGCTCGCCGTTGCCGAACAGGCAGCCTTCGATGCGATCGGCGCCCGCGAGCAACGCGAGTTCGGCCGCCGCGACCGCAGTGCCGCGATCGTTGTGCGGATGCACGGACAGCACGATGCTGTCGCGGTACGCGAGGTTGCGGTCCATCCATTCGATCTGGTCGGCGAACACGTTCGGGGTCGCGGCCTCGACGGTGGCCGGCAGGTTGACGATCATCTTGTGGTCGCGGGTCGGGCGCCAAGTCTGCGCGACCGCGTCGCAGATCTCGCGCGCGAACGTCAGCTCGGTCATGCTGAAGGTTTCCGGCGAGTACTGGAAGGTCCAGTGCGTATCGGGGCGCGCGGCGGCGTGTGCCTTGATGATGCGCGTGCCGTCGATCGCGAGCGCCTTCACGTCGTCCTTCGACATCCCGAACACGATGCGGCGGAACGACGGGCAGACCGCGTTGTACAGGTGCACGATCGCGCGCGGCACGCCTTCGAGCGCATCGAACGTGCGCGCGATCAGGTCTTCACGCGACTGCACGAGCACTTCGATCGTCACGTCGTCGGGAATCCGCTTGTCGTCGATCAGCTTGCGGACGAAATCGAAGTCGGTTTGCGACGCCGACGGAAAACCGACTTCGATCTCCTTGAACCCGATGGCGACCAGCATTTCGAAGAACTCGAGCTTCTGCTCGATGCTCATCGGCTCGATCAGCGACTGGTTGCCGTCGCGCAGGTCGGTGCTCATCCACACGGGCGCACGCTCGATGGTGCGGGCGGGCCAGCGGCGGCCATTGAGGCGGACGGGCTCGAACGGACGGTACTTGTCTTGCGGATTGCGCATCATCTTCTGGACCTCGGGTCTCAAGTCGCGAGCGAAGACGGGCGGCACGGGCGCCGGTGGGCGCTGCCTCGCATCCGGCGCGCAATGGCGCCGCGGATGCGGATGATCTTCGCGAATCGGCCGACGGATGGACGGACGAATGCTGACGACTTCGGGTTGTAAAAACTGCGAGAGGGGTACGGCGAGGAACTGCTGGGAGGACCGTGCGGACGGCACACGGCGCTACGACAGCCTTAGGCTAGTCGTAGCGATAGCGGCCGCGCTAGGCGGCCGGAGGTAATTCGGAGGGTGTTCGGAAAGGAACGCATGGCGACCACTCTATGCCAGGATGCGCTCGCGTGTCAAATGTCGGGATAAAGGGGCAGGTCGGCGCCGAGCCGTCAGCGCGCGACGCGGGCGATCTGTACGATCGTCGCGACCTGTCGCGCCACCGTGTCGGGCACCGGCACCTCGCCGCGCAGCACCGCGTCCGTCCACGCGGCCGTGGTCGCCGCGTCGCGCGACTCGGGCAGCGCGACGGGCGGCGCGTCGGTCGACGAACGCTCGGCGTCGATCAGCGTGTCGCACACGCCGTCGTGCAGCCAGTCGACCTGCACCTGGCGCCGCGTGTCGGCCACCGCCTCGCCTTCGGTGCCGCGCGCGAGCAGCGCGCCGCCGAGCGCGGCGTCCGGATGATCGCGGAACAGCTGCGCGAGGCTGTCGCGGTACGGCGGGTGCGTGTAGTTGACGAGCCGCAGCCCGGCCGGCGCGAACGGCTGCAGGATCTTCACGAGCGTATGCGTCGAGTTGCGCACGCCGAGCACGCCGCGCAGCGACAGCAGGTGCGCGATGCGCGGCGCCAGCACGTCGATCGGCGCGAACGCGACGCGGCGCTCGGCGAGCGTGTCCTCGATCGCATCGTGCGACGTCGACGGCGCGAGCGACAGCGCCGAGAAGATCTCGGCGCTCGTCACGCGGCCGGGATCGCGCTCCACCCCGTGCACCAGCACCGGCACGCCTTCGCGCGCGAGCAGCAGCGCGAGCAGCGGCACGAGGTTCGGCTGCTTGCGCGCGCCGTTGTAGCTCGGGATCGACACCGGGCGGAACGCGGCGTCCTGTACGTGCACGGGCTCGAACGACGCCTGCGCGGCGGCGAGCATCGCGGCCAGTTCGTCGGCGGATTCGCCTTTCAGCCGGTAGGCGATCAGGATCGCGCCGAGTTCGACGTCCGACACGCGCGCATCGAGCATCGCGCGATAGAGCGCGAACGTGTCCTCGGCGGACAGGGCGCGCGCGCCGTTCGGGCCGCGGCCGATTTCCTTGATGAAGCGGGCGCAGGGGAACGGAGCGGCGGCGGGATCGTGGGAAGCGGTCATCGGAGCGTGGGGCGGGCGGCCGGCATTGGGCCGCGCGGTGAGCGGTGAGGGATGCCCCGAGTATCGCACGGGCGCGGCCGCGCATCGTGCCGCGCTACACTCTGGTTCCCGGCGGCGCGCGCGCCGCCGCGCCGCGCCGATGTCGCCGCCGGCCGAATACGACCAAAAGAGAGACATCCCATGAAGCTCTACAGCTATTTCCGCAGTTCCGCGTCGTACCGCGTGCGGATCGCCCTGAACCTCAAGCAGCTGCCGTTCGACTATGCGCCCGTGCACATGCTGCGCGACGGCGGCGAGCAACTGAAGGACGCGTACCGCGCGCTGAATCCGGACGGGGTCGTGCCGACGCTGGTCGATGGCGACGCGACGCTGCAGCAGTCGCTCGCGATCATCGAATATCTCGACGAAATCCATCCCGAGCCCGCGTTGCTGCCGAAGCAGCCGGTCGATCGCGCGTACGTGCGATCGGTCGCGCTGCAGATCGCGTGCGAAATCCACCCGCTCAACAATCTGCGCGTGCTCAAGTACCTGAAGCACACGCTGAAGGTGTCCGAGGATGCCAAGAACGCGTGGTACCGGCACTGGATCGAGGCGGGCTTCGACACGCTGGAGACGCGTCTCGCGAACGATCCGCGCACCGGCAAGCTGTGCTTCGGCGACACGCCGACGCTCGCCGACGTGTGCCTCGTGCCGCAGGTGTTCAACGCGAACCGCTTTTCGATCGACACGACGCGTTTCCCGACGATCCAGCGGATCGCCGATCATGCGGCGACGCTCGATGCGTTCAAGGCCGCCGAGCCGGGCGTGCAGCCGGACGCGGAATGAGCGCCGAATGCGCGCCGCGACCCGTGGCAGGCCGGATCGGGCGCGCACGAAAAAGGGCGCCCGAAGGCGCCCTGGTGCGAGACGGGCTGGCGGCGTTCAGCCGAGCAGCGCGTCCGCGAATTCCACCGCGCTGAACGGTTGCAGGTCCTCGACCTTCTCGCCGACGCCGATGAAGTAGACGGGCACCGGCCGTTGCCGCGCGATCGCGGCGAGAATCCCGCCCTTCGCGGTGCCGTCGAGCTTCGTGACGATCAGGCCGGTCAGGCCCAGCGCGTCGTCGAACGCCTTCACCTGCGTGAGCGCGTTCTGGCCGGTGTTCGCGTCGATCACCAGCAACACTTCGTGCGGCGCGCCGTCGTGCGCCTTCGCGATCACGCGCTTCACCTTCTTCAGCTCTTCCATCAGGTGCAGCTGCGTCGGCAGGCGGCCGGCCGTGTCGGCCATCATCACGTCGATCTTGCGCGCGCGTGCGGCGCTGACCGCGTCGAAGATCACCGCGGCCGGATCGCCGCTTTCCTGCTGCACGACCGTCACGTTGTTGCGCTCGCCCCAGACCGCCAGCTGCTCGCGCGCGGCCGCGCGGAACGTGTCGCCGGCGGCCAGCAGCACCGACTGGTCGAAGCTCTGCAGATGCTTCGCGAGCTTGCCGATGCTGGTCGTCTTGCCCGCGCCGTTCACGCCGGCGATCATCATCACGAGCGGCTGCGCGCGGCCGAGCATCAGCGATTTCTCGAGCGGCGTCAGCAGCTCGACGAGCAGGTCGTGCAGCGCATCCTTCACCTGCTGCGGATCGGTCAGCCGGCCCGTGCGCACCTTCTCGCGCAGCGCGCCGAGCAGGTACTCGGTCGCGTCGACGCCCGCGTCGGACATCAGCAGCGCGGTTTCGAGCTCCTCGTACAGGTCCTCGTCGATCTTCGTGTTGACGAAGACGCCGGTGATGCTCGAGCCCGTCTTCGCGAGCCCCGTTTTCAGGCGCGCGAGCCACGACTTCTTCGCGGAGGCGTCCTGCAGCGGCGGCGGGACGATCTCGACCGTCTCGACGACTTCGTCGCGGCCGTCGTTGGTCGGCGTGACCGTCATCACGACGGCCGGCGCGGCCGGTTGCGCGCTCGCCTGCGGCAGGTCGGCCGCGGGCAGTGCGTCGGGCTCGGGCGCGTCGGCGTCGGACGCTTCGTCCGCTTGCTGCGCGTCGGCCGATTGCGATTCCGCCGGATCGAGCTCCTGCGTTTTCTTGAATCGTTTGAAGAAACTGAACATGGTCTGGCGTCGGGAAGAGGGCGGGCCGCCGCGGGGGCGGGCGCCGGACGGGCCGTTCTGCGTTCGCGCGGACGCGGCGCTCGGCGGCCGAAACCGTGCATTTTATCAGTGCGGCGCGGCGCTCGCGTCAGTGCGCGTCGCCGCTGTGGTAACGTGCGCCTGTTTGGCGGCGCCCCTCGCGCGCGCCCGGTTCCTCCGTTGTCGATATCCCGTATGTCCCGTTCCTCTTCCGGCCGCCCGGCGGCCCCTTCCAGCCGCGGCAAGCCGCACACGATCCGCATCATCGGCGGCGACTGGAAACGCACGCCGCTCGCGGTGCTCGATCTCGACGGCCTGCGCCCGACCCCCGATCGCGTACGCGAGACGCTGTTCAACTGGCTCGGCCAGGATCTCGAAGGCCGGCGCTGCCTCGACCTGTTCGCGGGCACCGGCGCACTCGGTTTCGAGGCCGCATCGCGCGGCGCGGCGAGCGTCGTGATGGTCGAGCGCCATCCGCGCGCCGCGCAGCAGTTGCGTGCGATCAAGGACAAGCTCGGCGCCCGTTCGGTCGAGATCGCCGAAGCCGATGCGCTGCGGCTCGCGGCCGGGCTCACGCCGGGCGCGTTCGACGTCGTGTTCCTCGATCCGCCGTTCGACGATCTGGCCGCGCTCGAGCGCGCGATCGCGCTGTCGGCGCCGCTCGTCGCGGCCGGCGGCGCGCTGTACGTCGAAACGGGGGCGGAACTCGATCCGGCCGCGCACGACGCGCTCGCGGGCTGGCAGGTGGTGAAGCACGGCAAGGCCGGTGCGGTTCACTATCATTTGCTGCGCCGCGAAAATGATGAATAATGCGCGTTCCATACGAGGCGGCGCGCCGCGAAGGCGACGCATGCCCATCTCGGCAGCGGCGCGTGCATCGCACGGCTGCCATCCCGTTTGCGTGATGACAGGAGGAGCGACATGGTAGTCGCCGTGTATCCCGGTACGTTCGATCCGCTGACGCGCGGGCACGAAGACCTCGTGCGGCGTGCGTCGAGCATTTTTGATACGCTGGTGGTGGGCGTTGCCGACAGCCGCGCGAAGAAGCCGTTTTTCTCGCTCGAAGAACGTCTGACGATTGCGAACGAGGTGCTCGGCCATTATCCGAACGTGAAGGTGATGAGTTTCACCGGCCTCCTGAAGGATTTCGTCCGCGTCAACAATGCGCGCGTGATCGTGCGCGGGCTGCGCGCCGTATCCGATTTCGAATACGAGTTCCAGATGGCGGGGATGAACCGCTATCTGCTGCCCGACGTCGAGACGATGTTCATGACGCCGTCCGACCAGTACCAGTTCATCTCGGGGACGATCGTGCGCGAAATCGCGCAATTGGGCGGCGATGTCAGCAAATTCGTGTTTCCGTCCGTCGAGAAGTGGCTGACCGAGAAAGTCACGGCGATGGGAGGCCCTGCCGCGTGATGCGGCGCCGGCCGGTTTCGTTGCGAAGCCGGCCGCCGGCCTGAAGAAGTGAGATCAGCATGGCTTTGATGATTACCGACGAGTGCATCAATTGCGACGTGTGCGAGCCCGAGTGCCCGAACGGCGCGATTTCGATGGGCCCGGATATCTACGTGATCGACCCGAACAAGTGCACCGAGTGCGTCGGCCATTTCGACGAACCGCAGTGCCAGCAGGTGTGTCCGGTCGAATGCATTCCGCGCGATCCGCAGCATGACGAATCGCACGCGCAATTGATGGAGAAGTACCACGCGTTGATCGCCGTGAAGGGCGACGACGCGTCGTGATCCTGCGCTGACGCGCGCTCCGATCGACGGGCGCGCGTCGCGCTTTCTATTCAGACCGGCGCCGGTTCTTCCATATCAGCCCAGCAGCTCGCCCAACGCCGCGACGAGCGCATCGCATTCGGCATCGGTGCCGACGGTGATGCGCAGATGCTGGTCGATCCGCGGCAGCCGGAAGTGCCGCACGAAAATTTCCCGTTCCTTCAGCTTCGCCGCGATCGCGCCCGCATCGTGCGCGGGATGGCGCGCGAACACGAAATTCGCGGCCGACGGCACGATCTCGAAGCCGAGCGCGGCGAGCGCATGCGTGAGCCGCGCCCGGCTGTCGATCACGCGCCGGCAGGTGGCGTTGAAATAATCGGTGTCTTCATATGCAGCCTGCGCGGCGGCCTGCGCGAGCCGGTCGAGCGGATACGAATTGAAGCTGTCCTTCACGCGGTTCAGCGCGTCGATCAGCGCCGCATCGCCGAACGCGAAGCCGACGCGCATGCCCGCGAGCGAGCGCGCCTTCGACGTCGTATGCACGACGAGCAGGTTCGGATGGCGGTCGATCAGCGTGATGGCCGACTGCGCGCCGAAGTCGACGTACGCTTCGTCGATCACGACGACCGACGACGGGTTCGCGGCCGCGATCCGCTCGACGTCCGCGAGCGGCAGCGCGCGCCCGGTCGGCGCGTTCGGGTTCGGAAACAGCACGCCGCCGGCGTCGTCGAGATAGTCGTCGACGCGGATCGAGAAATCATCCGCGAGCGGCACGATCGTGGTCTCGACGCCGTACAGGCGCGCGTAGGTCGGATAGAAGCTGTACGTGATGTCGGGAAAGCGCAGCGGCCGGTCGTGCTTGAGCAGCGCCTGGAACGCATGCGCGAGCACCTCGTCGGAGCCGTTGCCGACGAACACCTGTTCGGGCTGGATGCGGTGATGGGCCGCGACCGTCTCGCGCAGCGCGCGTGCGACCGGGTCGGGATAGCGGCGCAGCGTGTCGCCGGTGTCGCCGAGTTCGCGTGCGATCGCCGCGACGACGCGCGGCGACGGCGGATAGGGATTCTCGTTGGTGTTCAGCTTGACGGGGTGCGCAAGCGCGGGCTGTTCGCCCGGCACGTAAGGCACCAATTGCTGAACGACGTCGCTCCAGTAACGGCTCACCGCTTGGCTCCTGTCGGGCAAAACGCCCAGATTACCGCATGTGCGCGTCGCGGTGGGTCAGGCGAGGCCGCCGGGTTGGCCGGATGGCCGATGCACCGACCCGTGCGCGGTGCGGTCAGCTGCGATGCAGCTGCATCGTCGCGCGGTCGAGTTCGCCCTTGACGACCATCGGCATCACGGCGAGCGCGCGTTCGATCGATGCGTCGATCACGTCCTGTTCCTCGCGGCGCGGCGGTTTCAGCACGAAGTTCGCGACGTCGGGCTTCGCGCCGGCGCGCGCGCTTTCCGGAATCAGGTCGCGCGGATGGCCGATGCCGATCCGCAGCCGCCAGTATTGCTGCGACGACAGGTGCGCGGTGATGTCCTTCAGGCCGTTGTGGCCGCCGCTGCCGCCGCCGAGCTTCAGCTTCACGGTGCCGGGCGGCAGGTCGAGCTCGTCGTGCGCGACGAGGATCTGGTCGGACAGGATCTTGAAGAATTGCGCGAGCGCGACGACCGACTGGCCGGAGCGGTTCATGTAGGTCTGCGGCTCGAGCAGATGCACTTCCTCGCCGTGCAGGCGCGCTTTCGCGTAGAAGCCGTGGAAGCGGCGTTCGTCGCGCAGCGTCGTGCCGGCTTCGCGAGCGAGCTGGTCGATCAGCCAGAAACCGGCGTTGTGGCGCGTCGCGGTGTATTCCGCCCCGGGATTGCCGAGGCCGACGATCAGTTTGATCATGACGTTTCGAAGGCGGCGGCTGCCGCCTGGGCGCAGAAAAAGAAAAACCCGCCGGGCAAGCCGCGGCGGGTTGCGTCGACCGTTTCGTGAAACGGATCGATGGGGCGTGCAGGCAGCCGCTTAGGCAGCCGGCGTTTCGCCTTCTGCTGCGTCCGACACGGCACCCGCCGGGACCGTCGCCGAAGCGATGACCGGGTTTTCCGCGTCGACGTGTGCGACCAGCGCGACGCCCTTCGGCAGCGCGATGTCCTTCGCGTGCAGCGATTGACCGGCTTCGATCTTCGACAGGTCGACTTCGAGGAACTCCGGCAGGTCAGCCGGCAGGCACTCGATTTCGATTTCCGTCGCGACGTGCGAGACGATCGCGCTCGACAGCTTCACGGCCGGGCTGACTTCCGCGTTCAGGAAGTGCAGCGGTGCCTTCGTGTGCAGCTTCTTCTTCGCGTCGACGCGCTGGAAGTCCACGTGCAGCACGAGTTGCTTGAACGGGTGGTATTGCACGTCGCGCAGCAGAACCTGTTGCGACTGGCCAGCGACTTCCAGGTCGAGGATCGACGAGTGGAAGGCTTCCTTCTTCAGTGCATGCCACAGCGCGTTGTGATCCAGTTCGATCTTTTGCGGGGCTGCTTCGCCACCGTAGACGATACCCGTGGTCTTACCGGCGTTGCGCAGGCGGCGGCTCGCACCCGTACCTTGCTGTTGGCGCTCGAAAGCGACGACTTTCATGTGATTCTCCATGTGCTGCCCGCGACCAGGCAGTAAAACGGGGCCATCAAACGGCCCCCGATGAAACGGCCGGGGTTTCGTCTATCCCGTCCGATTGTGCAAAAAGCGAAGCGTTGCCGCTTCGCTTTTCGCGCATGCTTTGTTCCGTCGATTCGCGATCAGGATTCCGCGAACAGCGACATCACCGAATCGCCGCGGCGGATCCGCGAGAACGTCTCGGCCAGCAGGCTCGCGCTCGTCAGCGAGCGGATCTTCGAGCATGCCAGCGATTCGGCCGACAGCGGAATCGTATCGGTGACGACCAGCTCGTCGAGTTCCGATGCGGCGATACGCTCGGCGGCGCCGCCCGACAGGACCGGGTGCGTCGCGTACGCGAACACCTGCTTCGCACCGCGCGCCTTCAGCACTTGTGCAGCCTTGCAGAGCGTGCCTGCCGTATCGACCATGTCGTCCATGATCACGCAGGTGCGGCCTTCGACTTCACCGATGATGTTCATCACTTCGGCGACGTTCGCCTTCGGACGACGCTTGTCGATGATCGCGAGATCGCAGTTGAGCTGCTTCGCGAGCGCCCGGGCACGCACCACGCCGCCGACGTCCGGCGACACGACGAGCAGATCCGAGTAGTTCTGCTTGCGCACGTCGCCCAGCAGGATCGGCGTCGCGTAGATGTTGTCGACCGGGATGTCGAAGAAGCCCTGAATCTGGTCGGCGTGCAGATCCATCGTGATGATCCGCTCGACGCCGGCGATTTCCAGCATGTTCGCGACGACCTTCGCCGAGATCGCGACGCGCGCCGAACGCGGGCGGCGATCCTGACGCGCATAGCCGAAGTAGGGGATGGCAGCGGTGATCCGGCCGGCGGAGGCGCGCTTGAGCGCATCGACCATGATCATCAGTTCCATCAGATTGTCGTTCGCCGGTGCGCACGTGGATTGCAGGACGAAGACGTCCTTGCCGCGCACGTTTTCCTGGATCTCGACCTGGATTTCGCCGTCGGAGAAACGGCTGACCATCGCTTTGCCGAGGGGAATACCAAGGATACTGACGACTTCCTGGGCGAGCGCGGGATTCGCGTTGCCAGTAAAGACCATCAGGCCATCATGGCTGTGGCTGCTCATCGTGCACCTGCTTCAGGCTTGGGCGGGAAATGCGGGAAAATTTTTGGCAGGGGAGGAAGGACTCGAACCCTCGCATGCCGGAATCAAAATCCGGTGCCTTGACCAACTTGGCGACTCCCCTACACTTAACTGATAACTTCACCGAACTTGTGTAGGCCGTTCGGCAAAGTAAAACTTCATGACGCGAAAGCGAAGAGCGGATGCTCGTTCAGACTCTCGGCAACTGCGCCATTCCAACTGGCGGGCAGCTTGGCTTTCGCCGCTTCTGCCTCGTGCTTGCTGTGAAACGCTGCAAACACGCTTGCTCCGGAGCCGGTCATCCTCGCGGGGGTCACATCATACAACCATTTGACCGCCTGCGCAACTTCCGCGTACTTCCTTGTTACAACTTCCTGCATATCGTTCCGACCGAAGCTATCTGGCCATCCCGCATCGCTGGTTTGCTGTGCAAGAAAGTCAGCAATTGTGACGGGCTTCGTATTTCTTGTCAACAACTCATCTGAAAATATTTCAGCGGTCGGGACATGAACGCGTGGCGTCACAACCAAGAACCAGCGAGTCGGCAATTGTACCTCAGCTAATTCTTCTCCGATACCCTCCGCGAACGCATTTTTTCCAAAAATAAAAAACGGGACGTCGGCGCCGAGTTTGACCGCGAGCGCCTGGAGTTCGGCGCGCGGCAAATCGAGTTGCCACAGGCGGTTCAGCGCGAGCAGCGTCGTCGCCGCGTCGGAGCTGCCGCCGCCGAGCCCGGCGCCCATCGGCAGGATCTTGTCGATCTCGATGTCGACGCCGTGCGCGGTGCCCGTATGCGCTTTCAGCAGGTTCGCCGCGCGCACGACGAGATCGCTTTCCTCGGGCACGCCCGGCACGTCGGTGACGCGTGCGACGCGGCCGTCGTCGCGCCGCGTGAAGTGCAGCGTGTCGCCCCAGTTCAGCAGCTGGAATACGCTCTGCAGATCGTGATAGCCGTTCGGACGGCGGCCGGTGATGTGCAGGAACAGGTTGAGTTTCGCGGGCGCCAGGCAGTTGCGCAGCGAGCGGGTCGAATCCATGACGGAACTGCTCAAAGAGAATACTCCTTTAGACAATGGCGTAAGGAGTGTGGCGGCGGCTAGGCACCGCCGGAAACAAAAAAACGCTCATGCAGCGCTGCCCCTTACTGATCGAGCACGAGCTTGATGTCGAGCGGCGGCGTGGCGCGCACGAGGTTGACGCGTTTGACGCCCGTGGCCGGGGCATCCGCGTAGGCAAGGTAGTCGATCGTCCAGCCGTCCTGGCGCAACTGCTTGATGCGCGTGCCGTCGGCCGGGTCGCGCACGGTTTCGGCGGGCGTCGCGGGCGCGGCGGTCGGCAGCAGCCAGTAGCGCAGGCCCGCGAGCGGCAGCTCGAAGCCGAGCGTTTTCTGCATCAGGTCGCCGACGTCGGGCGCATATTGGGTCGGGCGGTTCGGCAATTCGAGCGACGCCGCGCGCGGCGTCGATTTCACGACCGCGAGCGTCTGGCCGAGCGGGCTGCGCAGTTCGAGCGACACGTCGTCGCCGTGCTCCTGCCAGTCGAAGTTGCCGTACACGTTCTGCGGGTTGCCGAGACGATCGTCGTACCGCACCGCGAAGCGGCCGTGGTACGCATGCGCCGCCGCCGTCTGCAGCACGGCGCCCGTCGGCGCGTTGGCCGACGGCGGAGTGCTCGCGCAGCCGGCGAGCGCGAGCGCCGCGCCGGCCGCGGCCAGCGTGCGCCGCGCGCGGGAGGACAGGGAAAACATCGGGAACATCCGCATCAGAGGCCGTTGATCTGCAGGCGTTTGAGCGTCTGCACGAGCGTTTCGTTGTCGGGCTCGAGCTTCTGTGCGGCACGCCACGCGTTGCGCGCGTCGTCCTGCGCGCCGCTCTTCCACAGCACTTCGCCGAGATGCGCGCCGATCTCGGCGTTCGGCTGCAGTTCGTATGCACGCTGCAGCACCTTCGTCGCGCCGGCCGTGTCGCCCATCCGGTACTTCACCCAGCCGAGGCTGTCCATGATGTACGCGTCGTTCGGCGCGAGCGCCATCGCCTTGTCGATCAGCTTGCTGGCCTCGGGCAGGCGCTGGTTGCGGTCGGCGAGCGAATAGCCGAGCGCGTTGTAGGCCTGCGGGTTGTCGGGCTGCGTACGGATCAACTCGCGCAACTGCTTTTCCATCGTCGCGTAGTGGCCGGTCTTTTCGGCCGCCATCGCGTAGTCGTAGCGCAGGTCGGGATCGTCCGGGAAGTCCTGGACGGCCTGCCCGAGCCGCGCCTCCGCTTCCGGATAGCGCTTCGCGGTGAACAGGATCGACGCATCGGTGCGCGCCACCACGGCCGCGTCGCGCGGATCCGAGATCGGCAGGTTGTCGAGCACCTTGCGCGCCTCGTCGGTCTTGCCCTGTTTCTGCAGCAGCTGCGCACGCGTGATCTGCGCGGGCAGGTAGTGCTGGCTCGTCTGGTCGACCTTGTCGAGCCATTGCGACGCCTGCGCGTCGTTGTTCTGGTCGATCGCGATCTGCGCGAGGTAGATGTAGCCCTGGCCGACGTCGAGGTTCGGCTGCTTGTCGGCGAGCTGCACGTATTGCTTCAGGTAGCCGGTCGCCTCGTCGAGTTTCTTCTGCTGGATCTTGATCAGCGCGAGCGCCATCAGCGGCGTCGGATCCTTCGCGTCGAGCTTGCGCATCGTCTCGAACTGCTTCTGCGCGTCGTCGAGGCGATCGTCGGCGAGATAGAGCTGCGACAGCGCGAGCCGTGCGTCGCGCGACTTCGGATTCTGCTGAACATACTTCTCGAACGACGCGATGCCCGCCGCGCGTTCCGCCGGCCCCATCTGCGACAGCATCAGCGCCGCCGGCAGGTAGTCGGGGCGGATCTGCAGCGCCTGCTTCAGCGATTGCGCGGCGCCTTCCTTGTCGTCGACCGCGAGCTGCTGCCGCGCGATCGCGAGCTGCGCTTCGGGGCGGTTCATGTCGTTCTTCAGCATGTCCTTCAGCACCGCGAGGCCGCCGACGCGGTCGGGGCCGCGCACGAGCAGCGCCTGCAGCGCGAGGATCGCCGGGCCGCGCGTGTCGCCGGTCGCGCGGGCCAGCTCGCGCGCGAGCATCGGCTGCGCGTCGGCCGGCTTGCCGGCGAGCACCAGCAGCGCGGCGTCGACCTGCGACGCGCGGTTCGAATCCGGTGCGTACTGACGCCACAGGTTCGCGGCGGACAGCGCGTCGGCCGGGCTCTGCGCGCCGAGCGCGATTTCGGTCGCGCGCTGCGCCATGCGCGGATCGCGCGTGTCGCGGGCCAGCGCGAGGTAGGTCTGGTACGCCGGCGCCGGCTGGTTGCGCTGGAGCGCGACCTCGGCGGCGAGCACCTGGTAGACGATCTGGCTCGTCAGCGGCACGCCGGGGAGATTCTTCTGCTCGTCCGGCAACACGTGCTCGAACGCACCCTGCGGCTCCGCGTCGTCCGATGCCGGATTCTGCGCGTGGGCCGGAAAGGCGGTGAGGGTCCAGGCGGCAAACAGCGCGGCACCGAGTGCACGGCGGACCGGGAAGGCGCGCGCGCCGCGCACGGCGGCGGGGCGCTCCTGAAGCAGCTTCGAGGGCAGGGTCATGGAAATCCGTTCGATGTTTCAACCGATTGTAACGCGCTCGCTACAATACACGCACGATCGTGATAGGGTCCGTTTACCTGTGGAACCCCCATGCGAATGCCCGAAATCGCCCGCCTCGCGTGCTGCCAGGCGAGCGATTTCGGGCATTCCCGTGTTTAATTCGGGGCCGCCGCGAGAACGGCCGTTCTCGCGGCGGCGCATGCGCGTTCCCTATGTAAGCAGACCGTAGCCTCAGACCCGCAAAACATGCCAGAGTTGCCAGAAGTCGAAGTCACGCGCCGGGGCATCGAGCCCTTTGTCGCGGGCCGCCGCGTCGAGCGTGTCGACGTCCGTACCGCGATGCTGCGCTGGCCCGTGCCGGCCGGGCTCGCCGAGCAATTGCGCGCGCGCGAGGTGCTCGCCGTCGAGCGCCGCGGCAAGTACCTGCTGTTCGAAGTCGATGCGGGCTGGTTCATCGTCCATCTCGGGATGACGGGCACGCTGCGCGTGCTGCCCGCGGCCGGCGTGCCGATCGCCGCGAAGCACGACCACATCGACTGGATCTTCGACGAATTCGTGCTGCGCTTCCGCGATCCGCGCCGCTTCGGCGCCGTGCTGTGGCACCCGCGCGAAGCCGGTGACGTGCATGCGCATCCGCTGCTCGCGAGCCTCGGCGTCGAGCCGTTCTCGCCGGCGTTCACCGGCGCGCTGCTGCATGCGCGCACGCGCGGCCGCACGGTGTCGGTCAAGCAGGCGCTGCTGGCGGGCGACATGGTCGTCGGCGTCGGCAACATCTATGCGTCGGAGAGCCTGTTTCGCGCCGGCATCCGGCCGACGACGGCCGCCGGCAAGGTTTCGCTGCCGCGCTACGAGCGGCTGGCCGATGCGGTGCGCGCGACGCTCGCCGACGCGATCGAGCGCGGCGGCAGCACGTTGCGCGATTTCGTCGGCAGCAACGGCGAAAGCGGCTACTTCCAGCTCGATTGCTTCGTCTACGATCGTGCCGGCCAGCCTTGCCGCGTATGCGGCACGCCGATCCGCCAGATCGTGCAGGGCCAGCGGTCGACCTATTTCTGCCCGACGTGCCAGCGTTGAAACCCTTTTCCCCGATCAGATAACTTGAAGCCGCCCCGCATCGCCCCCGCTCCGTTCCCCGTCACGCCGCTGCACCGCACGTTCGCCACGCGTCTCGTCGCGTGGCAGCGCGAGCATGGCCGCCATGACCTGCCGTGGCAGAACACCCGCGATCCGTACCGGATCTGGCTGTCGGAAATCATGCTCCAGCAGACGCAGGTGTCGACCGTCATTCCGTATTACACGCGTTTTCTCGACCGCTACCCCGACGTCGCCGCGCTCGCGGCCGCGCCGGCCGACGACGTGATGGCGCTATGGGCGGGGCTCGGCTACTACTCGCGCGCGCGCAACCTGCACCGCTGCGCGCAGGTCGTCGTCGCCGAGCACGGCGGCGCGTTTCCGGCGACGCCCGACGCACTGGCCGAACTGCCCGGCATCGGCCGCTCGACGGCCGCCGCGATCGCGTCGTTTGCGTACGGCGCGCGCGCGACGATCCTCGACGGCAACGTGAAGCGCGTGCTCGCGCGGGTATTCGGCGTCGAGGGCTTTCCGGGCGAGAAGCGGGTCGAGAACGACATGTGGGCGCTCGCCGAATCGCTGCTGCCCGATGCCGCGAACGCGGCCGACGTGAGCGCGTATACGCAGGGGCTGATGGACCTGGGCGCGACGCTGTGCGTGCGCGGCAAGCCCGACTGCGCGCGCTGCCCGTTCGCGGGCGACTGCGTCGCGCAATCGACCGGCCGGCAGCGCGAACTGCCGGCCGCCCGGCCGAAGAAGGCCGTGCCGACGCGCAAGACCTGGATGCTCGTGCTGCGCGACGGCGACGCCGTGCTGCTCGAGCGACGGCCGCCGACCGGCATCTGGGGCGGCCTGTGGAGCCTGCCGCAAGCGGACGGCGATGCCGCGCTCGCCGATCTCGCGCGCGGTTTCGGCGGCGGCGGCACGGTGCCGCTTGCGCCGCTCACGCATACGTTCACGCATTTCCGGCTCGAGATCGAGCCGCGGCTGAGCGATGTGGCCGACGGCGGCGGCCTGCCGTCGCAGGCGCGGGACGCGGACACCGCATGGGTGCCGCTGAGCCGGCTCGACGCGTACGGCGTGCCGGCGCCCGTGCGCAAGCTGCTCGATGCGCTGAGCGGGCCGTTGCTGTAACGAACGGGGAAGGGCGCGGCGCGGGCCGCGTTCGCGAAGGCGCCGCGTTGTCGCCCGCAGGAAGGAATGGCCTTCGGGCGGGCGCGACGCGCGACTCGCGGCGGATCGGCGCGCGGTCGCTACAGCCAGCCGTGCCGGTCGAGCACGTGGTGCACGGCGTCGATGCGCGCGCCGACGTCCGGAAATTCCATCAGCTTCTGCCGCGCGCGCAGGTCGAGCGGTAGCAGTTCCGCGAG
The DNA here is from genome assembly GCF_057837105.1 of Burkholderia sp. APQ4-4ca. Classification (NCBI taxonomy): domain Bacteria; kingdom Pseudomonadati; phylum Pseudomonadota; class Betaproteobacteria; order Burkholderiales; family Burkholderiaceae; genus Burkholderia; species Burkholderia sp. APQ4-4ca. The sequence goes on along the minus strand of NZ_JBYQCG010000102.1, from coordinate 25,870 downwards.
GCGATTCGATACCCAGCTCGGATCGTCGAGGCGGAACGGTTCGCCGAACGGCATTTTCTGCGGATCGGATTTTTTCAGCGCATCGATGATGCGTTCGAGCACCTCGGCGCACGAGCCGAACTGCGCGAGCGCCTGTTCGCCTTCGAGCGGAATGTCGTCGGGCAGCGGCTCCGCGATGCCGACCAGCAGCCCGTTGCCTTCGACGCGATACGACAGCAGCTCGAAACGCTGCGTGCCGACCGCCTGCAGATACAGCATCCCGAATTCGCCGGTATCGCACTCGGTGATGCGCGCCATGCAGCCGATGGTTTCGGGCACCGACACCGCGCCGTCCTGCGCGACTTCGGGCCCGCTCTTGAGCAGGCACACGCCGAACGGTGCGTCGTCGCGCAGGCAGGCGCGCGACATGTCGAGATAGCGCGCCTCGAACACCTTGAGCGGGAGCAGCCCTCCAGGAAACAGCACCGTGTGCAGCGGAAACAGCGGCAGGTCGATCAGGGTGGTCGATAAGGAGGACATGGCGCGCGGGCGTGGGGGCGGGTGTCGCTAGGGTCGGTCGACCTCGGAGACGAGCCGCGACGACGCGTCGACATCCACGGGCGCGTCACGATGCCGCACGATCACGTTCGCCTCGCGCGCCAGGCGCGCGGCGAGCGTTTCCGCGATGAACACCGAGCGATGCTGGCCGCCCGTGCAGCCGATGGCGACGGTCAGGTAGCTGCGGTTGTCGTCGCGGAAGTGCGGCAGCCATTTCATCAGGAACGCATGGATGTCGTCGATCATCTGGTGGACGATCGGCAGTGCGTCGAGAAAGGCGATGACCGGCTGGTCGAGCCCGGTGAGCGGGCGCAACTCGTGGTCGTAGTACGGATTCGGCAGCGCGCGCACGTCGAACATCAGGTCGGCGTCGAGCGGCACGCCGCGCTTGAAGCCGAACGATTCGAACATCACCATCAGGTCGTTGTTCTTTTGCTCGATGAAGCGCTTGACCCAGGTGCGCAGCGCGTTCGCGCGCAGCGTGCTGGTATCGATCTGGTGGCCGAATTCGGCGAGCGGCGCGACAAGCTCGCGCTCGCGCTCGATCGCTTCCTCGAGCGACGACAGCAGGCCGACGTCCGCATCGTGCGACAGCGAGCCGGACAACGGATGGCGGCGGCGCGTTTCGGAGAAGCGCTGGATCAGCGCCTGGGTGCTCGCGTTGAGGAACAGCACGCGCACGTCGTGCTCGCGGGACAGCTCGCGGATCAGGCCGGGCATTTCGTCGAGCGATGCGCTCGAGCGCGCGTCGATCGCAACCGCGAGCCGGCGCTGGCCGTCCTGCTCGAGGTAGCGGGCGAGTTCGGGAAGCACGTGCGGCGGCAGGTTGTCGACGCAGTAATAGCCTGCGTCCTCGAGCGCGTTCAGCGCGACGGACTTGCCTGAGCCGGAGATGCCGGTGATGAGGACGATGCGCATGGGAACGGAGAATCCTGACGTTTCATCATAGCACCGGCTCGACGCGTCGGCGTTGCGCGGCCGGCGCGTGCGGGTTACACCAGTTTGCCGGGGAACTGACTGTCGGGATCCTGCATCGCGAGTCGTTGCCGATCCATGAAATCGCGCAACGTGTCGATTCCGCGCAACTGCAGGATCGTGTTCCGGACGGCCGCCTCGACGAGCACCGCGAGGTTGCGGCCGGCCGCGACCTGGATCGTGACCTTGCTGATCGGCAAGCCGAGCACGTCGACGGTCTGGCTTTCGAGCGGCAGGCGCTGGAATTCGCCGTCGGGGCGACGCACGAGCTGGACGATCAGCTTCAGCTTCATTTTTCGTCGCACCGCGGTTTCGCCGAAGATCGTCTTGATGTCGAGCAGGCCGAGGCCGCGCACTTCGAGCAGGTTCTGCAGCAGCGGCGGGCAGCGGCCTTCGACGAAATCGGGGCCGAGACGGACGAAATCGACCGCGTCGTCGGCGACGAGGCCGTGGCCGCGGCTGATCAGCTCGAGGCCGAGCTCGCTCTTGCCGAGGCCGGAATCGCCGGTCAGCAGCACGCCCATCCCGAGGATGTCGAGAAACACGCCGTGCAGCGTCGCGCGCGGCGCGAGGATGCGCGACATGTAGAGCCGCAGGCTGTCGATCACCGCGGCGGCCGACATCGGCGTCGTGAACAGCGGCGTGGACGAGCGCGTGCAGCGCAGCACCAGTTCGGGCGGCGCCGCGGCGCCGCCGGCGACGACGAGAAACGGAGGTTCGAGTGCGATCAGCTCGGCCATGTGGCGCGAGCGGTCTTCGTCGGTCTGGCGCTGGTAGTAGTCGATTTCGGCTTCGCCGAGCACCTGGATCCGGTTCGGGTGGATCAGGTTCAGGTGGCCGACGAGGTCGGCGCTCGACGTTGCGTTGCCGACCGTGTCGGCCGAAAAGCCGCGCTCCCAGCCTTCATGCCCCGTCAGCCAGCTCAGTTTCAGCGTCGCTGCGTTGTCGTCGAAGATGCTCTGGGCGTTGATGCTGGACGTATCCATGACTCTCGTCACTCCAATGGGCCGGTGCGGGCGCGCGGCGACGGACGTCGCCATGCCGGGCCGGCGCCGGGCGGCCCTGGGCGGCGCGTGCCGCCTCGTACGGGGAAATATTCCGCCCGGAACAACTCAAGGTTGCCACTGAGTGAGCAGGCGATGCAACTCGGCGATATCCGTTTCGTTGTGCAGACGCTCGCGTGCGTCGCGGTCGGACAGCAGTTGCGCGATTTCCGACAGGATCTCGAGGTGCTGCTGGGTGGCTTGCTCGGGGACGAGCAGGAAGATCAGGAGACCGACAGGCTGACCGTCGGGCGCTTCGAACGGGATCGCATCGGCGAGGCGGACGAACGCGGCGAGCGGATGCTTGAGGCCCTTGATGCGGCCGTGCGGAATCGCGACACCTTCGCCGAGCCCGGTCGAACCGAGGCGCTCGCGCGCGAACAGGTTGTCCGTGACGGTGCTGCGGCCGATGCCGTTCTGATTCTCGAACATCAGCCCGGCTTGTTCGAAGACGCGTTTCTTGCTGGTGACCGAGAGGTCGATGACGACGTTCTCTATGGGCAGGATTTTGGCTAGGCGATTCATGTTGGCAGGCGATTGGGCGGCCTGGGGTCTCCTTGCGGCGGCGGACTGATTTTCCATGTTCGGCGATATCAAGGCATGTGGCATGGCAACCTGCAACGCCGCTACCGCATCCAACACCCCCCGGCGATAACCGGAACATTATAGAGCACAGCCGCGTGCGTGGCGCAGCACGGACGGACCGGTGGCACCTGCGCTCGGCGTGGCAAAAAAAACGCCCGGCGAACCGGGCGGCGTGCGTGTTGCGGTGACGGTTATTGCGGCGGCAGTTCGATCTGGTCGATCGACGGCTGCAGCTTGATCGGGTCGTGCGCGTGCGTTTGCAGGCGCTCCATGTGCTTGACGACCTGGCGATCCAGCTTGTCGATCAACAGATCGATCGCGGCATACAGGTTGCCGTTCGCGCTTTCGACGAAGATGTCCTTGCCCTTCAGGTGCAGGTTGATTTCCGCGCGCTGCTGCTTGTCCTTTTCCTTGTGGTTGTCGACCGAGAGGATCACAGTGCCATCGATCACCTGATCGCTATGCCGTAGCACCCGGTCCAGCTTGGTGATCACGTATTCGCGAATGGCAGGCGTGACTTCGAGATGATGTCCACTGATCTTCAGGTTCATAGTGCTTCTCCAAGCGAGTGACCACCCGGCCGCATCGAGGCGGCGCTCCGGTCGACTTGCCCATGCCGCGGAAAGGCGGCGTATCGCGGACAGGTCGCCCGGCCTGTTCCCCGTGTGCGCGGTGGTCGGGACACGCCTGCCGCCGGGCAGGCAGCAGGCTTAAAGAGACTTGCGCAGATTCACTGCCGGGATCTTGAGGGCTTCGCGATATTTCGCAACCGTGCGGCGCGCGACCACGAAACCCTGTTCTGCCAGCAGCTCGGCAATGCGGCTGTCCGAAAGTGGCGATTTTGGGTCTTCAGCTCCTATCAGTTGCTTGATGAGGGCTCGGATGGCGGTCGACGAGGCGGCGCCACCGGTGTCGGTCGAGACGTGAGATCCGAAGAAGTACTTAAATTCCAGCGTCCCGAACGGGGTCAGCATGTACTTCCCGGTTGTCACACGGCTGACAGTCGACTCGTGTAGGCCCAGCGTATCAGCTATTTCCCGCAAAACCAAGGGGCGCATGGCAATTTCACCGTGCGCAAAGAAATTCTTCTGACGCTCGACAATAGCCTGCGCGACACGCAGGATCGTCTCGAAACGCTGCTGGATGTTCTTGATCAACCAGCGTGCTTCCTGGAGCTGCTGCTTCAGCGATCCGGCCGACGGATCGCCGCGGCTGTTGCGCAGGATGTTCGCGTACAGGTTGTTGATCCGCAGGCGCGGCACGACCTCCGGATTGAGCTCCGCGAGCCATCCCTGGCCGGCCTTCTTCACGATGATGTCGGGCACGACGTAGTCGGCCTCGGCCTTGCCGTATGCGGCGCCGGGGAACGGCTCCAGCGAGCGGATCAGCGCATGCGCGTCGCGCAGCGCGTCGTCGCTCGCCTTCAGGTGCTTGCGCAACCGTGTGAAGTCGCGTGCGGCGAGCAGTTCGAGATGCTGCGACACGATCTCGAGCGCGAGCGTGCGCGTGGGGGACGGATCGAGGCGCAGCAGCTGCAGCTTCAGGCATTCGGAGGCCGAGCGCGCGCCGACGCCGGCCGGGTCGAAGCTGTGCAGCAGCGCGAGCGCCGCGTTCAGTTCGTCGCAGTCGATTTCCAGTTCGGGCGGCAGGTCGGCGAGCACTTCGTCGAGCGTGGCGGTCAGGTAACCGTCGTCGTCGAGCGATTCGATCAGGAACATCACGAGCGCGCGATCGCGCGGGCCGGCCTGCGTGACGCGCAACTGCGCGGACAGGTGGTCGCGCAGCGACGTCGCGGCTTCCTGCACCTGCAGCGGCGGCAGGTCGTCGTCGTCGGACGCGCCGCTCGAGCGGCCGTATTCGTCGAGGTTCCACTGCGGGCCGTCGTTGCCGTCGGCGGAGCCGTAACCGTCGTATTCGTCGGCGCCGGCCGGCTCGTCGCGCTCCGCGCGATCGCTGGACGTACTGCTGCCGTTGGCCGCGGCGGGTTCGGTGTTCGAGGCGGGCGGCGTCTGCGCGATCAGCGATCCGTCGGCCGCGACGCGCAGCGGGCTCGCGATCCATTCGTCGTCGTTCTCGAGCAGCGGGTTCTGCGCGACGGCCATCGCGACTTCCTGCTGCAATTCGAGCGTCGACAACTGCAGGAGCCGGATCGATTGCTGCAGCTGGGGCGTCAGCGCAAGATGTTGCGACAGGCGGAGTTGAAGGCTGGCTTTCATGGCAAGGAGGGAGTCATACCGGCAGTTTGCCACGACCCAGGCGCATTGAGCCATCCGCGATTACGCGCGGCGCGCCGCCCGGCCGCGGGCAGGGCCGCGGGCGTGGATGCAAAGCGGGGCCCCCCCCCCCGCGGCGATGCCGGGCGGGGTGCAGCCAGCCACGAGGAGGACGTTACATGCGGAAGTGTTCGCCGAGGTACACGCGGCGCACGCTTTCGTTTTCGATGATTTCGCTCGGCGCGCCGGCGGCCAGCACCGACCCGTCGCTGATGATGTACGCGTGGTCGCAGATGCCGAGCGTTTCGCGGACGTTGTGGTCCGTGATCAGCACGCCGATGTTGCGCTGTTTCAGGAACTTGACGATCTTCTGGATCTCGAGCACCGCGATCGGGTCGACGCCGGCGAACGGTTCGTCGAGCAGGATGAAGCTCGGGTTGGTCGCGAGGGCGCGCGCGATTTCGACGCGGCGTCGTTCGCCGCCCGACAGCGACAGCGCGGGGTTCTCGCGCAGGTGGCCGATCTGCAACTCGTCGAGCAGCGCTTCGGTGCGCGACGAGATCGCGTCCTTCGACAGCCGCTTGCCGTCTTCGCCGTACTGCAGCTCGAGCACCGCGCGGATGTTTTGCTCGACGGTCAGCTTGCGGAACACGGACGCTTCCTGCGGCAGGTACGACAGGCCGAGCGACGCGCGCTTGTGGATCGGCAGCAGGCCGATCGAGCTGCCGTTCAGCGAGATTTCGCCCGCGTCCGTCGGCACGAGGCCGACGATCATGTAGAACGACGTGGTCTTGCCGGCGCCGTTCGGGCCGAGCAGGCCGACGACTTCGCCGCTCTTCACGTCGAGCGACACGTCCTTGACGACCGTGCGCGAGCCGTAGCGCTTCTTCAGGTTGCGGACGACGAGCGAGCTCGTCGTGCCGGCCGGCTGGCGGTTCGGGAGCGCGTTCATTGGCCCGGTGCTCCCTGGATCGTGGTCGACGGCGACAGCTTGGCCGGCGCGCCGTTCAGCGGCGCGGGGCCGCCGTTCTTCGGCGACAGCATCGCGCGCACGCGGCCGTTCGGGTTGCCCGGCGCCGCGACGTCCTTGCCGCCTTTCGCGGTGTAGAAGTCGCGCTGGCCGTCGTACGTGATCACGCTGCCGTGCACGGTGTCGGCGACCGTCGACGTGCCCTGCAGGCGGCGCACGGTCGCGGCGGTGGTCAGCGTGGTCAGGTCCTGCTTGCCGTCGTAGTCGATGCGTTCGGCGTCGCCGTCGATGTATTCGTCGAGGCCTTCGCGCTTCTGGCGGAACGTCGCGTGCTTCTTGCCGCTGCCGAACGACGTCGCATACTGATAGCCTTCCGGGTCCTGGCGCACTTCGACGCGATCGCCCTTGATGATGATCGTGCCCTTCGTGATCACGACGTTGCCGGTCGCGACCGTGACCTGCTTCAGATCGTCGTAGGTCAGGTTGTCGGCCTCGACGTTGATCGGCTTGTTCTGGTCGGCCTTCTCGGCATGGGCGAGCGGCGCCAGCCCGACGAGCGGGAGCGCCACGAGCGTCGCGGCGAGCGCGGCGCGGACGGCGCGCGCAGCGCCGCCGGAAATCAGTCGAGGGAACGGTTCGTTCATGCAGTCACGTGAGGGATGCGTCACTTGGGTTGACCTTTCGAGCCGCCGGACGTGTCCGCGGCGGCAATCGTGCCGCGCACGTTGCCGTAAAGCTCGATGACCCGGGTGACGTTGTTGTACTTCATGCCGTCGGTCGCGTTGACGAGCGACAGGCCGCGCTGAAGTTTAACCGGCTTTTCGGTCTGGATCACATCGTCATTGACGAAGATCCGGAAATGCTGGGAATCGGCCTGCATCTGCGGATCGCCGCCGCCGGCCGCGCGCAGGATGCGCGCGTCGTCGTACAAATCGACGATCGACACGTCGCCGTTGACGGTGCCGCGCTTCGCGGTGGTCGTCACGACCGGCTTGCCGGGCTGGAACGCGCGCATGGCCGGATCGGTCAGGTCGCTGCCTTCGGTGTCTTCGTAATGGACCAGCTTCGCGGCCGTCAGCCGGTACTGGGTCGTGCCGGTCTGGTCGAGTTCGGTGACCGAGAAGTTGTCCGCGAAATAATCGGGCGTGTGGCGCTTCGGCTGCGCGACGCCCTCGCCGGGCGGCGGCAGCGTGGCCTGCAGCAGCCACCAGGTGACGCCCGCGAGCGCGGCGACCGCGGCGAGCGGCAGCATCTGGGTCCAACGGAAATGCGTACTCATCGGTCAGGCTCCGCAGGCGGCGGCGAGCAGCGCGTCGTAGCGGCGCTGCGCGCGCAGGATCGCATCGCAGACCTCGCGCACGGCGCCGTGGCCGCCGCGGGCCTCGGCGACCCAGTGCGCGCGGGCGATCACCTCGGGGTGCGCGTTCGCGGGAGCCGTGGCGAAGCCGCAGCGCAGCAGCACCGGCAGGTCGGGCCAGTCGTCGCCCATGTAGCCGCATGCGTCGGCCGTCAGGCCGAGCGATGCGATCAGGTCGGCGAACACGGCGAGCTTGTTCTCGACGCCCTGGAACAGGTGCGCGATCTTCATCTCCTTCGCGCGCGCCGCGACGATCTCCGAGCGGCGGCCCGTGATGATCGCGGTCGCGATGCCGGCTTCGCCCAGCAGCTTCACGCCGTGGCCGTCGAGCGAATTGAACGACTTCATCGCGTCGCCGGCCGCGGTAAACAGCAGGCCGCCGTCGGTCAGCACGCCGTCGACGTCGAAAATCATCAGCTTCACGCGGCTCGCGCGTTCGGCCGCAGTCAGCGCTGCGCTCATCAGATCACCTTCTTCGAAAACAGGTCGTGCATGTTCAGCGCGCCGATCAGCGCGCCGTCGGCATCGACGACCAGCATCTGGTTGATCCGGTGGCGCTCCATCAGTTCCACGGCCTCGACGGCCAGGTGATCCGGCGCGATCGTGCGCGGGTTGCGCGTCATGACTTCGGTGATCGGCAGCGTGCGGAAGTCGCCGTCGCGGGCGAGCACGCGGCGCAGGTCGCCGTCCGTGAAGATGCCGGCGACCTTGCCGCCGGCGTCGACCACGGCCGTCATGCCGAGGCGCTTCGCGGTGATCTGGAACAGCGCGTCCGACAGCGTGGCATCGAGCCCGACGGACGGGACGTCGTCGCCCGAGCGCATCACGTCGCGCACGTAGGTGAGCAGGCGGCGGCCGAGCGCGCCGCCCGGATGCGAGCGCGCGAAATCGTCCGAGCCGAAGCCGCGCGCGTCGAGCACGGCGACGGCGAGCGCGTCGCCGAGCGCGAGCGCGGCGGTCGTGCTCGCGGTGGGCGCGAGGTTCAGCGGACACGCTTCCTTCGACACCGCGGCGTTCAGGTGCACGTCGGCGAGCGTGCCGAGGCTCGACTCCGCGCGGCCCGTGATCGCGATCAGCTTCGCGCCGATCCGCTTCACGAGCGGCAGGATCGCGACGAGTTCTTCCGATTCGCCGGAATAGGAGATGCCGATGAAGACGTCGTCGGAGGTGACCATCCCGAGGTCGCCGTGGCTGGCCTCGGCAGGGTGGACGAAGAAGGCCGGCGTACCGGTGCTGGCCAGCGTGGCCGCGATCTTGCGGGCGATATGCCCCGATTTGCCGATCCCGGAAACCACGACGCGGCCGCGGCAGCCGAGCAGCAGCGACACGGCCTCGACGAAGCCGCCGTCGAGCTGGTCGCGCAGCGCGCGCACGGCGTCCGCCTCGATGTCGAGCACGTCGCGGGCGAGCGCGAGCGCCCGATCATCATTGATTTTCGCTATCATGCGCGGAGTATAGCAAAGGCGTTTGTTCGCCGCGCCGCGCTTCGGACTCGTCCGATGCCGCCTGTCCACCGCCACCACCCGCGCCCGCCTTGCCGTGGCCCCGACGAACGAGGACGCTTCGCCTGTGATTTCCCCGCTCGAAATGACCCTGCTGCTGCTGCTGGCCTCGGTGGTGGGCGTCGTCGTATTCCGCTCGTTGAACCTGCCGCCGATGCTCGGCTACCTGACCGTTGGCATCCTGGTCGGCCCGCACGCATTCGGCGTCGCGGCGGATCTCGAACGGGCCGAGCACCTCGCGGAATTCGGCGTGGTGTTCCTGATGTTTTCGATCGGCCTCGAATTCTCCCTGGCGAAGCTGAGGTCGATGCAGCGGCTCGTGTTCGGGCTCGGCCTGCTGCAGGTCGTCGCGACCCTCGTGCTCGCGCTCGTGCTCGGCGCGCTGTTCGAGCACTGGGTGCACATCACGTGGCAGGGCAGCATCGCGCTCGGCGGCGCGCTCGCGATGTCGTCGACGGCGATCGTGTCGAAGATGCTCGCCGAGCGGCTCGAGATCGAGACCGAGCATGGCCGCAACATCTTCGGCGTGCTGCTGTTCCAGGATCTCGCGGTCGTGCCGCTGCTGATCGTGATCGCCGCGTTTGGCGCCGAATCGTCGAAGGACCTCGCGCTCACGCTCGGCTTCGCGGCCGTCAAGATCGTGATCGCGCTCGCGCTGCTGCTCGTCATCGGCCAGCGCTTCATGACGCGCTGGCTCAACGTGGTCGCGCGGCGCCGCTCGCAGGAGCTGTTCGTGCTGAACCTGCTGCTCGTCACGCTCGGCGCCGCGTTCATCACCGACCGCTTCGGCCTGTCGCTCGCGCTCGGCGCGTTCATCGCGGGGATGCTCATTTCCGAGACGCCGTTCCGCCATCAGGTGGAGGAGGACATCAAGCCGTTCCGCGACGTGCTGCTCGGCCTGTTCTTCGTGACGACCGGGATGCTGCTCGATCCGCGCGTGATCTGGGAGCATCCGTTGATCGTGCTCGGCTTCTTCGTCGGGCAGATCCTGTTCAAGGCGACGATGATCGCCGGGCTCGCGCGGCTGTTCGGCGCGACGCCGGGCGTCGCGATGCGCACGGGCATCGGCCTCGCGCAGGCCGGCGAATTCGGCTTCGTGCTGCTGAACCTGATCCTCGACCGGCACCTCGTCGATTCGACGCTGCTGCAGGCGATTCTCGCGTCGATGCTGCTGTCGATGCTCGCCGCGCCGTTCCTGATCCAGAACGCGGACCGCATCGTGATGCGGCTGTCGTCGACCGAATGGATGCAGCAGTCGCTGCAGATGACGCGGATCGCGACGCAAAGCCTCAAGCAGCGCGGCCACGTGATCATCTGCGGCTACGGCCGCGCGGGCCAGAACCTGGCGCGCATGCTCGAGCAGGAAGGCATTTCGTACGTCGCGCTCGACCTCGACCCCGATCGTGTGAGCGCGGCCGCGACGGCCGGCGAATCGGTCGTGTTCGGCGACGCCGCGCGCCGCGAATCGCTGCTCGCGGCCGGTATCCACCGGGCGGCGGCCGTCGCGATCACCTATGCGAACACGCCGTCGGCGCTGCGCGTGCTGCATCACGTGCACGAGCTGGAGCCGACGCTGCCCGCGATCGTGCGCACCGTCGACGACGCCGATCTCGAGAAGCTGCTCGCGGCCGGCGCGACCGAGGTGATTCCGGAGATCGTCGAGGGCAGCCTGATGCTCGCGTCGCACACGCTGGTGCTGGTCGGCGTGCCGATGCGCAAGGTCGTGCGGCGCGTCGAGGAGATGCGCGACGAGCGCTACAGCCTGCTGCGCGGCTATTTCCGCGGCGCGGACGATGCGGACGACGACGATCACGAGCAGGTGCGGCTACAATCGGTGCCGGTCGATGCGCGCGCGGACGCGGTCGGGCGTTCGCTGGAAGAACTCGGGCTGTACGCGCTCGGGCTGGAAGTCACGGCGATCCGCCGGCACGGCATCCGCGGCGTCGAACCCGATCCGCAGACCAAGCTGCGCGCGAGCGACATCGTGGTGCTGCGCGGGCTGCCCGAGGCGCTCGCGCTCGCGGAGGAGCGGTTGTCGCGCCATCGGCGCGACCCGCCAGCCGCGGCAGCGTGAGCCGCGATTCACGACCCGACCCGTATTGATCAGAAACGGTGCCCGATCTTCGCGCACCGTTTTTTTCGGAGAGTTTCATGCCGCATTCGTCGCCGGGCGCACCGCTCGATCCGGTCGCCTTCATCCACAGCCAGATCCGCACGGTGCCCGACTGGCCGCAGCCGGGCGTGCAGTTCCGCGACATCACGACGCTGCTGCAGAGCCCGAAGGCGCTGCGCATCCTCGTCGACCTGTTCGTCGAACGCTATGTCGACGCGAAGCTCGATTACGTCGCGGGCCTCGACGCGCGCGGCTTCATCATCGCGCCGATCGTCGCTTACGAGCTGAGCGTCGGCTTCGTGCCGATCCGCAAGGTCGGCAAGCTGCCGTACAAGACCCGTTCGGAATCGTACGATCTCGAATACGGCAGCGCGACGGTCGAGATTCACGAAGACGCGTGCAAGCCGGGCGATCGCGTGATCATCATAGACGACCTGATCGCGACCGGCGGCACGATGATGGCGGGACGCAACCTGCTGCAGCGGCTCGGCGCGGAGGTCGTCGAAGGCGCGGCGATCATCGACCTGCCCGATCTCGGCGGCTCGACGCTGCTGCGCAACGCCGGACTGCCCGTCTATACCGTTACCGAATTCGCCGGCCATTGAACGCCGGCCCGTCGGGGCCGGCCGTCGCGGCTTGCCTTGATTCACGCTTGGGTCACATTCCGCAGCGAGGTCACGATGCCCAACTTCATGCTGTTTCTCGCCACGTCGATCGCGATCACGTTCGCGCCGGGTCCCGACAACCTGCAGGTCCTCGCACGCGGCATCTCGCAGGGCCGCGCGGCCGGCTTCGTCGCCGCGCTCGGCTTCACCGCCGGAATCCTGTTCCACACGACGCTCGCGGCGCTCGGCGTCGCGGCCGTGCTGCGCTCGTCGCCGGTCGCGTTCCAGATCCTGAAGCTCGCGGGCGCCGCGTACCTCGTGTGGATCGGCATCAAGGCGCTGCGCAGCCAGGGGCTCGCGAACGCGCATGCGCGCCCGCCGCAGCCGCTCGCCACGATTTTCCGGCAGAGCGTGATCGGCAACCTGATGAACCCGAAGGTCACGCTGTTCTTCGTCGTGTTCCTGCCGCAGTTCGTCGATCCGCACGGCGCGCAGGGCGTGACGCTGCAGATGTTCGAGCTCGGCGCGCTGTTCATGTTGCAGACGGCCGCGGTCTTCTCGCTGTTCGGCGTCGGCGCGGGCATGATCGGCGCGTGGCTGAAGCGCCGCCCGAAAGCCGGCGTGTGGCTCGACCGGATCGCCGGCGCGACGTTCATCGCGATCGGCATCCGCGTCGCGCTGAAGGACTGAGCGCGATGACGTTTCCGTGCATCGCGGCCGCGCGCCGCTTCGATCCGGCTGCGCACCTGCGTTTCGAGATCGCCGGCCAGGCGGTCGGCTGGGTGCGCCGCCAGGACGTCGCGAAGCTCGCGCGCTGGCCCGACGTGTTCGAACTGACCGCCGATCGGGTCGTGCTGTCGGCGCGCTACGATTCGGTCGACGCGCGCAGCATGGCGCTGGCCAGCGCGATCGGCGCGCTCGCGGCCGAAGGCGCGATTCCCGGCTGGCGCGACGAGATCTACGCGATCCGCAACCGCTTCGACGATCCGCCGCTCGCCTACATCGAGCGCGCGGCGTCGCGCTTCTTCGGCACGCAGACCTATGCGGTGCACGTGAACGGCATCGTAGAATATGCGGTTGCGCCGGGCGAGCCGGCCGCCGCGGCGACGCCGAAGATGTGGCTCGGCCGCCGCAGCGCGACCAAGGCCACCGACCCCGGCATGCTCGACAACGTCGTCGCCGGCGGTATCGGCTGGGGGCTGGGCGTTCACGAGACGCTCGCGAAGGAGTGCTGGGAAGAAGCCGGCATTCCGGCCGACCTGTCGGCGCGCGCGATCGCGGGCCGCACGGTGCAGGTGCTGAACGCGCTGCCGGAAGGCACGCAGTCGGAACTGATCTTCGTGTACGACCTGCCGCTGCCGCACGACTTCGCGCCGCGCAACCAGGACGGCGAAGTGGCCGAGCACCTGCTGGCCGGCGTGCCCGAGGTGATCGGGTGGCTGCGCGAAGGCCGTGCGACGATGGATGCGAGCCTCGCGACGCTCGACACGCTGCTGCGCCACCGCTGGATTGCGGCGGCCGACGCGGCCGGCATCGACGCGCTGTTCGTGCCGGCCGCGTGACGTGCACAGCGACGTGCGCCGCGCGCCGCGAACGGCCAATTTGACGAATACGGAAACAATGGGAGTAGCGGTCATGCCGACCGATCACAGCTTTATCTTGAAACTGTCGTGCCCCGACCGGCACGGCATCGTCCATGCGGTCTCGGGCTTCCTGTTCGAGCGCAGCAACAACATCCTCGATTCCGCGCAGTTCGGCGACAGCCGCACCAGCGAGTTCTTCATGCGCGTGCACTTCGAGCAGGACGGCGGCGGCGTGGATGCCGCGTCGGCGCTCGACACGCTTCGCAAGGAATTCGCGCCGCTCGCCGAACAGTTCTCGATGCGCTGGGAGCTGCACGATGCGGCCGTCAAGCCGCGCGTCGTGATCATGGTGTCGAAGATCGGCCACTGCCTGAACGACCTGCTGTTCCGCTATCGCACCGGCCAACTGCCGATCGAGATTCCGGCGATCGTGTCGAACCACAAGGAGTTCTACCAGCTCGCCGCGAGCTACAACATCCCGTTCCATCACTTCCCGCTGATCGGCGGCTCATCCGATGCCGCGAAGGCCGCGCAGGAAGCGCGCGTGCTGGAAGTGATCGACGAGCATCAGGCCGATCTCGTCGTGCTCGCGCGCTACATGCAGATCCTGTCGCCGAACATGTGCGCGCAGCTCGCCGGGCGTGCGATCAACATCCACCATTCGTTCCTGCCGAGCTTCAAGGGCGCGAAGCCTTACTACCAGGCGTTCGACCGCGGCGTGAAGCTGATCGGCGCGACCGCGCACTACGTGACGACCGATCTCGACGAAGGCCCGATCATCGAGCAGGAAGTCGAGCGCGTCGACCACAGCATGACGCCCGACCAGTTGACCGCGATCGGCCGCGACGTCGAATGCGTGACGCTCGCGCGGGCGGTGAAGTGGCACGTCGAGCACCGGATCGTGCTGAACGGGACGAAGACGGTCGTGTTCCGCTGATCCGTCGGCCGCGACAGGCTGGCTCTGCAAACGAAAACGCCGCGCCCTTCATTCACGGGCGCGGCGTTTTTTTATGGCCGTTGGCGAGCGGGCGGCTTCAGATCAGCCGCAGCAGGTACAGCTCGCGTTTCAGGTACGCATAAAAGATCGGCGCGGCGATCACGCCCGGCAGCCCGAACGCGGCTTCCATGATCAGCATCGCGAGCAGCAGCTCCCACGCGCGCGACTCGATCTGGCCGCCGATGATCTTCGCGTTCAGGAAGTATTCGAGCTTGTGGATGACCACGAGGAACGCGAGCGACGCGATCGCGGTGCCCATGCTGACCGACAGCGACACCGCGACGATCAGCGTGTTCGAGATCAGGTTGCCGATCACGGGCAGCAGGCCGACGATGAACGTGACGAGCACGAGCGTTTTCGACAGCGGCAGCCGCTGATGGAAGATCGGCAGCGCGACGAGCAGGTAGATGCCGGTGAAGGCTGCGTTGATCGCCGAGATCTTGATCTGCGCGAACACGATGCGGCGAAACGCGTCGGCGAAGCGCGACACGCGCGTGACGAGCGCGGTCGACAGCGGCCGGCGCGCCTTGCCCTGCTCGACGCCGATCGCGATCATCGCGCCGATGATCATCCCGAACAGCACGTGGCCGAAGCCGCGCGCGACGCTCTTGCCGCTTTGCTGGAGCTGGTCCATGTGGGAGTGCATCAGCACGGCCGCCTTCGTCTTCATCTGTTCGACGTCGACGGGCAGCAGATTGGCGATCCAGGACGGCGTGCGTGCGCGGGTCTGCTCGACGATCTGCATCAGTTGGCCGAGCAGGCTCTGCAGGTTCGGCACCGTGTGCTCGAAGTGTTCGATGATGGCGAGCGTCAGGCCGGTGAGCGCGCCGACGATCGCGATCGACAGCAGTACGACCGCGACCCAGCGCGCGCGCATGCTGGTGGTGTGGCGTTCGATCACCGGTGCGATCGTGTGGATCAGCTGATAGACGAGCAGGCCGGCCAGCATCCCGCCGAGCAGCTTGAGCTCGAGGACGAGCCACATCATGACGAGCGCAAGGAGATAGCTGCCGATCTCGAGCGCCGACAGCTTCGGCAGGCTCAAGTCGCTCGTCAGCCGCACGCTGCGCAGGTGCGGCTCGCGGTTCTGCGTATCGCGCGACTCTTGTTGCTTCTCCATCGTGGATTCCTGTTGTCCCTGGGTCGTGCCGCGCGGCACGCGGCAGAGCGCGGGTCGCCCGGCGCCGCACCGGATTGGTGCGGATGACGAACCTTACGGCCGTAAAGTATAGCTGCCATTATGGTCCGCAAACGGGCCGTTTGGCGCATGGTGTAAACGCAGAAGGGAAAACGAGGGGGCGCGATCGCCCTCGACGGGCGCGCGGCCGGGCGGCCGCGCGCGGGGAAGGGCGAACGGGCGTCAGCTGGCCGCGACTTTGCGGGTCGGACGCTTGAGCAGCGGCGCGAGGTACTTGCCGGTGAAGCTCGCCTTCGTCTTCGCGATCTGCTCGGGCGTGCCCTGCGCGATGATCTGGCCGCCGCCGGCGCCGCCTTCGGGGCCGAGGTCGATCACCCAGTCGGCCGTCTTGATTACGTCGAGGTTGTGCTCGATGATCACGACCGTGTTGCCCTGGTCGCGCAGCCGGTGGATCACTTCGAGCAGCAGCGCGATGTCGTGGAAGTGCAGGCCGGTGGTCGGCTCGTCGAGGATGTACAGCGTGCGGCCGGTGTCGCGCTTGGACAGCTCCAGCGACAGCTTCACGCGCTGTGCCTCGCCGCCCGACAGCGTCGTGGCCGACTGGCCGAGGCGGATATAGCCGAGGCCGACGTCGAGCAGCGTCTTCAGCTTGCGCGCGATGACCGGCACCGCGCTGAAGAACGCATACGCGTGCTCGACCGTCATGTCGAGCACTTCGCTGATGTTCTTGCCCTTGTACTGCACTTCGAGCGTTTCGCGGTTGTAGCGCTTGCCGTGGCACACGTCGCACGGCACGTACACGTCCGGCAAAAAGTGCATCTCGACCTTCAGCACGCCGTCGCCCTGGCACGATTCGCAGCGGCCGCCCTTCACGTTGAACGAGAAACGACCCGGATCGTAGCCGCGCTCCTTCGACGTCGGCACGCCCGAGAACAGCTCGCGGATCGGCGTGAACAGGCCCGTATACGTGGCCGGGTTCGAGCGCGGCGTGCGGCCGATCGGCGACTGGTCGACGTTGATCACCTTGTCGAAGTGCTCGAGGCCCTCGATCGCCTCGTGCGGCGCCGGCTCGGCGGCCGAGCCGTACAGGTGGCGCGCGACCGCGTGATACAGCGTGTCGTTGATCAGCGTCGACTTGCCGGAGCCCGACACGCCGGTGATGCAGGTCAGGAGGCCGACCGGCAGTTCGAGATCGACGTGCTTCAGGTTGTTGCCGTGCGCGTCGACGATGCGCAGCATCCGCTCCGGATCGGGCGATATGCGCTCGTCCGGATACTCGATCACGCGCTTGCCGACGAGATACTGGCCGGTCAGCGACTGCGGATTCGACTGAACCTGCTTCGGCGTGCCTTCGGCCACCACGACGCCGCCGTGCTCGCCCGCGCCCGGGCCCATGTCGACGACGTAGTCGGCCGTGCGGATCATGTCCTCGTCGTGCTCGACGACGATCACCGAGTTGCCGAGGTCGCGCAGGTGCTTGAGCGTCGCGATCAGGCGGTCGTTGTCGCGCTGGTGCAGGCCGATCGACGGCTCGTCGAGCACGTACATCACGCCCGTGAGCCCCGAGCCGATCTGCGACGCGAGCCGGATGCGCTGCGCCTCGCCGCCCGACAAGGTCTCGGCGCTGCGCTCGAGCGACAGGTAGTCGAGGCCGACGTTGTTCAGGAACGTCAGGCGCGCGACGATTTCCTTGATCACCTTGTCGGCGATCTCGCGCTTCGCGCCGTCGAGCGTCAGCCCGTCGAAATAGCCGAGCGCGTCGCGCAGCGGCCAGCCGCTGATTTCATAGATGCCGCGCGCGTGGTCGCCGGTGCCGATCCGCACGTGGCGCGCCTCGCGGCGCAGGCGCGTGCCGTCGCACGACGGGCACGGCTGGTTGTTCTGGTACTTCGACAGCTCTTCGCGCACCGCGACCGAATCGGTCTCGCGGTAGCGGCGTTCGAGGTTCGGGATGATCCCTTCGAACACGTGCTCGCGGATCGTCGTGCGGCCGCGCTCGTTGATGTACGAGAACGGGATCGTCTGCTTGCCCGAGCCGAACAGCAGCACCTTGCGGATCTTTTCGGGCAGATCCTCGAACGCGGCGTCGATGTCGAATTCATAGAACGCCGCGAGGCTCTGCAGCATCTGGAAGTAGAACTGGTTGCGGCGGTCCCAGCCCTTCACCGCGCCGGCGGCCAGCGACAGCGACGGGTGCGCGACGACCCGCTTCGGGTCGAAGAACGTGATCTGGCCGAGGCCGTCGCATTCCGGGCACGCGCCCATCGGGTTGTTGAACGAGAACAGACGCGGCTCGAGCTCCTGCAGCGAATACGAGCAGATCGGGCACGCGAACTTCGAGCTGAACAGGTGCTCGCGATCGGTATCCATTTCCAGCGCGATCGCGCGGCCGTCGGCAAGGCGCAGCGCCGTCTCGAACGATTCGGCGAGCCGCTGCTTCATGTCCGGGCGCACCTTCAGGCGATCGACGACGACGTCGATCGTGTGCTTGTCGTTCTTCTTCAGCTTCGGCAGCGACTCGACCTCGTAGATCTTCGCGACGCCTTCGTTCGCGGCGCCGCCGCCCGAGCGCACGCGAAAGCGCACGAAGCCCTGCGCCTGCATCTCCTCGAACAGCTCGGCGTGCTCGCCCTTGCGGTTCGCGACGACGGGCGCGAGGATCATCAGCTTGGTTTCCTCGGGCAGCGCGAGCGCCGCGTCGACCATCTGCGACACGCTCTGCGCCTCGAGCGGGATGTCGTGGTCGGGGCAGTACGGCGTGCCGACGCGTGCGTACAAAAGTCGCAGGTAGTCGTGGATTTCCGTGACCGTGCCGACGGTCGAACGCGGGTTGTGGGACGTCGCCTTCTGCTCGATCGAGATCGCCGGCGACAGCCCCTCGATCAGGTCGACGTCGGGCTTCTCCATCAGCTGCAGGAACTGGCGGGCGTACGCGGACAGGCTTTCCACGTAGCGGCGCTGGCCCTCGGCATAAAGGGTGTCGAACGCGAGCGACGACTTGCCCGACCCGGACAACCCGGTAATCACGACCAGCTTGTGGCGCGGCAGGTCGAGATTGACGTTTTTCAGGTTGTGGGTGCGTGCCCCACGGATACGGATCTGTTCCATGAACCTGGCGAAATGGAGGGAACCAAACCTGCTACTATAACGGCTTTTCGAGACCGTCGTTTACGGCCCCTGGCCTTTACAGCAGGTGACAGCAAGGCGACACCTGCGCCGGGAAAAGCGGTCGCGCCGCATGTTCCGCGCGGCCCGCAGGCCGCCCGCATCCGGCCCCGACGTGTCGTCCGAAAGGCCGCCAGGTCGCCGGTCCTGATCTTCCGCCGCCCGCCGCCGGGCGGACATTCCGATCATTCGAAATTCATTCCCGATGTCCAATCCGTCCGCCACGTCTTCCCGCATGACTGCGCCCGAACTGCGCGCGACCACGTCGCTCGCGGCGATCTTCGCGCTGCGCATGCTCGGCCTGTTCATGATCATGCCGGTATTCTCGGTCTACGCGAAAACCATCCCGGGCGGCGACAACGTGCTGCTCGTCGGGCTCGCGCTTGGGGCCTACGGCGTCACGCAGTCGCTGTTCTATATCTTCTACGGCTGGGCGTCCGACAAGTTCGGCCGCAAGCCGGTGATCGTCACCGGCCTCGTGATCTTCGCGCTCGGCAGCTTCGTCGCCGCGTTCGCGCACGACATCACGTGGATCATCGTCGGCCGCGTGATCCAGGGGATGGGCGCCGTGTCGTCGGCGGTGCTCGCGTTCATCGCCGACCTGACCTCCGAGCAGAACCGCACGAAGGCGATGGCGATGGTCGGCGGCTCGATCGGGGTGTCGTTCGCGGTCGCGATCGTCGGCGCGCCGATCGTGTTCCACTGGGTCGGGATGAGCGGGCTGTTCGCGATCGTCGGCGTGCTGTCGATCCTCGCGATCGGCGTCGTGCTGTGGGTCGTGCCCGACGCGGCGAAGCCCGTGCACGTGCGCGCGCCGTTCGCCGAGGTGCTGCACAACGTCGAGCTGCTGCGCCTGAACTTCGGCGTGCTGGTGCTGCATGCGACGCAGACGGCGCTGTTCCTGGTCGTGCCGCGCCTGCTGGTGGACGGCGGGCTGCCGGTCGCCGCGCACTGGAAGGTCTACCTGCCGGTGATGGGGCTCGCGTTCATCATGATGGTGCCGGCGATCATCGTCGCGGAAAAACGGGGCAAGATGAAGCCGGTGCTGCTCGGCGGCATTCTGGCTATCCTGATCGGTCAATTGTTGCTCGGCAGCGCACCGCATACCATTGTGATCGTGGCGGCGATTCTCTTCGTGTACTTCCTCGGGTTCAACATCCTGGAAGCGTCGCAGCCGTCGCTCGTGTCGAAGCTCGCGCCGGGTTCGCGCAAGGGCGCGGCCACGGGCGTCTACAACACCACGCAGTCGATCGGGCTCGCGCTCGGCGGCATCGTGGGCGGCTGGCTGCTGAAGCACGGCGGCGCGAACACGGTGTTTTATACGTGCTCGGGGCTCGTTGCCGCGTGGCTTATAATCGCGGCCAGCATGAAAGCGCCGCCGCGCAAGGCCTGAATCTTGTTTCGGGCAGGCATCGGCAGCGCGCCGGCCTGCCCGGCGGTCCGTTCCGGCGATACGCGCGGGCGGCCCGGCATCGAATTTACTGGAGAAACACATGGCATCCGTCAACAAGGTCATCCTCGTCGGCAACCTCGGCGCCGATCCTGAAGTCCGTTACCTGCCGAGCGGCGACGCGGTTGCGAACATCCGTCTCGCGACGACCGACCGCTACAAGGACAAGGCAAGCGGCGATTTCAAGGAAATGACCGAGTGGCATCGCGTCGCGTTCTTCGGCCGTCTGGCGGAAATCGTCAGCGAATACCTGAAGAAGGGTTCGTCGGTCTATATCGAAGGCCGCATTCGCACGCGCAAGTGGCAGGGCCAGGACGGCCAGGATCGTTACTCGACCGAGATCGTCGCCGAACAGATGCAGATGCTCGGCGGCCGCGGCGGTTCGGGCGGCGGCGGTGGCGGCGGTGACGAAGGCGGTTATGGCGGCGGCTACGGTGGTGGCGGTGGTGGCGGTCGCGGCGAGCAGGCGGAGCGCGGCGGTGGCGGCGGTGGCCGTGCCGGCGGCGCAGCGCGTGGCGGTGCGGGTGGCGGCGGCCAGAGCCGTCCGAGCGCGCCGGCAGGCGGCGGATTCGACGAGATGGACGACGATATTCCGTTCTGATGAGCATACCCACAAGAGGAAGGAAGATTCTCACTCTAACTCCTGATGGGTATCGGAAAAAGGTGACTTTAGGGCGTCCTCTCGTGACGCCCTTTTTTGTGCCATGGCATGGTGCTGTGAAACAGGAAGATGGGCTGCACCTTGAGTCGCCTAACGGTTTGAGCGGAAAGGAAAAAATTCGCGGAGCTGTAGACCTCAGTTTGCAGATAAAGCAGATGCATCTTCCTCTTGGTTGGAACTGCATCGTTCTGTCGCGAAGCTGCCCATACGTCGAATGATGGCCGATGAGTCAGACCGAGTACCTTCGCGGCATCGGCCAACGCGTTTTCCGTTGGCTGTTTTCGTGCACAATGTTCGAGCCGACGATAATTTATACATCGATGTGCGAACGCCGGATTCGATGACATTTATCCTTTGGTTTCGGAAGAGCGAAGAAGCATCTACATGCGCACATTCACTTTAGAAATCTCCAAGCCCAAGCATGCAGAGGACTTCGAAGATTATTGCGCCGACATCTACTCAGTAATCTTTGAAGACCCCACCCCGAAGCGCAACGGTCGAACGGGACAAAGTCAGGGCGGTGTCGACATTTTTGTTGAGCCTCGCATTGGTAAACGTAAAGGAATTCAGTGCAAGCGTTACTACGAAACGAAGGTCACTGAAAAAGTTATAAATGATGAAGTGGCTGCGGCCGACACGGCTGGCTGGAGCATTGGCGAGTTAATTGTAGCGACGACGACCGCAAGTGATTCGAAGCTCGTCAAGTATGCTCAGGATTTGACTGACGTGCGGGCGGAGTCTGGAAAGTTCAAGGTAAGCATTGAGTTTTGGGACGATATTTGTAACCACATAAAGCGTCACGCCGTTCTTCAAAAGAAATACAGCCCTAACTCCCCAGGCGGTGTCTTTGATGATATGAGAAGGTCGTCGGAGGAGACTCAATCGAGGGTGGTCGAGACCAATGAGCTCATAAGTGCAGTATCATCGAAGCTCGATTCGTTCATGTCGCAAGTGGGTGGGCCGGCGCTTGTCTCGTCGCTTGTAACAAACGAAAACAGTACAGTATCGAGACAGTTGGACAAGGTGGCCGAGCTCATTAAGGAAATGAGCTACAGCGGCGCAAGTGCGTTGCTATCGGTAATCTTTGATGAATATTCCTCATTGAATGAGCGGCAGAGAGCGAAATGGTATTTGCTCTCCGGTATTGTGGATTGGCACGCGGGAGATGTCGTTAGCGCTGCACAGAAATTTGACGCCGCGTATGAGATATACCCGGACGACGACCGGATTGCCTCTGGAAAGATTCGTGGTCTCTTGCTTTCTGACCATCTCGACGTCGCGTTTGACATCGCAGAGCAAGCGCGCTCGCGTTTTCCGGATTCAGCCCACGTATGGCTTGCTTGGGCCAATACAAAAATCGCACTGAAGCAGTTTCTTGCTGAAGCCGATGTGCCCGTCAGATTCCAAGGCAACGCCGATGCGTTGCAAATGATGGCAATCAGCTTTCACGACGCGGGGGACCGAGCGTTGTCCCTCGCTTATGCTGACCGAGCTCTACGTGCGGATGGTGCGGGCTTCTACACGTGGAGCAACGTCCTATTTATTGCCACAGACTTTGCCAGTAAGGACCCGTTTCTGGCCTCAATGGGACTATTGCCGCCAGAGGTCGAGTGTACATTGCGCGCCGTATGTGAATGTTTTGAACCACGCGATGAAAAACTCTGGCGCAAGGAAATCGGCGCACTAGTTTCGGACGCAGCCGCGAACCTTGCGGTTGGAAGACTACTGCTCGGGGACGCGTCGGCTTGCTTGAAGATTTGTGAGGAAGCGGAGGTATTTGGTGAGTCTTCGTTGAAGCTTGTGGCTCCGCGCGTATACGCATATCACGAACTGGACGACCTCCAGAACGTTGTAGAGGTTGGGGCGCCTCACCTGAAAGAGATGCATATCTCGGCGCAGATGATGGTCGGCGAGTCGGCCGCCATTCTCGGAATGCCCGAGTTGGTACGGGATATCACGGAATCCCCAGCTGTGGTCTCTGATGTCGACGCGGCGAAAACCGCTCAGGCATTAATGTGGATTGCACTTCGAAACAGCGGCGACAGTTCGTCAGTCGCTGAATTGCTTGATAAGCATGATTTCGAGGCAGAGACCGCGCCCATTCTACTCAACGCTGCTGTCCGAATTTATCTGGCGATTGGACGGCCGGAGAAGGCTGCGATTTTAGGAGAGAAGCTTGCCGCTTTAGTTACGACGACCTCGGCCCAGCCTGTGAAGATTCAGGCAGCCGATACGCTTACTCTGCTTGGGGACTGCAAGGCGGCGATATCGCTGCTGACATCGGTTCCGAATGTCAATCTCAGTCGTGGGTTGCAAACACGCCTACTGGAGGCATACGCAAGAGGCGGTTACCGCGCGAAGGCTCGGTCCATCGTGGATAGTGCTCCCCCAGATTGGTTCGAGGACGACGCCTTCGTCGGCATGGCAGTCCTGGCCGCGCAGCAGGCGAATGATTGGCACCGGTTAAAGCCACTGGCCTTGCGACAAAGGGACCGTTGTCCTACCGATGCTCGCGCCTGGGAGTTTTGGTATCGCGTCGCTCTCCAGACCTTGCGGCCGGCAGAAATCCAGAGTGCGTTTGGCGAGGCCCCGCTGGAGCTAAGCGGTGAGCCCAAGATTATCCGCAGGGTGGCGTTGGCGGAAATTCAATACGGTGACCGTGACCTCGGTATGCGTCGGTTGTATCGATTGTTTAGATGTAACCTCGACAACGCGAACGTTGCAGCGGGTTTCATCACCGCCCTGCTCACTGCCGATGACATTCCATGGGGCGCGACACCTACAGCCGTTTCTGCGGGTGTTGCGGCCACACTGATGCGAGAAGATGGGTCGCCGTTCACCCTTGTAATTGACCCTGCAGACGTCGGTACTCTTCCGCAGGCACAGAATTACTTCCCTCATGACTCTGCTTTTGCTGCGAACTTTATCGGCAAGAGGGTTGGCGAGACGGTGACCATTCGGCATCAGATGGGAGAAGAGATCACCTATCGCGTTGCTTCATTGATGCCCGCCTCTAGGCATCTGCTCGGTTACGCGCACGAGCTAACCGAAAGGACTGTAGAACCCATTCCGGGCTACCTGACTATGTCTGTAAAGAACGACGACGGCGGCATAGATATGTCTCGGATTCACGCACAGTTGAAACGACAGTCGGGAGGGACGGACCTAGTCATCGATGGCTACAGGCAGGGTCGCGTTACCGTAGGCCTTTGTGCGCAGTTGCTTGGACGTTCGCCAGTGGACCTTATATTGTCCTGGGGGGCGAGCCAGCCGCCTTTGGTCGTTGCCGAGGGACGCGTCACTGGTGGGCTTGAGCGGTCAAATCCACTCGGGTCGAGTTCGTCGTGCGTGCTGGATTGCATCACGCTGGTCGAATTGGGCCTATTTAAGGCTCTGTCGGTTCTCGGCTTTTTGCCACATCCGATTGTGTCGCAACGCGCCTATGATTTGCTGCTTATAGCCTTGGAGGAGGCAAAAAATGAACGCTCGATAGGCCGAGCCGCGGAAGTAGACGGGAAGCTTGCGGTAGTTCGGTACACTCCCGAAGACCGGCAGCAAAGAGTGGCCATGCTGACGGCAATT
Source organism: Burkholderia sp. APQ4-4ca (assembly GCF_057837105.1). Taxonomy (NCBI): domain Bacteria; kingdom Pseudomonadati; phylum Pseudomonadota; class Betaproteobacteria; order Burkholderiales; family Burkholderiaceae; genus Burkholderia; species Burkholderia sp. APQ4-4ca. The sequence continues at coordinate 1,394 of NZ_JBYQCG010000102.1, read as the reverse complement.
GTCGAGTCGGTCCAGCGCTACTGTGAAGTTGCGCCCGCGTACGGCCCCGCCGAAGTGCCTAGCAATTTCTTAGAGTTTAAAGAGGTTCTGGACGCGGAATCGTACGATGCTATCGCGCTTTGCCTCGAAAAAAATGCGGCGCTCGTATCCATCGATGCGCGATTGCGCGCATTGGCTTTGAGTGGGTTCAAGGTGTCGTCCGTGGCACCGCTGGCCGTTATTGCGCACGCGGCTCAGACTGGGCCGCGCTCGCTTGCAGAGCACCGCCAGTATCTGATGCTGTCGCTTCTCGCGAACCGAACCTACATCTCCATCGCGCCATATGACTTCCTATGGATGCTGTCACAGGCAGGCTATTCGAGCGTTGTCCTCGACGCCTGGGCCGAAGTGATTGCAAGTCAGAACACGTTATTCGATGCGGCTGTCAACGTAGTTTGCGGCGTTTTCAGTTCACTTCACGTACTAGACTTTCAGTTCGGTGCATTGGCACACGTTGTCGAACGTCTCGCCTCAGCAATTTACCGACATCCGGAATTTCGCTCAGTGGCCCGTTCCACCGACGACAGGATGCGTAGAGCGCTACGGCACACAGTAGACCAGGTTTACGAAGCTACCCCATGGCACCCGACGCTTACCGCCGCACTTCGCAAGAAAGCAGAGGAGCTGTCGGAGTTCATCGCAGTGTCGCTGTCTCGCGCGAAAGAAGCAGCAGAGGGGAAAGGCGCACCGAGCCAGCATAGTTTGCGTTCGCTATATTGCCTCCGTCGCCCAATCGTCTTGGAGTAACAGCGGCCGTTCGTCGGCTGGATGCCGAATTCGGGGCGTTTGCGGCCCCTCGGCCTATCCGCGTTTGCTGGGGCTCGGTACGGGTATCTGGCTGCCAAGCGCGTCAGCGAGGTCCTGCAAATCGACCACCATTGGGCTGGCCGCTTCGTTTTCCAATCGGCCGACGTAGGTGCGAAATCGATGCGCTTTCACCGAGAGTGCTTCTTGACTCAGCCCTGCCTCACTGCGCAGCCGTTTCACGTTTGCTATCACTCGGGCCGTGGCGTCTTCGCCGACCGGCTGCTGTTCATCTACCGACCTGTCGCAAAAGAAATCGACAACGTCGACACCTAACACTTCGGCTAACCGCGAAAGCGTGGAGAGTCGGAGGTTTGCCCGCCGTCCTTGTTCGACGCTCGCGAGGTTTGGGCGAGCCAGCGACGCCCTCGCAGCGAGTTCGTCTTGCGAGAGCGCGTTCAGCGCTACCTTGCCCATGGCAGGCAGCAGAACATTCGAATGTTCAACACGGACACGGAGATGTTGCGCATTCCTGGTGCAGGGAGCGATTGATGATGAAGCCGCGTGACGCACGGATACTGTGGCGTGCCCGCGCGTACGCGGGTGAATCA
>NZ_JBYQCG010000101.1:0-29550 GCF_057837105.1 Burkholderia sp. APQ4-4ca | reverse complement strand
CATCTTGCGATCGTGCGCGACGTGGCGCAGGTGCGGCAGGTAGCGCCACACGAAGATCAACGACAGGATGCCGATCGGCAGGTTCACGTAGAACACCGAACGCCAGCCGAACGACTGGGTCAGGAAGCCGCCGAGCGACGGCCCGACCGCGTTCGCGATGCCGAACGCGGAGCTCATCAGCACCTGCCAGCGCAGCCGCACGACGGAATCGGGGAACAGATCGGGAATGCACGCGAACGCGGTGCCGACCAGCATCCCGCCGCCGATCCCCTGCAGCCCGCGCGCGAGCACGAGGGTCAGCATGTCGTTGGCCATTCCGCACAGCACCGATGCGCCGGTGAACACGACGATCGACACGATCACGAACGGCTTGCGGCCGTAATAGTCGCCGAGGCGGCCGAAAATCGGCACCGTGATCACGGAACTGAGCAGGTAGGAGGTCGCGACCCACGCGTACAGGTCGAAACCGCGGAGTTCGGCGACGATGGTCGGCAGCGCGGTGCCGACGACCGTCTGGTCCAGCGCGACCAGCATGGTGACGAACGAGATCCCGATCATCGCGAGCAGCGATTCGCGGAACGGCAGGACTTGCCCGCTCGAATGGTGGGCGGCAGTATGAACGGCCATTTTTTGTCGACGCAACTTTTGCCGGGTCAAATAATCTCAAAATTCTAGCATGCCGGAGTAATCTAGGCTGGCGAGGGTTCAGCGCCCGTTCACGCCAAGGAGAAAGATGGAACCGATTTCAATCACCCCCGCGACGGCGCTGTCGGCCGACGATCGGGACGCGCTGCGCCGCGCGAAGCAGGTGCTGGAAAGCCCGTCGCTGACGATGAAGCTGACGGGCGTGCTCGGCGCGCCGGTCGAGAAAATGATCGCGCGGCTGCCGGACTTCGCGACCGGCAAGATCAACGATGCGACCCAGCTCGCGCTGCGCAAGTGCCTGAACATCGCGCTGCGCACGCTGGGCAAGCCGCAGGCGCCGGACGCCGAACCCGAGAAGCCGAGCAACCTGCTGCACAAGCTCGCGGTCGCGACGACCGGCGCGGCGGGCGGCGCGTTCGGCTTTCTCGCGCTGCCGGTCGAGCTGCCGGTGACGACCACGCTGATCTTCCGCTCGGTATGCGACATCGCGCGCAGCGAAGGCGAGGACCTGACGTCGGTCGATACGCAGCTGCAATGCCTGGCCGTGCTCGGCATGGGCGGCAACCCGGACAAGCAGGAGGAGGACGCCGATCTCGGCTATTTCGTGCTGCGCGGCGCGCTCGCGCAGGCGATCTCGAAGGCGTCGTCGGACATCACGGCCAAAGGCATCGCCGCGCACAGCTCGGCGGCCGTGTTCAAGCTCGTGCAGACGGTGGCGTCGCGCTTCTCGGTGCAAGTGACCGAGCAGATGGCCGCGAAGTCGATCCCGGCGATCGGCGCCGTGCTCGGCGCGACCGTCAACACGCTGTTCATCGACCACTTCCAGCAGATGGCGCACGGCCACTTCACCGTGCGCCGGCTCGAACGCAAGTACGGTTCGGTGGCCGTCAAGGCCGCCTATCAGGCGATCGACGCCTCGCCCGCACGCTGAACCGCGCGCTCGACCGCGACGCGGCGCACGAACGCGGCCGCGCGGTCGAGCGCGTCGCGTGCTTCCGGCACCATGGGTGCGTACAACTGCCATACGTGCGGCATGTCGGGCCACACCTCGATGTCCACCTGAACGCCGGCCGCCTTCGCCTTCTCGGCGACGCGGCGCGAATCGTCGAGCAGCACCTCGGTGCTGCCGACCTGGATGTATAGCGGCGGCAGGCCCGTGAAATCCGCGTAGAGCGGCGATGCGTACGGATGCGTCGCCGGCGCGTCGCCGAGATACAGCTTCGCGGCCTTCGGCAGCGCCGCGGCCGCGAACATCGGATCGCGGCCGTCGTTGCCGCGCATCGTGTCGCCGGTGCCGGCGAGGTCCGTCCACGGCGAGAACAGGATCGCGCCGGCCGGCAGCGGCTCGCCGCGGTCGCGCAGCGCGACGAGCGTCGCGAGTGCGAGGCCGCCGCCCGCCGAATCGCCGCCGAACACGATCGACTCGGGCGGCGTGCCGAGCGCCAGCAGTTCGTGGTACGCGGCGAGCGCATCGTCGAGTGCGGCCGGGAAGCGGTTTTCGGGCGCGAGCCGGTAGTCGAGCGAGAAGGAACGCACGCCCGCGCGCTTCGTCAGCCCGAACACCAGCGGGCGGTGGGTTTTCGTCGAACAGAAGTAGTAGCCGCCGCCATGGAAATACAGCAGCGTGCGGCCGGGCCCGCGCGCGGCGCCCGAGTCGGCGCGCTCGAGCCATTCGCCGCGCAGCGGTGCGTCGCCCGGGCCGTAGCACTGGCGCAGCCGGTAGCCCGACGGCGGGCGGCGCGGCACGATCATCCGCAGGTCGGTAAAGCGCCGGGCACGCGCGGGGTCGAGCACCTCGCGCGTGGTTTCCGGACGAAACTGCCAGCGCAGCAGCCAGCAGGCGAACTTGCTTTGCCAACTCATCGGACGCACTCCGTCATCAGAATGTGACGATGGTACGGGCGAACGCTCGCGCGTCGCTCGACAAGTGCCTCTACATCAAACGCTGGCGCTCAGTTCGCCGGCATCACCTGGCCGCGGATCTCGCCGGACGGGTGCTCCTTCGTATGGATATTGAAGTACCACTTGCCGCCCATCAGGTCGGTGACCTGCTCGTCGGTGAGCGCCTTCGAACCCTTGATGGGGCTCGCCAGCTCGTCCTTCGGAATCGGCACCTGCACGCCGGCGTTCTGGCCGACCGGCGCGGGCCCGTGGAAATGCGCGGCCGTGGCCGGCCCGGTGAGGTGCGCGTAAGTGACCGTCCACTGCAGCGTATGGGTGGCCGTATCGTAAGTGGCGTCGACGGCGCCCGAACCCTGGGTCGCCGTCGGCGGCACTTCGCTCGACGGCTGCAGACTGGCGGACAGGCGCACCGTTTCGGCAGCGGCGCTGCCGGCGGCCAGCACGCCCGCCAACAACGCAACCTGGAGCAAACGCAGCTTGAGCATGGAGTCTCCTTGTACGACGTGGTACGCCGCCGGAACGGGGGCGCTACGCATGATGGTAGTCGATCGCCGTCGCGCCGGCAGTCCGCCGAACGGCCATGCCGCGAATCGCCGCCCCGCCCGTCGGCGCGCCGCACGTGGCCGGCGATCCGGCGCGACGCCGCGCGCTCCGGTCTGCGTCAGTCTGGAACAGACCTTTGCAGCCTGATGGCTGAATCCAGGCGCGGCGTTTCGCTACACTTCGTTCCACAGTTGCTTGTTTCCTTCGTCCGAAGGAGTCTGCGAGTATTCACGCGGCCACCCGGCCGCGTTTTTTTTGCATGCGCCGCGCGTCACGCGCGGTAACCCGGATCGATCCGGTCGACGATCCGCTGCAGCGCGTCGAACGCGTCCTGCCCCGCGCCATGCTTCGGATCGAAATTCAGCGAATCGCGCACGCACCCTTCGAGCACGGGCGGCGCAATCGGCAGCGCATCGCCGATCGCATGCGTCGCGACCTGTACCTCGCATGCACGGTTGAGCAGCCACATCAGCGCAAAGGTCTGCGCGAGCGTCGCGCCGATCGTCACGGGCCCGTGGTTGCGCAGCAGCAGCACGGGGCGCCCGCCCGCGCTGTCGACGATGCGCCGGCCTTCCTCGAGATGCACGGTGATGCCTTCGAAGTCGTGATACGCGATCTTCCCGTACAACTGCGCCGAATAGAAATTCGAGAACGACAGCCCGTCGCGCGAGCAGCATACGGCCATCGTCGGCGTGGTGTGCACGTGCATCACGCAGTGCGCATCGGGCAGCGCCGCATGGATCGCGCTGTGGAACGTGAAGCCGGCCGGATTGATCGGCCAGTCGGAATGGCCGATCACGTTGCCGTCGATGTCGATCTTCACGAGGTTCGACGCGCACACCTCGCGGTAATGGAGCCCGAACGGGTTGATCAGGAAATGGCCGTCCTCGCCCGGCACGCGCAGCGAGATATGGTTGTAGATCAGCTCGGTCCAGCCGAGATGATCGAAGATCCGGTAGGCGGCCGCGAGCTGCACCCGCGCCTGCCATTCGGCTTCGGAGAAGCGCGCGGGGCGCGTGAACGGCTGGTTCGGTACACGTTGCATGGGGAACTCCGGTTGTGGCGGCGAGCGGCGAGCGGCGCTGCGCATCGCCCATCGCCTGCCGGCGCCGCAAGCGATGCATGCGCCGCGTATGCGCCGCATGTGCGGCGCGTCGTTCCGGCCCGCATTGCGCGAGCGCTCCGCCGGCGCCCTTCACGATAGGCATATCGTTGCGCGCACAACCATATCACCTTTCGCCGCGCACCGGTATCGCGGGTTTCGCCGGAGCTGTTCCCGCCCTTACAACTGGTCGTCGACCGGCAGCAGCGTGAAGATGCCGGTCATTACGTTGCGCAGCAGTCCCGCATGCGGGTCGACGTGATAGGTGGTGGTCTGACCGTCGTCGGTGCCCGTCCATTCGAGCGCGGGCGGGCTGCCGTCGGCCCGCTTGGCGAGCGTCACGCGGTAGCTTTCGTCCGGCTGCGTCACGCGCGCGAAGATCGCCGCGGCCTGCTGCGCGAGCACCGGGCTGTGGATCACGAGCGCGAGCTCGGTGTTCAGGTACGCGGAACGCGGGTCGAGGTTCAGCGAGCCGATCACGAGGATTTGCCGGTCGATCACGTACGCTTTCGCATGCAGGCTCGCGCGCGAGCGCGACCCGAACAGCCGCGCGGGCTGCTGGTCCGGCTGCGATTTGAATTCGTACAGCTCGACGCCGCGCTGCAGCAACGGCACGCGGTATGGTGCATAGCCGGCCTGCACCGCGACCGCGTCGGTCGCCGCGAGCGAATTCGTGACGATCGCGACGCGCACGCCGCGCGCGGCCGTGTCGCCGAGGATCTTCACGCCGGCGTCGTGCGGCACGAAGTACGGCGAAAACGCGAGGAATTCCTTCTGCGCGCCGCGCGTCAGCTCGGCCAGGCGCTGCATCGGCGGGCTCACGTACGTGCCGGTCGGCCGCGCGACCTTGGTCGGCGCATCGACCTTGAATTCGGCCGGCGCCCACACGAGTTCGAGTTCGGCGCGCGCGATCTGCCGGGCGAGCGGCGTCGCGTTCAGCGGCTTCGCGTTGTACGGATCGGCGTTCTTGCGCCAGTGCTCGCGCAGCTCGTCGCGCATCGCGTCGAGATCCTTAGGATCGAACTTCTGATGATTGAGCACGCGCAACGGATAGCTGCTCGCGCTCGCCCAGTAGTCGTCGAAGCTCTTCGAGATGTCGTGGGTCACGGGGCCGGCCGCCAGCACGTCGAGATCGCGGAACTGGAGCGTCGGGCTCGCACTGAAATATTCGTCGCCGAGATTGCGGCCGCCGACGATCGCGAGCTGGTTGTCCGTGATCATCGCCTTGTTGTGCATCCGGCGCGTGAAGCTGTCGATCCGCGTGAAGAAGTTGGCCGTGCGCTCGACCACCCCGCGCTGCGACGCGCCGAACGGATTGAACACGCGGATCTCGATGTTCCGGTGCGTATTGAGCGCAGCCATCACGCGGTCGATATCGTCGAAGTTCAGGTCGTCGACCAGCATCCGCACGCGCACGCCGCGATCGGCCGCGTACAGCGCCGCGCCGAGCAGCAGCTTGCCGGTCGTGTCCTCGGTCGCGATGTAGTACTGCATGTCGAGCGTCTTCGTCGCCGCCCGCGCGAGCGCGATGCGCATCTGCAGTGCGGTGGCGCCGTCGGCCAGCAGCCGGAAGCCCGACTGCCCCGGATGCGCGGCTTCCGGCGCGGCCAGTGCGTCGCGCAGCGGTGTCGCGGTATCGGCCGGCAACGCGTGGGAGACGGGGCGATCGAGCGAGGTGGCAGGCGGATGCGTCGCGCACGCGGCGAGCGGCAGCAGTGCGCAGACGACCAGCGCGCGGGCCTGGCGGCATGCGGCGCGCCACGGCGGCACGGCCGGTGCGCGCCGGATCAGGGACCTGAGCACGAAAGCTTCCTCGACAGTCGGATCAATGGGCACGTCATCGCCGCGGCGCGCGGCTGACAGGCGGTTGCGGTCGATTCTAGTGGGCGCCCGACGAACCGGTCAATTAGGCGGGGCCGCATGCCGCGCCGAGCAGCCACGCGCGCCGTGCGGCGCGGCGTCTCGTCCGCGACGGCCGCCGCGCAAGCCATCGCAGCCGCTGGTCCGACCAATCTCACGACGCGTCGCCGCTGCGCTCGAAATGGCTGCGCACGTAGTCGATATGCGTCTGCATCGCGGTGCGCGCCTCCTCGGGGCGGTGCGCGCAAATCGCGTCGCATACCACCCGGTGCTGCAACAGGAGCAACTCGGATGCCTGCTCGTCCCCCATCGTCATCCCGGCCACGTTGATCGAAATGTGCTCGCGCAACATCCCGATCACGCTCGTATGCAGATGCAGGAACATCGTGTTGTGCGACGCGAGCGCGATCGCCTCGTGCAATTTCGCATCGGTCGCGGCTTCGACGGCCGCGTCATCGTTCGCGTGCGCGGTTTCGAGCTCGCGCAGCAGCGCGCGAATCCGGCGCCGGTCGTTCGCATCGGCCCGCAGCGCGGCGAAATAGGCGGTCGCGCCTTCCAGCACGCGGCGGAATTCGAGGATGTCGTCGCGCAGCGCCGGATGATCGGCGACCAGTTGGCCCCATGGCGACGCGATGCCGGCGCGCAACTGGTCGGTCACGTAGACGCCCGCGCCGCGCCGGCTCTGCAGCAGCCCGCGCGCGACGAGCCGCTGGGTCGCCTCGCGCACCGTATTGCGCGCGACGCCGTACTGCAGCGCGAGCACGCGCTCGGCCGGCAGCCGCGCGCCGGCCGGCCACGTGCCGTCGAGCAGCGCCGTCTCGATCTTGCGCATCACCACTTCGGTCCGGCCCCGTGCCGTCATCGCCGCCATCGTCGCGTCTCCCCGCGGAATGCGTGCCGCGCCGATTGGCCCAACCAATTTGAGCTTCGGCGCGGACGCGGCAATTATGCAGCGAAATCGACGCTCCGCACGCCGGACCGTCGCCTCTGGAGCGAGACATGAACCCACGGCCGTACCCCACCGCCCCCGCGCACGTCTATCTGTTCGCGACCTGCCTGGTCGACCTGTTCGTCCCCGAAGCGGGGCTCGACGCGGTCCGCCTGCTGGAACGCGAGGGGCTGACCGTCCACTATCCGCGCGGCCAGAGCTGTTGCGGGCAGCCGGCCTACAGCAGCGGCAACCCCGACGAAGCGCGCCGCGTCGCGGCCGCGCAGCTCGACCTGTTCGCGCAACCGTGGCCGGTGATCGTGCCGTCCGGTTCGTGCGCGGGCATGATCCAGCACCATTGGGCGGCGCTGTTCGCCGACGATCCCGTTCACGGCCCGAAAGCGCGCGCGATCGCGGAGCGGACCTACGAACTCGCCGAATTCCTCGTCCACGTGCTCGACGTGCAGCTCGACGCGGTGGTGGCCGACGCCGGCCCCGGCGAACGCGTCGTACTGCACACGTCGTGCGCGGCACGGCGCGAGATGGGCACGCGCGTGCACGGCGTCGCGCTGGTCGACGCGCTGCCGGGCGTGACGCGCATCGAACACGAACGCGAGTCCGAATGCTGCGGCTTCGGCGGCACGTTCTCGCTGAAGCATCCGGACATCTCCGGCGCGATGGTGCGCGACAAGGTCGCGTCGGCCTGCGCGACCGGTTGCGACCGGCTCGTGTCCGCAGACTGCGGCTGCCTGCTGAACATCGGACACGCCGCGGCCAAGGCCGGCGCGGCGCTGCCCGTCGAGCATCTCGCGAGCTTCCTGTGGCGCCGCACGGCCGGCGCCGGCTCGCTGCGCGGAGATTCGCAATGAGCGCACGCGACGCGATCCTCGCGCGACTGCGCGCCGCCGCACCGGGCGTCGCGACGAACGCCGCGCCCGCGCTCGATGCACGCATCGACGCGCATTACGACACGCGCCGTGCATTGACCGGCCCGGCCCTGGATGCACGCGTGCAGGCGATGCAGACGGCGCTCGCCGCGTCGCATGCCGAAGTCTGGTGCGCGAGCGCCGACGCATGGCCCGCGCAGCTCGCCGCACGTCTGGCCGATGCCGGCGTGCGCCGCCTGCTGCTCGACCCGGCCCGCGCCGAATCCGCGGCGCTCGCCCGCGCGCTGCCCGAACCGGTCGCGCCGGTGCCGTTCGACCGGCCGATCGACGCCTGGAAAACCGAACTGTTCGACACGATCGACGCGGGCTTCACCGTCGCACGCTCGGGCATCGCGGCGACCGGCACGCTGGTGCTCGCGCCCGATGCCGGCACGCCGCGCACGGTGTCGCTGGTGCCGCCGCTGCACGTCGCGCTCGTGCATGCGAGCACGCTGCATGCGGACCTGCACGCCGCCGTGCAGGCCGAGCGCTGGCCAGCCGGCATGCCGACCAACCTCGTGCTGGTATCGGGCCCGTCGAAGACGTCCGACATCCAGCAGACGCTCGCCTATGGCGCGCACGGCCCGCGCCGCCTGTGGGTCGTGATCGTCACCGATTCGGCCGCGCCGTCGGCCGCCCCCGCTTGCGAGGAGCTGCCGCGATGAGCGACCACACGCTGCAATTCGTCGCCCCCGGCGACTTCAAGACCCGTGCGCGCGCCGCGCTCGACGATCCGGCGCTGCGCCGCAGCTTTCGCGGCGCGATGGACTTCCTGCAGGGCAAGCGCGCGACGCAATTCCCCGACGACACCGAGCTGCAGCACCTGCGCGATCTCGGCGAAGCCGTCCGGCAGCACGCGCTCGCGCAACTGCCCGCGCTGCTCGAACGGCTGGAGACGAAGCTCACCGCAGCCGGCGTGCACGTGCACTGGGCCGAGACGGCCGCCGACGCGAATGCGATCGTGCTCGGCATCGCGCAGGCGAAAAAGGCGCGCCGCGTGATCAAGGGCAAGTCGATGGCGAGCGAGGAAATCGAGCTGAACCATTACCTCGCGGAGCACGGGGTCGACTGCATCGAATCCGACATGGGCGAATTCATCGTGCAGCTCGCGGGCGAGAAGCCGTCGCACATCGTGATGCCGGCGATCCACAAGACCCGCGGCGACATCGCCGAACTGTTCGAGGCGCACCTGCCCGGCACGCGCTACACGGAAGACGTCGACGAACTGATCCAGACCGGCCGGCGCACGCTGCGCCGCGCGTTCGCGGAAGCGGACATCGGCCTGTCCGGCGTCAACTTCGCGGCGGCCGACACGGGCACGCTGTGGCTCGTCGAGAACGAAGGCAACGGCCGCCTGTCGACGACGGTGCCCGACACCCACGTGGCGATCATGGGGATCGAGAAGGTGGTCGAGAAACTCGCGCACATCGTGCCGCTGTCGAGCCTGCTCACGCGCTCGGCCACCGGCCAGGCGATCACGACCTACTTCAACCTGATCTCCGGCCCGCGCCGCGACGGCGAACGCGACGGCCCGCGCGAGCTGCATCTCGTGCTGCTCGACAACGGCCGCACGCAGGCATACGCGGACGAACAGTTGCGCGCGACGCTGCAATGCATCCGCTGCGGCGCGTGCATGAATCACTGCCCCGTCTATACGCGCATCGGCGGCCACGCGTACGGCACGACCTACCCGGGCCCGATCGGCAAGATCATCTCGCCGCACCTGCTGGGCCTCGACGCGACGGCCGACCTGCCGACCGCGTCGACGCTGTGCGGCGCATGCGGCGAGGTGTGCCCGGTGCGCATCCCGATCCCGCAATTGCTCGTGCGGCTGCGCACCGAAGCGAACCGCAAGCCCGACGAACCGGTCGCGCATCCGTTGCGCGGCCAGGGCGCGAACTACGACCGCACGGAAGAACTCGTGTGGCGCTTCTGGTCGGGCGCGTTCGCGCATCCGCGCGCGTACCGCGCATTCCGCTGGGCCGCGACGCGCCTGCGCGCGCTCACGCCCGCGAAACAACTGGGCTGGACGCAGCACCGCACGCCGCTCGAACCGGCGCCGCGCAGCCTGTCCGACCTGCTGCGCGCCCGCGGCCAGCCCGAATAGCGCATCCGCTTTCAAACCCGTACCCCGATAAATCCATGGAGGAGACAACCATGCAGGTTTGGCACCAGATCTACACCCCGCTCGACAGCCTCGGGCTGTCGGCGCTCGTCGCCGCGATTCCGATCATCTTCTTTTTCGTCGCGCTCGCCGTGCTGCGGATGAAGGGCCACGTCGCGGCCGCGATCACGCTGCTGCTGGCGCTCGGCGTCGCGATCGTCGCGTACGGCATGCCCGTGCCGCAAGCGCTCGCGGCGGCCGGCTTCGGCTTCGCGTACGGCTTGTGGCCGATCGCGTGGATCATCGTCGCGGCGGTGTTCCTGTACAAGATCGTCGTGAAGACCGGCCAGTTCGACATCATCCGCGCGTCGGTGCTGTCGATCACCGACGACCAGCGGCTGCAGATGCTGCTGATCGGCTTCTCGTTCGGCGCGTTCCTCGAAGGCGCGGCCGGCTTCGGCGCGCCCGTCGCGATCACGGCCGCGCTGCTCGTCGGCCTCGGCTTCAAGCCGCTGCATGCGGCCGGACTGTGTCTCATTGCCAACACCGCGCCGGTCGCGTTCGGCGCGATGGGGATCCCGATCATCGTCGCCGGGCAGGTGACGGGCATCGACGCGTTCCACATCGGCGCGATGGCCGGCCGTCAACTGCCGCTGCTGTCGCTCGCGGTGCCGTTCTGGCTTGTGTTCATGATGGACGGGCTGCGCGGCGTACGGCAGACGTGGCCGGCCGCGCTCGTCGCGGGCGGCAGCTTCGCCCTCACGCAGTACTTCACGTCGAACCACATCGGGCCCGAGCTGCCGGACATCACGTCGTCGCTCGTGAGCCTCGTGTCGCTCGCCGCGTTCCTGAAGGTCTGGCAGCCGAGCAGCGCGAAGCAGACGACAGGCGGAATCGTCGCGTCCAGCGGCGGCGCGGCGCTCGCCGGCTTCGGCGCGGGCGGCAACGGGGCGGGCGCGAGCCGCCAGGCGTCGCCGTACACGCTCGCGCAGACCGTGCGCGCATGGTCGCCGTTCCTGATCCTGACGGCCGTCGTCACCGTGTGGAGCATCGCGCCGTTCAAGGCGCTGTTCGCCGCGCACGGCGCGCTCGCGTCGACCGTGCTGAAGTTTCACGTGGCCGGGCTCGACCAGCTCGTCGTGAAGACCGCGCCGATCGCCGCGACGCCGAAGGCGCTCGACGCGGTGCTGAAGATCGATCTCGTGTCGGCGGTCGGCAGCGCGATCCTCGTGACCGCGCTGATCTCGATGGCGCTGTTGCGGATGAAGCCGCGCGACGCGCTCGTCACGTTCGGCGAGACGCTGAAGGAACTGACGCGCCCGATCCTGTCGATCGGCCTCGTGCTCGCGTTCGCGTTCGTCGCGAACTACTCGGGGATGTCGTCGACGCTCGCGCTGATGCTGGCCGCGACCGGCGGCGCGTTCCCGTTCTTCTCGCCGTTCCTCGGCTGGCTCGGCGTGTTCCTGACCGGCTCGGACACGTCGTCGAACGCGTTGTTCTGCTCGCTGCAGCAGGCCACCGCCCATCAGCTCGGCGTGCCCGAAACGCTCGCGGTCGCCGCGAACACGACGGGCGGCGTGACCGCGAAGATGATCTCGCCGCAATCGATCGCGGTCGCGTGCGCGGCGACGGGACTCGTCGGCAAGGAATCGGAGCTGTTCCGCTTCACGGTGCGGCACAGCCTGCTGTTCGCGGTGATCGTCGGGCTGATCACGCTCGTGCAGGCGTACCTGCTGCCGGGAATGGTGCCGTAAGCGCCGGCGTGCGCGCCGAAAAACAAAAAACCCACGCCCGAACGAGCGTGGGTTTTTCATTTCGCCTGCCGATCGCGGGCACCGACGGCCGGCGATCCGTTGCGCGATCAGCTACCCTTCGCGATGCGATCTTCGATGTGCTGCGCACGGCTCGACGAAGACGGGTGCGAACTCATCATCGAGCTCTGGCCGCCGTCGAGCTTTGCAAGCTTCTGGAACGCGGTAACGAGGCCCTTCTGGTTCATGTTCTTCTGCTTCATCAGGTCGAACGAGTAGTCGTCGGCCGCGCTTTCCTGCGACTGCGAGAACTGCGCGTTGATGAACTTCTCGGTGATGTCGCCGAGCTGCGAGCTCGACAGCGCCGCCACGCCCGGCGATGCCGCGCCGGCCGCGCTGCGCGCCGCGCTGACCGCGTACGCCGTCTGCATCGCCTTCTTCGAGTGGCCGAGAGCGACGTGGCCCATTTCATGGCCGATCACGCCGCGCAGCTCGTCGTCGTTCATCATGTCCATCAGGCCGCTGTACACGCGCACGCAGCCGTTGCCCATCGCCCACGCGTTGACGTCCTTGGTCATGTAGACCTTGTAGTTGATCTTCTGGCCGTTCAGCGTCATGTCGCCGAAGCCCTTCATCACCTTCGTCAGGCGCTTCGCGTAGGCGCTGTTCGCCGGCGCGATCTTCGATTCGGCGTCGCTCGACTTGCACGACTCGTTCGACAGCGCGGCGATGTCGCTGTCCGACAGCGTCGCTGCCTTGTACAGGTTGGTCCCCGCCGACGTCAGGCTGTTCGCGTCAAGGCTCTGCACCCCGCCGCACGCGCTCAACAGAAACGCCACGCCACATGCCGCCACCGCTTTCTTGAGTTGCATCCCGGAATCCCTCGATAGTTGTATTTGGGAGCGGCGATTTTGCATAATCCGGCAGAAAATTACCAGTTGTTTACAGCGAATGACACGTTCATTACTCAGTGGATTGAAACGACGCGGCGATCCGGCCCCGCATTGACGACGAAAGGCGCGGCAATCGCCGCACCCGGCACGGCGACCGCGGCGGCCAGCGGACGGGCCGTCGCTCAGGCCGCCTGGTCGCGGCGCCGCGTCAGGCGGCGGGCGACGAGCATCGGCAGCCGCATCGCGAAGCCGGTAAACAGGCGCAGGTGCATCCACGCGAGCAGCGCGTTGTCGCGGCCGTAGTGAAAATGCGACACGCCGCCTTCGTGGCGGCCGAAATAGCGCACCGGCGCGTCGATGCGGATCGGGCGCACGCCGGCCCAGCACAGCCGCACGGCCGCTTCGGGATCGAAGTCGAAGCCGCGCATCCACGGCTGGCGCCGCATGATCGCCGCCAGCGGCGCGACCGGATACACGCGAAAGCCGTACAGCGAATCGCCGATCCCGGCCCACAGCGTCTCGATGTCGGCCCACGCGTTCGACAGCCGGCGCCCCTGCACGCGCAACTGCGGCGCGCTCGCGTCGAACTTCGGCACGCCGAGCACCATCGCGTCGGGCGCGGCCTGCGACGCCGCCATGAAAGCGGGAATCAGATCGGCCGGATGCTGGCCGTCGGAATCCATCGTCAGCACGTGCGTGAAGCCGCCCGCGGCCGCCGCGTCGAGCCCCGCGAGCACCGCAGCGCCCTTGCCGCGATTCTCCGGCAGCACGATCACGCGCAGGCCGGGATCGCACTCGGCCATCGCCTGCAGCCGTTCGGCGCTGCCGTCGGTGCTGCCGTCGACGACGACCCACACCGGATTCCACCGCGCGCGGGCCTGGCGCACGGTCGTGTCGACCTTGGTGCCCGGGTTGTAGCTCGGAATCAGGACGAGATGGGTGGACGACGCGTGCAGCTTGGACATGGGAACAGCCGATGGTGAAGACGGGGATCCTGACAAAAGTGTATGACTCGCCGACGAACGCCGGCACGCGTCGTCGACGCCGGCCGCAGGCCGGACCGGCGGGCCGATCGTGAGGCTCTCGCGCTTCATGACAGCCACGCCATCGCATGACCGGCGCTGGCCTCGATCTCGACCAGCAGGTCGTCGCGACACACGTCCGCATGCACGAACAGCAGCCGCACGCGAGGCCCGGCCGCGTCGCGCAGCACGCGCTCGATCGCGGCCAGCGCCGCGATATCGCCGGCGTCGCGCACATAGACGCGATAGCTCAGGTCGGCGAGCGAGAACGGGCCGTGCCCCTGCCGCGCGGCCTGCTCGAGCACCGCCGCGAGGTTCGCGACCGTCTCGCGCGTCTGCGCGACGACGTCGCCGCGATGGACGGTACGGTGCCCGACGATGCTCGCGGTGCCCGATACGAACAGCACCGGCGCCGCCTTCCCCTCGGCCCAAGCGGCGGCGCGCGCGAACGTCGGCGCACGCGGGCCGTACTGCGCCGGATAGTGATACGCGCTGACCTGGCGCGGGTTCTCGATGGAATCGGCCGGCGTGCGGCTCGCGAGGAAATGAATCGCGAGCGGCGCGGCCGGCGACGCATCGCCCGCGACCGGCACGACCGAGCCGAGCGCGCACGCGGCCGGCACGCTGCCCGTGAGCGCGCGTCGGCACGCATCGAACGCACGCTGACGGCCGATATTGAACTGACGATAGCGCTCGATCCCGCCCTGCACCGCATTGATCGCCGGCACGGTGTTCCAGATCCGCAGCGGATGCGGCATGCCGAGCGTATCGAGCAGGTCGAACAGCGCGCGGTACGCCTCGAACGTCGCGCGTTCGAGCGGCGTGCCGCCGTCGTGCGGCGCGTCGTACGCCGCGTCCGTCTCGTGCACGACGAGGCTGCCGAACACGAGCCCCGCCGCTTCGCTGTAGCGGTAGTGCAGCGCGCCGCGCCGCGCGCTGCGCAGGTCGTGCGCATCGCATTGCCAGAGCTCGCAGACGGCATCGCCCGGTGCAACCTCGGCGCCGAGCAGCGCCATCTGCACCGGCGCGACCGGCAGGCCGGGCGCGGCATCGGTCAGCCTCCGCGCCATTGCGTCGGCGCGCGACGCGTCCGGTGCTCCCGCCGCGCCGATGCACACCGCGCCCAGCGCGCCGGAAAATACGCGATCGAGTCCGTCGCCCCACGTGCGCGCGTCGCGCAGCAGCGCGGCGAGCCGCGCATCGGTCATCTGGACGAGCCGCAGCGCGCGCTCGCCGCCGTGCGCGAACGGCACGGCGGCGGGCAACGGCGGACTCGGGCGCCGTTCGGCGTCGACTGGATGCACGGACACTTCGATTTCCTCACTATGCGGCGCAGGCCGCGCGACCCCGCGGCACTGCACCGCGTGGCGTTACGTCAGGCCTACGCGGCGCGCTTCGTCACGCGAGCCCGCCGTTGACGGACAACACCTGCCCCGTCACATAGGCCGCGGCGTCGGATACCAGGTACGCGACCATCGCCGCGACTTCGTCGGGCCGGCCCGCGCGCTGCGCGGGCACGAGCTGCTTGATGCGTTCGGCGGGAAACGCCGGTTCGGCCATCGGCGATGCGATGATGCCGGGCGCCACCGCGTTCACGGTGATGCCGCGCGACGCGAGCTCCAGCGACAGCGACTTCGTCGCGCCGATCAGCCCCGCCTTCGCGGCCGCGTAGTTGGCCTGCCCGCGATTGCCCGTCACGCCGGCCACCGACGCGATGTTGACGATCCGTCCGCGCCGCGTGCGGATCATCGGCAGCAGCAGCGGCTGCGTGACGTTGAAAAAGCCGTTGAGCGTCACGTCGATCACGCTGTGCCACTGCCGGCGCGACATGCCGGCCATCGGCGCGTCGTCGTGAATGCCCGCGTTGTTGACGAGGATCTGCACCGGCGCATCGTCGATGAACGGCTGCAGCGCGGCGAGCGTCGCATCGGCGTCGGTCACGTCGAACGCGATCGCGTGCGCGGCGCCGCCGGCCGCGACGATCTGCTGCGCGACGGCCTCCGCCTGCGCGAGATGGCGGTTCGCATGCACCCACACTTCATGGCCGGCCTGCGCGAGCGCCGCGCAGATCGCCTGCCCGAGTGCGCCGCTGCCGCCCGTCACGAGCGCCCGCATCGAATTGCTCCGTTCATCGCGTTCTCACCTCGATCGATGCGGCCGCGCGCCGTCCGTCGAGCGCCGCCGCGTGCCGTCCTCACCGTTGCATCGCGCCCGTGCGCTACACCCATGCGCGCCGCCGTCACTTCGTGCGATGCGCGGCGACATAGGCCGCGAGCGCCCCGAGCGTCGCAAAGATCTTTTGGTTGTCCGGATTGTCCGAGCGCAGTTCGAAGCCGTATTTCTTCGAAATCAGCAGCGCGATTTCCAGGATGTCGATGGAGTCGAGCCCGAACCCTTCGCCATACAGCGGAGTATCGGCCGTCACTGTGTCGAGCGGGACGTCTTCGAGATTCAATTCGCCGATGATCAGCGTGGCGAGCTCTTGTTCCAGTGCGTTCATCATGGGTGCGTGCAGGCGGCCCATGGCAGCGGGAGGCGCACGGAAACGGCAACCGTCGGGCACGCCCGGCGCGTGCGAAATCTCCGTCCCTCCGGCGTCTGCCGGCTTCCCCGCCTGCGTCGTTGGGGGATTGTTTGTAAAAGTTACGCGGATTCTAGACGAAGGGTATCGGGCCGTATACCGCGAATGGTTACAAGACTGGCGAGCCATCGTCGCGACCCGTTTCGGACGCGAATGCACGAGACGCTTGAGCCGCTTCGGATGGAAATGGACCGACCCCGCGAAACCGTTCGTCCGGTGCCATACAATCGGTTACAAAACCCGGTCGCGGCGGCCCCGAACCGCGCTGCCGCGGCCCTAAAATGAGCGTGCCCGACCACCAGCCCGGACCCGCGTCCCGGCCACCATTCATATGATGTTTGACGCCCGCCCCGCGTCCCCCACGATCCGCCCGATGTTTCCAGCCATGCCGCATCCGCCCTTGCGCTCCGTTCCGGTTCGCCCGCCCGTCCGCCGCTGCCGCACGGCCGCCGACCGCTGCGCGCGCCGCGCGCCCGGAGGCCGCCGATGAGCCGGCTGCTGCCCGTCGCGCGGGGTGTCGCCGCGGTCGGCGCCGTGGCCGCCTACCAGGCCGGCGCGCACTACGCGAGCGCGACGCCTGGCGCGCACGGCTTCGGCCTCGCGATGGCGCTCGTGCCGCCGCTGCTGCTCGCGCTCGGCGCGGCGCTGCGCTCGCCGCGGCGCGCGTGGCTCGTGCCGGCCTGGCTGCTGGTTGCCGCCACGCTGTGGGCCGCGCGCGCGCCGCTCGCGCAGCACTTCGAATGGGGCCTGTATCTGGAGCACGCGAGCTTCAACGTCGCGATGGCGCTGCTGTTCGGCCGCACGCTCGTGGCCGGCCAGGTCCCGCTGTGCACGCGCTTCGCGGCGATGATCCACGGCACGGTCACGCCAGCCGTCGCGCGCTACACGCGGCGCATCACGCTCGCGTGGACGCTGTTCTTCGTCGCGATCGCCGCCGTGTCGACGCTGCTGTTCGCGACCGCGCCGATCGTCACGTGGTCGACCTTCGCGAACTATCTGTCGCTGCCGCTCGTCGCCGCGATGTTCGCGGCCGAGCATGCGTGCCGGCGTTTCGCGCTGCCGCACGAGCCGCGGCCGCGGATGGTCGACGCGGTGCGCGCGTATCGCGCGTCGACCCACGCATCGCAGGGCTCGCGATGAATTCACGACCGGCACGGCCCCGCGGCCGTGCCGGCCTTCGTTCCCGTCTTGACCGATTTATGCCGACTCACCCGCTGGTATTCCATTCCTCGCCGGACCAGATGATCGCCTGGCGCGACGGCGCGCCCGTCACCGTGCGCGCGTTCGTCGCCGACGTTGCGCGCGTGGCCGCCGCGCTACCCGCCGGCGGCCACGTGTTCAACGTGTGCCGCGACCGCTATCGCTTCGCGGTCAGCCTGTGCGCGGCGCTCGTCGCCGGCAGGATCAGCCTGCTGCCGTCGACGCACACGCCGGAAATGGTCCGCCAGCTCGCGTCGTTCGCGCCCGACGCGTTCTGCCTGCACGACGCGCCCGATTGCACGATCGACCTGCCGCGCTTCGCGTATCCCGATGCCGCGCCCGGCGAACCGGCGAGCGACGCGCCGTTCGCCGTGCCGCGGATCGATGCGGCGCGGATCATGGCCTACGTGTTCACGTCCGGCTCGACCGGCCAGCCGGTGCCGCACCGCAAGACCTGGGGCTTCCTGGTCGGCTGCGTGCGCGCGGCGGCCGATCGCCTCGGGCTGCTCGACGGCCGCGCGGCCACGCTGATCGGCACGGTGCCCGCGCAGCACATGTACGGCTTCGAATCGACGGTGCTGCTCGCGCTGCTCGGCGGCCTCGCGTTCAGCAACCGCCAGCCGTTCTATCCGGGCGACATTCGCGACGAGCTCGATGCTATCCCCCAGCCGCGCGTGCTCGTCACGTCGCCGATCCACCTGCGTGCGCTGCTGTCGGCCGGCCATGCGCTGCCGCCCGCGGCGCTCGTGCTGTCGGCCACCGCGCCGCTGTCGGAAAAACTCGCGCGCGAAGCCGAGGCCGCGCTCGACGCGCCGCTCGTCGAGATCTACGGCAGCACCGAAACCGGCCAGATCGCGACCCGTCGCACGTCGCAAGGCGCCGCGTGGGAACTGTTCCCGGACATCCGGCTCGACGCACGCGACGAACCGGACGGCGACGACAACGGGCCGACCGTGTGGGTATCGGGCGGCCACGTCGAGGCGCCGGTGCCGATGGGCGACGCGCTCGAACTGCTCGGAGACGGCCGGTTCCTGCTGCACGGCCGCAAGGCCGACCTCGTCAACATCGCCGGCAAGCGCACGTCGCTCGCATACCTGAACCATCAGCTCAACGCGATTGCGCAGGTGGTCGACGGCGTGTTCTTCATGCCTGACGAAGCCGCGCCGGCGCACGGCGACACGGCGCTCGAGCCAGTCACGCGGCTCGTCGCGCTCGTCGTCGCGCCGACGCTCGCGGCCGCCGATCTGCAACGCGCGCTGCGCGAGCGGATCGATCCCGCGTTCATGCCGCGCCCGCTCATGTTCGTCGATGCGCTGCCGCGCAACGAAACGGGCAAGCTGCCGCGCGACGTGCTGGCCGCGCTCGTCGCGCACCATGCGCGCGCGACGGCCACGACGGCTGCAACGGCCGCGCCCCCCGCCGAGCGTGCCCCGGCCGGCACGCCCGCGCTTGCGTTCACGATTGCCGCCGACCATCCCGCGCTGCCCGGCCACTTCCCCGGCCATCCGGTCGTGCCGGGCGTCGTGCTGCTCGATCGCGCGATCCATACGATCGGTGCGGCGCTGAACCGTCCGCTGCACACGTGGCGGCTCGGGTCTGCGAAATTCCTGAGTCCGGTCGCACCCGGCGAACCGCTCGCGCTCGCGTACGCTGCCGCGGCCAGCGGCGCGATCCGCTTCACGGTGCGCGCCGGGTCGCGCGAGGTCGCGACCGGCGTGCTGTCCGCACCGCCGGCCGCGCAGGACGGTGCGCAACGATGAAACGCACTGCATGGGCCGAGCGCCAGGAGCGCAGCAACGCGAGCCTGCTGCGCGCGATGACGTGGATCTCGCTGCGCTTCGGCCGACCGCGCGCGCGCATCGTGCTGCACCTGATCGCGACGTATTTCGTGCTGTTCTCGCCGGCCGCGTGCGCGGCGTCGCGCGACTACCTGCGCCGCGTGCTTGGCCGCCCCGCGCGCTGGCGCGACGTGTACCGGCACGTATTCACGTTCGCGGCGACGATCCACGATCGCGTCTATCTGATGAACGGACGCTTCGACCTGTTCGACATCCGGCTGCACGGCGAGACGCGCGTCGATGCCGCGCTCGCGGATGGGCGCGGCGCGTTCCTGATGGGCGCGCACCTCGGCAGCTTCGAGGTCGTGCGCGCGATCGGCCGCACGCGTCCGGACCTGCGCGTGGTCGTCACGATGTACGAGGAGAACGCGCGCAAGATCAACGCGACGCTCGCCGCGGTGAATCCGGCCGCGCAGCCGGAGGTGATTCCGCTCGGGCACGTCGACTCGATGCTGAAGGTGCGCGAGCGCCTCGACGCGAACTGCATGGTCGGCATGCTCGCCGATCGCACGCTGCTCGACGACGCGGCCGCGTCGCTGCGACGTCTGCCGCTGCTCGGCGCGCCGGCCGCGTTTCCGCTCGGGCCGCTTTACATGGCCGCGATGCTGAAGCGCCCGGTGATCTTCATGACGGGCCTCTATCGCGACGGCAACCGCTACGACGTGCACTTCGAGACGCTCGCCGATTTCTCCGACGTGCGGCGCGACGCGCGCGCGGCGGCGGTCGACGCGGCGCTCGCGCGCTACGTCGCGCTCCTCGACAAGTACTGCCGCATGGCGCCGTACAACTGGTTCAACTATTTCGATTTCTGGCAGGGCGGCGATGCCGCGGCCGCGCGCCGCGCTGTGGCGCACGCCGGCGCCGACCTGCCCGCCACGAGGGATTCCGACGCATGATCGCCGTTCGCCGCCGCCGCCCGTTCCCGTTCTCGTCGCACCGCATCGCCCGCGTGCTCGCCGCCGCGGCCGCCGCGATCTTGCTGGCCATGCCCGCGCACGCAGCCGACGCCGGCTCGGCGTGGACCCTCGACCGGCTGATGTCGACGCTCGCGCAGCACAAGTCGGGCCGCGCGACCTTCACCGAGACGAAGACCCTGTCGATTGCCGAGCAGCCGATCGAATCGTCGGGTGAACTGATGTTCGTCGCGCCCGACCATCTGGAAAAGCACACGCTGAGCCCGAAACCCGAATACCTCGTCGTCGACGGCGACATGCTCACCGTCGAGCGCAACAACCGCAAGTACACGCTCGCGCTCGCGCGCTATCCGGAGCTCGGCGCGTTCATCGACAGCATCCGCGCGACGCTCGCCGGCAACCGCTTCGCGCTCGAACAGGTGTACAGGGTCGCCCTTTCCGGACGCGGCGACGACTGGACGCTGACGCTCACGCCGCTCGATTCGCGGATGCTGAAGGTCGTCAGCACGATCACGCTCGACGGCACGCGCGACGTGTTGCGCAGCGTCGCGATCCGGCAGGCCGACGGTGATCGTTCGGTGATGCGCCTGCAACCGGTCGCGGCGAACGCGAACTGATGGACGAGCGCACGCGCCCCGCCCCCGTCGCCCGCCGCGTGCCCGCATGGCGGCAGCGCGCGGTGCTCGCGTGGCTGCTCGCGCTCGTCGCGTGCGGTATCGCGATCGGGCGCGCGCACTTCACGGCCGACCTGTCCGCGTTCCTGCCGAATGCGCCGAGCGCCGGGCAGCGCGTGCTCGTCGACCAGTTGCGCGACGGCATCGTGTCGCGCCTGATTCTCGTCGCGATCGACGGCGGCGACGCGGGCACGCGCGCCGCGCTGTCGCGGCGCATGGCCGGCACGCTGCGCACCGATCCGCAGTTCGCGGCCGTGCACAACGGCGAGGCCGCGAACGACGCGCGCGACCGGCAATTCATCTTCGACCATCGCTATCTGCTGAGCCCGGCCGTCACGCCGCAGCGCTTCAGCGCCGACGGCTTGCACCGGGCGCTCGGCGACAGCCTCGACCTGCTGGGTTCGTCGGCCGGCCTCGTCGCGAAGGCGATGCTGCCGCGCGACCCGACCGGCGAAGTCGCCGCGCTGGTCGACGGGCTCGACAGCGCGGCCGAACCGGCGAGCCGCGACGGCGTGTGGGCGTCGCGCGACGGCACGCGCGCGGTGCTGGTCGTGCAGACTGCCGCCGCCGGCTCCGATACCGACGCGCAGGCCCGCGCGATCGACGCCGTGCGCCGCGCGTTCGCGGCCGCGACGCGGGCCGTGCCGAACGCGAACGCCGCGACGCTTGCGATGACCGGCCCCGGCGTGTTCTCGGTCGACACACGCGACACGATCCGGCACGACGTCGAGCGGTTGTCGACGGCAAGCGTCGTGCTGATCGTCGCGCTGCTGCTCACGCTGTACCGTTCGCCGCGCACGCTCGCGCTCGGCCTGCTGCCGGTGCTGACCGGCGTCGCGGCCGGGATCGCGGCGGTCGGCGTCGCGTTCGGCACGGTCCACGGGCTGACGCTCGGTTTCGGCACGACGCTGATCGGCGAAGCCGTCGACTATGCGATCTACCTGTTCGTGCAATCGGCGCAGGCCGGCACGCGCGGCGCCGCCCGCCCGGCCGACGCGACGCGCGCGTGGGTCGCCGCGTACTGGCCGACGATCCGGCTCGGCGTGCTGACGTCGGTGTGCGGGTTCGCGTCGATGCTGTTCTCCGGCTTCCCGGGCCTCGTGCAACTCGGGCTGTATTCGATCGTCGGGCTGACGGCCGCCGCGCTCGTCACGCGCTTCGTGCTGCCGCACCTGCGCGGCGAGCATGTCGCGATCCGCGACGTATCGCGCGTCGGCGCCGTCCTCGCGCGCGCGGCCGACGCCGCGCCGCGGCTGCGCGGGCCGCTCGCGGTGCTCGTGGTCGCCGCGTGCGCGACGCTCGCGCTGCATCGCGACGGCCTGTGGAGCCGCGAGCTCGCCGCGCTCAGCCCGGTGCCCGCGCCAGCGCAGGCGCTCGACGCGCGGCTGCGCGCCGACGTCGGCGCGCCCGACGTGCGCTATCTCGTCGTGATCGCCGCGCCGACCGAACAGGCCGCGCTCGAAGGCGCGGAAAAAGTCGCCGCGCAGTTGCAGCCGCTCGTCGACCGCGGCGCGCTCGGCGGTTTCGAAAACCCCGCACGCTACCTGCCGAGCGATGCCGCGCAGCGCGCGCGCCAGGCGAGCCTGCCGGATGCAACGGCGCTCGCCGCACGAATGCGCGATGCCGTCGCGCACCAGCCGATCGCGGTGAAACCCGGCCTGTTCGCGCCGTTCCTCGCCGACGTCGACGCCGCACGCCGCGCGCCGCTGCTGACGCGCGCGGACCTGCGCGGCACGTCGATGGCGCTCGCCGTCGATGCGCTGCTGACCGAACGCGACGGCCGCTGGAGCGCGATGCTGCCGCTACGGGCGCCGGACGCCGCGCGCGCCGCGCAGCCCGCGTCGAGCCTCGACGCCGCGCCGATTCGCGCCGCCGTCGCGCGCTCGGGCGTGCCCGATGCGCTGTTCGTCGACATGAAGGCCGAAGCCGATCGCCTGTACGTGAGCTACGTGCACGAGGACATCCGGCTGTCGCTCGCAGGATTGGCCGCGATCGCCGTGCTGCTGGCGATTGCGTTGCGCTCGCCGCGCCGCGCCGTGCGCGCCCTCGCCCCGCTCGTCGCGGCCGTGCTGGTCGTGACGGCCGGCTTCGCGCTCGCCGGCGTGCCACTGACGATCCTGCACCTCGTCGGGATGCTGCTGATCGTCGCGGTCGGCTCGAACTACGCGCTGTTCTTCTGCCGGCGCGACGACGCGCAGCCCGTCACGCCGTACACGCTCGTGTCGCTGCTGATCGCGAACCTCGCGACGGTCGCTGGCTTCGGGCTGCTCGCGCTGTCGCGCGTGCCGCTGCTCGAAACCTTCGGGCTGACCGTCGGCCCCGGCGCGATGCTCGCGCTCGCGTTCGCGGCGATTCTCGCGCCGCGCGCCGAGGGAACCGCAGGGTTCGGCCCGCGCGAACGAGGAGGCCGCGCATGAACGTGCCGCCTGTCATTCCGTCGCGCGATGCCGGCGACGCACGGCGCTGGAAGCCCACGCCGCTGATCGCGAGCGCCGCCGCGCTGCACGCCGGCGCGGCCGCAACCGTGATCGCGCAACCGGCCGCGTGGCCGTGGGCCGTCGGCGGCGTGGTCGCGTCGCATCTCGCGCTGACCGCGGCCGGCCTGTGGCCGCGCAGCACGCTGCTCGGCCCGAACTGGACACGCCTGCCGGCCGGCGCGGGCCGCCGCATCGCGCTGACGATCGACGACGGTCCCGACCCGGACGTCACCCCGCGCGTGCTCGACCTGCTCGACCGCTACGACGCGCGCGCGACGTTCTTTTGCATCGGCGATCTCGCGCGCCGCCATCCGCGATGGATCGAGGCGATCGTCGCGCGCGGCCATGCGGTCGAGAACCACAGCCAGCGGCACCGCCATACGTTCTCGCTGTCGGGGCCGGCCGCGCTGCGGCGCGAGATCGCGGCCGCGCAGCAGACGCTGACCGACATCGCCGGCACGCGCCCGCTGTTCTTCCGCGCGCCGGCCGGCCTGCGCAATCCGTTTCTCGAACCGGTGCTGTGCGAATTCGGCCTGCAACTCGCGAGCTGGACGCGGCGCGGCTTCGACACGCGTGCGCGCGACGCCGCGACCGTCACGCGCCGCCTGCTGCACGGGCTCGATGCACGCGACATCCTGCTCGTGCACGACGGTCACGCGGCGCGCGATGCGCGCGGCGAACCGGTCGTGCTCGACGTGCTGCCCGCGGTGCTGCGCGCGGCCGCCGGCGCGCAGTTGCACTGGACCACCTTGCGCGCGGCGCGCGCGCCCGAACCGTCCGGCCAGCCGGGCGTTCCGGCACCCCCGTTTGATAAAATCTGACCTCGAACGGCGCGCGTGCCAGCCCTGCTGCCGCGCCTGTTCCGGCCACCGGATGCGACCCTCGTGAACCCTCTCCTGCTCTCGCACTTCACCGCCACCAGCTGCATCGGCCGCGGCCTCGACGCGACCCTCGATGCGTTGCGCCACGCCTGCGGCGGGCTCGCGCCGTGCCACTTCGAGCGTGCGGATCTCGATACGTGGATCGGCGCGGTGGACGGTGTCGATGCACAGCCCGTGCGCGCCGATCTCGCCGACTTCGACTGCCGCAACAACCGCCTCGCGCAACTCGGCCTGACGCAGGACGGCTTCGACGCGCACGTCGCGGCGGCGGTCGCGCGCTACGGCGCCGCACGCGTCGGCGTGTTCATCGGCACGAGCACGGCCGGCATCCTCGAAACCGAACGCGCGTACCAGCGCCGCGATCCGGCGAGCGGCGCGCTGCCGGCCGATTTCCGCTACGCGCACACGCACAACCCGTATTCGCCGGCCGCGTTCGTGCGCGCGTATTTCGCGCTGCGCGGGCCGGCGATGGCGATCTCGTCCGCGTGCTCGTCGGGCGCGAAGGTGTTCGGCTCCGCGCGACGCATGATCGAGGCAGGGCTGATCGACGCGGCCGTCGTCGGCGGCGTCGATTCGCTGTGCCTGACCACGCTATACGGCTTCAACTCGCTCGAATTGCTGTCGCGCCAGCCGTGCCGGCCGTTCGATCGCGCGCGCGACGGCATCTCGATCGGCGAAGCCGCCGCGTTCGCGCTCGTCGAACGCGTCCCTGCCCCGCCCGCCGCGCTCGACGGCGACGCGATCCTGCTGCTCGGCATCGGCGAATCGAGCGACGCGCACCACATGTCGTCGCCGCATCCGGAAGGGCTCGGCGCGCGCGCCGCGATCGAGCAGGCGCTCGCCTCCGCCGGCCTCGGCGCGCACGAGATCGACTACGTGAACCTGCACGGCACCGCGACGCCGAGCAACGACGCAGCGGAAAGCCGCGCGCTCGGCGCACTGTTCGCCCGCACGCCGTGCAGCTCGACGAAGGGCGCGACCGGCCACACGCTGGGCGCGGCCGGCGCGCTGGAGGCGATCGTCGCCGCGCTCGCGCTGCGCGAGCAATTCGTGCCGGCCGGCGTCAACACGACGCAACCCGACCCGGCGCTCGCAGCCGATTACGTGCTCGCGAGCCGCGACACGCGCGTGCGCGCCGTCCTCTCCAATTCGTTCGGCTTCGGCGGCACGAATTGCAGCCTGCTCCTCGGCCGCGCCCGACGTTGAGGCCCGCCATGACACTCACCGCCTTCATCGAAAGCATCGGCCTCGTCGGGCCGGGATTGCACGACTGGCCGCATGCGGCCGACGTGCTCGCGGGCCGTGCGCCGTACGTGCCGGCCCGCACCGAGCTGCCGCCGCCGGCCGGGCTGCCGTCCGCCGAACGGCGCCGCACGGGCCCCGTCGTGCGCGCCGCGCTCGCGGTGGGCCACGAAGCTGTGGCCGCGAGCGGCCGCGACGCCGCGACGCTCGCGACCGTGTTCAGCGCGTCCGGCGGCGACGGCCAGAACTGCCACGCGATCTGCGACACGCTGGCCGGCGACGATCGCCAGCTGTCGCCGACCCGCTTCCACAATTCGGTGCACAACGCGCCGGCCGGCTACTGGAGCATCGCGACCCGCGCGACGGCGACGTCGAACGTGCTGTGCGCGCACGACGGCAGCTTTGCCGCCGGCCTGCTCGAAAGCCTGTGCCAGGTCGTCGTCGATCGCGTGCCGAGCCTGCTGATCGCGTACGACACCGACTATCCGGAACCGCTGCGCACGGTGCGGCCGATCGACGACGCATTCGGCGTCGCGCTCGTGTTCGCGCCGGAAGCCGGCGAACGCACGCTCGCCCGCATCGACGTGCAGCTCACCGATGCACCCGCGACGACGCTCGCGCATGCCGGACTCGACGCGCTGCGCGCCGGCAATCCGGCCGCGCGCGTGCTGCCGCTGCTCGATGCGCTCGCCACGCGGCGCTCGACGCGCGTCGTGCTCGACTACCTCGACGATACGCGCGTGCAGGTCGACGTCGCGATGTCCGAACCGTCGGCGGAGCGCGCGCGATGACCGCAACGGCCGGATTGACCCCGCCGCTCGACCGCGCGTGGATTGCCGCGCACATTCCGCATGCCGGCGCGATGTGCATGCTCGATTCGGTCGACGCGTGGGATGCCGAACGAATCCGCTGCACCGCGACGAGCCACCGCGATCCGCACAACCCGCTGCGCGCGCACGGGCGGCTCGCGTCGGTCTGCGGCATCGAATACGCGGCGCAGGCGATGGCCGTCCACGGCGCGCTGCTCGGCGCGCACGAAGCGCCGCCGCGCGTCGGCTATCTCGCGAGCGTGCGCAACGTCGACGCGTTCGTCGACCGGCTCGACACGTTCGAAGCGCCGCTCATCGTCGATGCGCAGCGGATGAGCGGCGACAGCCGCTCGGTGCTGTACGGCTTCGCGCTGCGCTGCGGCGAGCGCGTGCTGCTGTCCGGCCGCGCGGCGGTGATGCTCGACGCATCGGCCGCCGGCGCGTTTCAACCGGCGCCTGCCGGCCACACGAATCCTCGATGACGAGGCTTACCTCAAGGAAACCGGTCGTGAAAGTTCGTCAGTTCATTGGCGCCGCGCTCGTTCTGGCGCTGCTCAGCCCGCTCGCGCACGCGGACATGTCGGAAGTGAAGCAGGACATCAAGCGCGATTCGAAGGAAGCCGCGCATAAGACCGGCGAGGCCGCACGCAGCTTCGGCCACGCGACCGCGAGCGCAGCGAAGGCGGTCGGGCACGGCGTCGCCCACGTATCGCGCGAAGGCTGGGATGCCACCAAGCGCACGACGAAGCGGATCTTCCACAAGAACGACGCGGGCGAGTCGGCTGGAAAGCGCGAGAAGAACGACTGACCGCGCACCCCGCGCGCGCTGCCGACGGCATGTGCGCGCGCCGTGACCGCTCACCGACTGCTCACCGACCGCTCGGCCATCGCTCACCGCTAGCGACGCACCGGCGCCGCCGTCAGCGTGCCCGGCGCATGCGGTGCGGCGACCTCACCGGCCTGCGCGCGAGGCACTTGCCGTACGCGACGAGCCAGCAATCGCGATGATCGAAGTTCCGCAGCAGCCGTGCGCGGCTCCGCTCGAGCCAGTAGAGCGAGATCGCCATCGTCAGCCCGATGGCCAGCGCCGAGCCGCCGATCGCCAGCCCGATCCAGGTGTCGCCCATGCGTTCTCCGGAATGCGACGCCGAAGCGGCGCGCCTGCCGCCGCTCCGGCACGGGATGGGGAACGCGGCCCGCCCCCGAGCGAGCGCCGTGCGGGCCGCCGCACGTCACTGCATGTGCTGACCGCCGTTGATCGCGATGTTGGAGCCCGTCACGAAGCCGGCCTCCTCCGAGCACAGGTAAGCCACCAGCGCCGCGACTTCCTCGGGCTTGCCGAGCCGGCCCGCAGGAATCTGCGGGAGGATCTTCGTGTCGAGGATGTCCTGCGGGATCGCGGTGACCATCTTCGTCGCCAGATAGCCCGGCGACACCGTGTTCACCGTCACGCCCTTGCGCGCGACCTCGAGCGCGAGCGATTTCGTGAAGCCGTGCATGCCGGCTTTCGCGGCCGCGTAGTTGGTCTGGCCGACCGCCCCCTTCGAGCCGTTCACCGACGAGATGTTGACGATACGGCCCCAGCCGCGCTCGACCATGCCGTCGCAGACCGGCTTCGTCATGTTGAACACGGAATCGAGGTTCGTGCGGATCACCGCGTCCCAGTTGACCTTGTCGAGCTTGCGCAGCGTCATGTCGCGCGTGATGCCCGCGTTGTTCACGAGAATGTCGACCGGGCCGACGTCCCGCACGATCTTCTCGATGCATTGCTGGCACGAGTCGTGATCGGCCACGTCCACCGGGTACGCATGGAATTCCCGGCCGGCCGCATGCATCTCGGTCAGCCAGCGGTCCGCGCCGGCGTTGTTCGGCGAATACGTGACGACCACCCGGTGACCCGCGTCGTTCAACCGGATGCTGACCGCCTCGCCGAGGCCGCCCATTCCACCTGTCACAACTGCAATTCGCTTAGTCATACTATGAATTACCGACAAAAAAGTAATCGATGAAAGGCGGAGCGACGGCCTCGCACATGCTGCCGCCCCACCGCTTCGATGCGCAACCGCACGCGTCGCGGGCGCAGCACGCACCGGCGCCGCGCTGTGTTGTTGACTGCCTGTCTTGCGCGAAAACCGCCGGGCTCGCTTGCGACGCCGATTCGTGCCGCAAGCGAGCCGTGTCGTCAGACGCGCTGCTCAGACGCGCTCGACCGCGAGCGCGACGCCCATCCCGCCGCCGATGCACAGCGACGCCAGCCCGCGCTTCGCATCGCGCTTGGCCATCTCGTGCAGCAGCGTCACCAGGATCCGGCAGCCCGACGCGCCGATCGGATGGCCGATCGCGATCGCCCCGCCGTTCACGTTCACCTTCGACGTGTCCCAGCCCATCTGCTTGTGCACCGCCAACGCCTGCGCCGCGAACGCCTCGTTGATCTCCATCAGGTCCAGGTCGCCCGGCGTCCAGCCCGCGCGCTCCAGCGCACGGCGCGACGCCGGCACCGGGCCCATGCCCATCACGCTCGGATCCACGCCCGCGTTCGCGTACGCCTTGATCCACGCCAGCGGCGTCAGGCCCAGCGCCGCCGCCTTCTGCGCCGACATCACCAGCACCGCCGCCGCGCCGTCGTTCAGCCCCGACGCGTTCGCCGCCGTCACCGAGCCGTCCTTCGCGAACGCCGGCTTCAGCCCCGCCAGCGACTCCGCCGTCACGCCGTGACGCACGAACTCGTCGGTCGCGAACTGCAGCGGTTCGCCCTTGCGTTGCGGGATCGACACCGGCACGATCTCGTCATCGAAACGCCCGGCCTTCTGCGCGGCTTCCGCCTTGTTCTGCGACAGCGCCGCGAACGCGTCCTGCTCTTCGCGCGTGATCCCGTATTCCTTCGCGACGTTCTCCGCCGTGATGCCCATGTGGTACTGGTTGTACACGTCCCACAGCCCGTCGACGATCATCGTGTCGACCAGCTTCGCGTCGCCCATCCGGAACCCGTCGCGCGAGCCCGGCAGCACGTGCGGCGCCGCGCTCATGTTCTCCTGGCCGCCCGCGATCACGATCTCCGCGTCGCCCGCGACGATCGCGTTCGCCGCCAGCATCACGGCCTTCAGGCCCGAGCCGCACACCTTGTTGATCGTCATGCCCGGCACGGCGCTCGGCAGCCCTGCCTTGATCAGCGACTGCCGCGCCGGGTTCTGCCCGGAGCCGGCCGTCAGCACCTGGCCCATGATCACTTCGCTGACCTGCTCGGGCTTCACGCCCGAG
>NZ_JBYQCG010000100.1:0-67125 GCF_057837105.1 Burkholderia sp. APQ4-4ca | reverse complement strand
GCAGTCACGCGGCGATCAAGACCGGCATGCTGGCCGCCGACGCCGCATTCGACGCGGTGCAGGCCGGCCGTCAGTCGGACGAACTGAACGCGTACCCGGATGCGTTCAAGCAATCGTGGCTGTACACGGAGCTGTACCGTGCGCGCAACTTCAAGCAGTGGATGGCCAAGGGCCTGTACCTCGGCACGCTGATGGTCGGGCTCGAGCAGAAGGTGATGGGCGGCAACGTGCCGTGGACGCTGCATCATCAGCATGCGGACCACGAGATGCTGAAGCCGGCGTCGCAGTGCGAGCCGATCGAATATCCGAAGCCGGACGGCAAGCTGACGTTCGACCGGCTGTCGTCGGTGTTCATCTCGAACACGAACCACGAGGAAAACCAGCCGGCGCATCTGACGTTGAAGGATGCGAACGTGCCGGTGAACGTGAACCTGCGCACGTACGCGGGGCCGGAGGCGCGTTTCTGCCCGGCGGCCGTGTACGAGTTCGTGAAGAACGACGACGGCGGCGATCGCCTCGTGATCAACGCGCAGAACTGCGTGCACTGCAAGACCTGCGACATCAAGGACCCGACGCAGAACATCGTGTGGGTCACGCCGGAGGGCGGCGGCGGGCCGAATTACCCGAACATGTAAGCTGCCGGAACGCGCCGCCTCACGAGCGGCGCGTTTTTTTGGGTCACGGCACACACCGCCGCAAACGAAACGGGGCGCTGCATCATGCAGCGCCCCGTTTGCATTCGTCGTTCGACGGCCGACGCGACGCGCGCCCCGCCCGCTCGGATCAGGTCGCGCTGCCGGCGATCTTCGGCGTGGCCGTCTCCACGTCGCCGCACTGCGCGCGGTGGCGCAACGCATGGTCGATCAACACCAGCGCGAGCATCGATTCGGCGATCGGCGTCGCACGAATGCCGACGCACGGATCATGGCGGCCGAAGGTTTCGACCGTCGCTTCCTCGCCGGACTTCGTGATCGAGCGGCGCGGCGTGCGGATGCTCGACGTCGGCTTGATGGCGATCGACACGGTGATGTCCTGCCCCGTCGAAATCCCGCCGAGCACGCCGCCCGCGTGGTTGCCGACGAAGCCGGCCGGCGTCAGTTCGTCGCCGTGCACCGAGCCGCGTTGCGCGACGCTGTCGAAGCCCGCGCCGATCTCGACGCCCTTCACCGCGTTGATGCTCATCATCGCCTTCGCGATATCGGCATCGAGCCGGTCGAACACCGGTTCGCCCCAGCCGACCGGCACGCCCGACGCGACGACGTCGATGCGCGCGCCGATCGAATCGCCATCCTTGCGCAGCGCGTCCATGTATGCCTCGAGCTCCGGCACGACCGCCGCGTTCGGCGAGAAGAACGGATTCTCGTGCACGTACGACCAGTCGACGAACGGCACGTCGATGTCGCCGAGGCCGCTCATGTAGCCGCGCACCTCGACCCCGAAGCGCTCGCGCAACCACTTCTTCGCGACCGCGCCCGCGCCGACGATCGGCGCGGTCAGGCGCGCGGACGAACGGCCGCCGCCGCGGTAGTCGCGGATGCCGTATTTCTGCCAATAGGTGTAGTCGGCGTGGCCGGGACGGAACGTCTCGACGATGTTGCCGTAGTCCTTGCTGCGCTGGTCGGTATTGCGGATCAGCAGCGCGATCGGCGTGCCGGTCGTCACGCCTTCGAACACACCGGACAGGATCTCGACCTCGTCGGCCTCCTGCCGTTGCGTCACGTGCCGCGACGTGCCGGGCTTGCGGCGATCGAGTTCGATCTGGATGTCGGCTTCGGTCAGCGCCATCCCCGGCGGGCAGCCGTCGATCACGCAGCCGATCGCGGGACCATGCGATTCGCCGAAGGTCGTGACAGTGAAAAGCGTGCCGAGGGTATTGCCGGACATGATGGAACCGCCCAAAGAGAAATGGGCAAACCGATCCGCTGCCGGAGCCGCGGGCAGGTCGATCGTTTGCCGGTCGAGAAAGAGGTAAACCGCTATTATGCCAGCCGTCCCGCGCCCGCGGGCCGTGTGAACCGTTCAGACCACACGGGCCGGCAGCGGATCAGGACAGATGCGAGGCAGGTCCGGCGATCGCAGGCCCTCGGCGTTGCGCTCGGGGCCCGCCGAACCGAGGCCGGGGCCGCCATCCCGGCCCGTGCGCGGATCGACCATCCCGCGCCGGCCCGACGCCCGCCTACTTCCGCGCGCCGCGCAGCTCGGTCACCGCCGCCTGCAGCGCCTCGGGCGTCGCCACCGACGCCAGGATCGGTTCGCCGACGGCCAGCGTCAGCCGGCTCATCACGCCGCGCTTGATGGGGCGCGGCATCCGCGCATCGGTATGCCGCGAAAAGTAGCTGCCCCACAGCCCGCGCAGCGCCATCGGGATCACCGGCGCCGGCGTGCGGCTCAGGATCTCGGTGATGCCGTGATGGAACGGGTTGATGTCGCCCGTCTTCGTCAGCTTGCCCTCGGGGAAGATGCACACGAGTTCGCCGTCCTTCAGCGCGGCCTCGCACAGGTCGTACGCCCGCGCGAGCATCGCGGGATCCTCGTGGCGCGGCGCGATCGGAATCGCCTTCGCATGCCGGAACACCCAGCTCGCGAAACGCGTCTTGAAGATCCGGTGATCCATCACGAAACGGATCGGACGCGGGCTCGCGGCGGCCAGCACGAGCGCATCGACGTAGCTGACGTGATTGCACACGAGCACCGCCGCCCCTTCCGCCGGAATCCGCTCGGCGTGCACGAGGCGGATGCGGTAGAACGTATGCACGAGCACCCACGCGACGAAGCGCAGCAGGAACTCGGGCACGAGCAGGTAGATGTACGTCGCGACCACGACGTTCAACAGCGCGGTGACGAGGAACAGCCCCGGGATGTCGACGCCGGCCTTGGTCAACCCCATCGCCATCACGGCCGACAGGATCATGAACAGCGCGTTCAGGATGTTGTTCGCGGCGATGATCCGCGCGCGGTGCGTCGGCGCGCTGCGGCTCTGGATCAGCGCATACAGCGGCACGCTGTAGAAGCCGCCGAACATCGCGAGCAGGAACAGGTCGGCCAGGATGCGCCAGTGGCGCGCACCGGCGAGGAATTCGCCGACCGACAGCAGATGGCCGGGCGACGGCAGCGCGTGGCTCGCGAAATACAGCTCGATCGCGAACACGCTGATGCCGATCGAGCCGAGCGGCACGAGGCCGATCTCGACGCGCCGCTGCGACAGCCGCTCGCACAGCAGCGAACCGAGGCCGATGCCGACCGAGAACGTCGCGAGCAGGATCGTGACGACGTCGGGGCTCGCGGACAGCACGTCCTTCGCGAAATTGAAGAACGACGTGAGGAACGTCGCGCCGACGAACCACAGCCACGAGATGCCGAGCAGGCTCAGGAACACCGTGCGGTTCTGCCGCGCGAGCCCGAGGTTGCGCCAGGTCTCGCTGACCGGGTTCCAGTTGATCACGAGATCGGGCTGCGGCGCGGGCGTGGGCGGCACGCGCTGCGCGACGAGTCGCCCGGCCAGCGCGATCACGACGACGCTCACCGCGAGCACGCGCTCACCGCTGCCTTCGATGCCGGCCGCCGCACCGCCGATGATCGTGCCGATCAGGATCGCGATGAACGTGCCCATCTCGACGAGCCCGTTGCCGCCGACCAGCTCATGTTCGCCGAGATGCTGCGGCAGGTACGAATACTTGACGGGCCCGAACAGCGTCGAGTGCATCCCCATCATGAACGTGCACAGATACAGCAGCGTCGCGCTGTGCGTGACGAAGCCGGCCGCGCCGACCAGCATCAGCACGATCTCGAACGATTTCACGAAGCGCGTAAGGGTCGCCTTGTCGTATTTGTCGGCGATCTGGCCGGAGGTGGCCGAGAACAGCACGAACGGCAGGATGAAGATCGCGGAAATCAGGAACGCAGCCGTCTTCGCGTCGACGCCGGAGAACCGCGCTGTGTGATACGTGACGAGCGACGTGAAGCCGATCTTGAAGACGTTGTCGTTCAGCGCGCCGAGGAACTGGGTCGTGAAGAACGGCGCGAAGCGGCGCTCGCGCAGCAGGTCGAACTGGGATGCGTGCGCGTGCCGTTCGCCGCGCCGTTCGGAAGTGGCTTGCGTGTGATCGCTCATTCGGAATACGCGCGCATCGTCTGGGCGATGCTGCGCGGGCCTCGTGTTGTCGTTGAAAAAACGGCGGCGCAGGACATGCCTGCGCCGCCGCGTGCGGGATGGCGGCGCCCATGCGACAACGTGCCGGGCGCGGCGCGATTCACGGCTTGTGCGCTTCGGCTTCCGATTCCGGCCAGTCGCGAATGTACGCCTTCAGCATCCGGTTCTCGAAGCTCTGCGCCTCGACGACCGTCTTCGCGACGTCGTAGAACGAAATGACGCCCATCAGCACCTTCTTGTCGAGCACCGGCATGTAGCGCGCGTGGCGCTCGAGCATCATCCGGCGCACTTCGTTGACGTCCGTTTCCGGCGTGCACGTGAGCGGCTCGTCCATCACCTTGCGCACCTGCACGTCGCCGATCGCGCCGCCGTTCACGTGCAGGCGCAGGATGATCTCGCGAAACGTCAGCATCCCGACGAGATCGCCGTACTCCATCACGACGAGCGAACCGATGTCGTGCTCGGCCATCGTATCGACCGCTTCGCGCAGCGGCTTATCGGGCGTCACCGTAAACAGCGTGTTGCCCTTCACTTTCAGAATATCGCTGACGCGCATCGTAGTCCCCTCATGCTTGAATGCAAAATCTCTTTCGATCGTATCGGAAAGCCTGTCAAAAGGAAAGCACGGGCCGGCGCGGCGGCCCCCCGCCCCGTGCGGACGCGGGCCGCCGGCCGCACAATGGCCCCATGAACAGCGGCCCGAGGAGACGGCCATGGCGCATACGCATACGGAGCAATTCGCCAGCTTCGCTGACTTCTACCCGTATTACCTGAACGAGCATCAGAACCTGACGTCGCGGCGGCTGCACTTCATCGGCTCGCTCGGCGTGATCGGCTGCGTCGCGATGGCGGTCGCGACCGGCTACTGGCCGTGGCTACCGGCGGCAGTCGTCTGCGGCTATGGGTTCGCGTGGGTCGGCCACTTCTTCTTCGAGAAGAACCGCCCGGCCACGTTCCGGCACCCGATCTACAGCCTGATGGGCGACTGGGTGATGTTCAAGGACATCTGCACCGGCAAGATCCCGCTGTAGCCCGCCGAGCCCCGCCGTCAGGCGGGCCGCGGCGGCCGGGCGCGCGAATCGTCCACACCCGGCGCCTGCCCGGCGCTCGCGGCCGGCTGCCCGCCCGCGAGCCGGTGCGCGGCGATCAGCGACGCGAGCGTCACGTCGAACCGGTCGCTCGACAGCACCGCGAGCAGCGCCGCGCCTTCGACGTGGCTGCGGCGCCGCTCCAGTTGATAGGTCAACTCCGTGCGATCGATCACCAGCACGTCGAACAGTTGCGCGAGCGTCAGCTGCTCCGGGTTCGCGAGCAGGATATAGCGCGGCGTGGCCTCTTCGCCGCCGTCGAGCCGTGCGACCCATTCCCGCTCCTCCATCGTCGTCAGCAGCCGCTGCGCGGTTTCCATGTCGCAGCGCAGCATCGTCGCGAGCCGCAGCGCCGTGTAGCCGCGCTTGCCGGCCGCTCGCGCTTCGGCCAGCCGCGCGAGCAATTCGAGCGCGTCGAGCAGATCGCTGCCCGGATAGTGGATCCGGTGGAACTGGCCGACGCGAATCGCCGGCAGCGCGGATGCGACCATCGCACCGAGCAGCGCGATGAACCAGCTCAGGTACACCCACAGCAGGAACACCGGCAGCGCCGCGAACGCGCCATAGACGGCCGTATAGGTCGGAATGCGCCGCACGTAATAGCCGAAGCCGCGCTTCGCGAGTTCGAACGCGATGGCCGCGAACAGCCCGCCGATCACCGCGTCGCGCCAGGCGACCGCGCAGTTCGGCAGGTACACGTACAGCAGCGTGAACGCGAGCACGGTCAACGGCACCGACGCAAGCGCAAGCAGCCACTCGACCATCGACGTCGACGGCCCCGCGCCGGTGAACGCGAGCGATTGCGTGAACAGGTACGACGAGATCGACAGGCTCACGCCGAACAGCAACGGCCCGAGCGTGATCAGCGCCCAGTACGCGAGCACGCGCTGCGCGAACGGCCGCGGCTTGCGCACGCGCCAGATCAGGTTGAACGCCGATTCGATCGTCATCATGGTCATCACCGACGTGACGACGAGCACGATCAGGCCGGCCGTCGTCAGCCCCTTGGCCTTCGACGCGAACTGGTTCAGGTACTTGAAGATCTGGATATTGAACTGCGCGGGCATCAGGTGATCCGCGAGGAAACCCTGCAGCGAGATCTGGAACGACGCGAACATCGGGAACGCGGTGAACAGCGCGAACGCGACCGTCAGCAGCGGCACGAGCGCCAGCAGCGTCGTGAAGGTCAGGCTGCCCGCCACCTGCGGGATGCGATCCTCGGCGCTGCGCCGGGCCGCGAACTGCGCGAGGCGCTTGATGGTGTCGAGATCGACGCTCAACTTCGACAAACGGCTTCTCCTTCTCGAGGCTGCGCGCGTCACGGCGCGCCGCCGCCGCGCTGCGCGACGGCTTCAGCCCCTATAATAGCCGCTCGATTCCAGCAGGGGCCGACTGCACCGGGCACGCGCGCGGCCGCACGCGGCTCCGTCGCCCATGAAAGACATTCTCGTCCTCTATTACAGCCGTCACGGCGCCACGCGCGATCTCGCGCTCGCGATCGCGAACGGCATCGACAGCGTGCCGGGCATGCAGGCCCGCATCCGCACCGTGCCGCCCGTGTCGGCCGTCTGCGAAGCCACCGCCCCCGACATCCCGGCCGACGGCCCGCCGTACGCGGAGCTGCGCGACCTCGAGGAATGCGCGGGCCTCGCGCTCGGCTCGCCCACCCGCTTCGGCAACATGGCCGCGTCGCTCAAGTATTTCCTCGACGGCACGACGCCGCAATGGCTGTCCGGCGCGCTGACCGGCAAGCCCGCGAGCGTGTTCACGTCGACGGGCAGCCTGCACGGCGGCCAGGAGTCGACACTGCTGTCGATGATGCTGCCGCTGCTGCATCACGGAATGATGATCGTCGGGATCCCGTACACCGAATCCGCCCTCAGCACGACGCGTACCGGCGGCACGCCGTACGGCGCATCGCACGTCGCGCAGCACGACCGCGCGGCGCCCGGCGGGCTGTCGGCGGACGAGAAGGCGCTCGCGGCCGCGCTCGGGGTGCGGCTCGCGCGCGCCGCCGCGGCGCTTTCCAGCGCCCAGGCCGACGAGGCCGCATGAACGCCCCCGCCCGCCCCGCCGTCGCGGCCCGGCCGCGCTACGCGCTGGCCGCCGCCGCGGGTCTCGTCGCGCTGATCGCGCTGTCGCTCGCGTGGGAGCTGTGGCTCGCGCCGCTGCGCCCCGGCGGCTCCGCGCTGATGCTCAAGGCCGTGCCGCTCGCGCTCGCGCTGCCCGGCGTCTGGCGGCGTAACATCTATACGATGCAATGGGCGAGCATGCTGATTCTCGTCTATCTGGCCGAAGGCATCGTGCGCGGGATGTCCGATCGCGGGCTGTCCGCGACGCTCGGCTGGTGCGAGACCGCGCTTGCCGTCGGCTTCTTCGTGACGGCGCTGGCTTACGTCGCGCCGTTCAAGCGCGCGGCGAAAAAACCGCGCGCCACGTCCTGACCCTTACGCGACAAGGTGATGATGTCCTCCGAAGCTTTCGTTTCCGCGTGCCGCGATGCGATCGGCGCCGACCACGTGCTGACCGAGCCGCACGATACCGAACCGTTCCTGACCGACTGGCGGCGCCGCTACAAGGGCGCGGCGTGCGCGGTGCTGAGGCCCGCGAACACGGCCGAAGTCGCCGCGCTCGTGAAGCTCGCCAACGCGCACGGCGTCGCGCTCGTGCCGCAGGGCGGCAACACGGGCCTCGCGGGCGGCGCGACGCCCGACGCGAGCGGCAACCAGGCCGTGCTGAGCGTCGCGCGCCTGAACCGCGTGCGCGCGCTCGATCCGCACAACAACACGATTACCGTCGAAGCCGGCGTGATCCTCGCCGACGTGCAGGCGCGCGCCCGCGAAGGCGGCCGGCTGTTCGCGCTGAGTCTCGCGGCGGAAGGCAGCTGCACGATCGGCGGCAACCTGTCGACCAATGCGGGCGGCACCGCGGTGCTGCGCTACGGCAACGCACGCGAGCTGTGCCTCGGGCTCGAGGTCGTGACGCCGCAGGGCGAGATCTGGGACGGGCTGCGCGGCCTGCGCAAGGACAACACGGGCTACGATCTGCGCGACCTGTTCGTCGGCGCCGAAGGCACGCTCGGGATCATCACGGCGGCCGTGATGAAGCTGCATCCGCTGCCGGCCGCGCAGGTCACGGCGCTCGCCGCGCTCGAATCGCCGCACGCGGCGCTCGATTTCCTCGCGCTCGCGCAGCGCGCGGCCGGCCCGCTGTTGACCGGCTTCGAGCTGATGTCGGATTTCTGCATGCAGCTGGTCGGCAAGCACTATCCGCAACTGCGTTACCCGTTCGCGCAGACCCATGCGCAAACGGTGCTGCTGGAGCTGTCCGACAACGAAAGCGAAGCGCATGCGCGCGCGCTGTTCGAGAAACTGATGGAGGAAGCGTTCGAGGCGGGACTCGTGGTCGACGCGGTGGTCGCGGAGAATCTCGCGCAATCGCGTGCGTTCTGGGACCTGCGCGAGCACATCCCGCTCGCGCAGGCCGACGAAGGGCTCAACATCAAGCACGACATCGCGGTGCCGATCTCGTCGATCGCACGCTTCATCGACGAGACCGACGCGGCGATCCAGCAGGCCGCGCGGGGCGCGCGGATGGTCACGTTCGGCCACCTCGGCGACGGCAACCTGCACTACAACGTGCAGATGCCCGAGGGCGGCGATCCGAAGGCGTTCCTCGCCGCGTTTCAGGCGCCGATCAACCGGATCGTCTACGACAACGTGCACCGCCATCACGGCACGATCAGCGCGGAGCACGGCATCGGCCAGTTGAAGATCGACGACGCGCAGCGCTACAAGTCGCCGGTCGAGACGACGCTGATGCGCACGCTGAAGACCGCGCTCGACCCGCGCGGCCTGATGAATCCCGGCAAGGTCCTGCGCTGAAGCCGCCTACTCCGGAGCCAAGCCCGTGAAAGTCCGCGTCCTGTCCGACCTGCATCTCGAAAACAACCTGCCCGACGCGATCCCGCATGCCGCCGCCGATCTCGTCGTGCTGGCCGGCGACATTCACAATCACGTGGAAGGCCTGCGCTGGGCCGCCGAGACGTTCGACCCGGCGGTGCCGGTGATCTACGTGCCGGGCAACCACGAGTATTACGACGGGGAATTCGGCGCGCTGGAGACGGCGATGCGCGACGCGGCGCATACGCTCGACCACGTGCATTACCTGAACAACGGCGTCTACGTCGATCCGGCCCGGCGCTTCCGCGTGCTGGGCACGACGCTCTGGGCCGATTTTTCGCTGTTCGGCCAGGACGAAGCCAGCGTCGCGCGCGCGATCGACGCCGGGCAGCGCGTGATGCTCGATTTCAGGGGATTGATCCAGGTGACCTGGCCGCACGATGCGGCGGTGCATGCGAAACCGAGCGCGCCGGAACGGGATTTCGCGCCGGCCGATGCGATCGCGCTGCACCGGCGGGGCCGAGCGTGGCTGGAAGCGCAACTGACGGCGCCGTTCGCGGGCAGGACGATCGTCGTCACCCATCATGCGCCGCACCGGCGCTCGCTGGCGGAACGCTATGCGCAAGATCTGGCTTCCGCGGGATTCGTCACGGACATGGCGGAACTGGTGAGGCCGCCGGTGGATCTGTGGCTGCACGGCCACACGCATACGTCATTCGACTACGTTGCGGACGGTGGCACGCGCGTGGTGTGCAATCCGCGCGGCTACCTGCACCGGCGCACGGGCGAATGGGAAAACCCCGCGTTCGCGTGGGACAAGGTGGTCGAGCTCGGCTGAGTGCCCGCCCGGGCGGCCGCGTGGCGCGGCCTTCTCGACCTCAAGCGTAACGGCGGCGGGATCAGCGGCCGGGGCGGCGCGGCTCGCGCACGCGGACCGGCACGGGCTTCAGCTGCGCCTTCGCTTTCATCGCACGCAGCAGGTCGCGGGTCGCCGCCGCGGCGGCAGCCGCGCCCAGCAGGACGCCAAGGCCGATCATCAGGTGCGTATCCATCGCTACTCCGGTGTGGTGTATCTCGTTAATTCCAACAGTATCAAACTGTCTGACACACGTTCGTAAAAAAATGTTGCGTGAACGAAAAATCTCGTCAGATTGCGGTCGACTGCGCCGTCATGTCGCACGCGTGTACTGTTCGAGCGCGGCTTCGTCCGCTTCGAGCGTGAGCGGCAGTTCTTCGCGCAGGAAATCGACCCAGGTCCGGATTTTCGCGTCGAGGTACTGGCGCGACGGATACAGCGCGTAGATGTTCATCACGTGCGACCGGTAATCGGGCATCACGCGCACGATGTGCCCGCTGCGCAGCCAGCCGATCGCCGAATAGAGCGGCAGCCCGCCGACCCCCATCCCCTCCCGCACGGCCACCGCGAGCGCCTCGGCGACGTTCACGCGGAACGGCGGCGCCGTGATCGGCACCACCTCCTCGCCGTTCGGCCCCGCCAGCGCCCATTCGTCGAAGTGGAAGCCCGGCGCGACCATCCCGAGGCACACGTGCTGCGCGAGATCGGCCGGCCGCTGCGGCACGCCGTGCGACTCGATATAGCCGGGCGACGCGCACACGACGCTGTAGCTCTCCCCGAGCCGCTGCGACACGAGCCCCGAATCGGGCAGATCGCGGCCGACGACGATCGCGACGTCGTACCCCTCGTCGAGCAGGTCGGGCATCCGCTGCGCGAGCGTGAGCTCGACGTGCACGTCCGGATAGCGCTCGCGGTAGCGCGCGACGGCCGGCACCAGATAGTGCTGGCCGAGGCTCGTGAAGCAATGAACCTTCAGCTTGCCGGACGGGCGCGCATGCGCGTCGCCGGCCTCGGCTTCGGCCTGGTCGACGTAAGCGAGGATCTGTTCGCAGCGTTGCAGATAGCGCTCGCCGGCTTCGGTCAGCGCGATCCGGCGCGTCGTGCGGTTCAGGAGACGCGTGCGCAGATGGGCCTCGAGATCCGAGACCGCGCGCGACGCGTAGGCGGTGGTCGAATTCATCTGCTGGGCGGCCGCGGTAAAGCTTCCCGCGTCGACCACGCGGACGAATACCCGCATGTTTTGTAACGTATCCATCCGATTACCCGTGTGAATCCGCAAGGATTGTTGCACAGGGTCCAACAAATATTATCTCAAGATTCGTAAAAATGACTTGCACCGTTGTCCGTTTATTCAGGAATCGCTGAAAAATATAATCGCCTCCGACTCATCTATATCCGAAAGGGAGAAAATCGTGCAGTCTCCGGCGACAAAAGGGACGCTCGCACTGGCGGTTCTTGCAGTCTCATTAATAATGGCCGGTTGCGCGAGCATGGGCGAC
The DNA here is from genome assembly GCF_057837105.1 of Burkholderia sp. APQ4-4ca. Taxonomy (NCBI): domain Bacteria; kingdom Pseudomonadati; phylum Pseudomonadota; class Betaproteobacteria; order Burkholderiales; family Burkholderiaceae; genus Burkholderia; species Burkholderia sp. APQ4-4ca. The sequence continues at coordinate 55,630 of NZ_JBYQCG010000100.1, read as the reverse complement.
AACCACACCCAGTCCACTCGCATCCACGCGAACGCGCTCGACGCCGGTGCGGCCATCCGCGCGGCCGATCGCGACGCGGGCTGGCCCGCCGCCGACTGGTGGCGCGCGTATCGCGATCCGCAGCTCGACGCGTGGATCGCCGCCGCCCAGGCCGGCAACCCGACCCTCGCGGCCGCCGAGGCCCGCGTGCGCGAAGCGCAGGCAATGGCGCGCGTCGCCCGTTCGGCCGAATTGCCGCAAATCAACGGCAACCTGTCGCTGATGCGCCAGCACTGGCCGGACAACGTGTACTACGGCCCGGGGCCGCTCGCCGATACCGACACCTGGAACAATACCGGCACGCTCGGCTTGTCGTACCACCTCGATCTGTGGGGCAAGGACAAGAACGCGACCGAGCGCGCGCTCGACACCGCGCATGCGACCGCCGCCGACGCGCGGGCGGCCAAGCTCGAACTCGAGGTCAACGTGGTGCGCGCGTATGTCGGCATGTCGATGAACTACGCGCTGCTGGATCTCGCGCACGAAACGTACGAACGCCAGCGCTCGCTTGCCGATCTCGCCCGCAAGCGGTTGCAGGCCGGCCTCGGCACGCAGCTCGACGTGAGCCAGGCGGAATCGACGCTGCCCGACTACGAGCGGCAGATCGACAGCTATGAGGAAGCGATCCAGCTCGCGCGCCACCAGCTCGCCGCGCTGGCCGGCAAGGGCCCGGGCGCCGGCGACGCGATCAAACGGCCGCAACTGGCGGTCGATGCGCCGGCCGGCCTGCCGTCGGCGCTGCCGGCCGACCTGCTCGGCCGCCGCCCCGACGTCGTCGCGGCGCGCTGGACGGTCGACGCGCAGGCGCGCGGCATCGACGTCGCGAAGGCGTCGTTCTACCCGAACATCGACCTGCTCGCGACGGTCGGCGGCTTCGGCGTGACCGCGCCGTTCACCGACTTCCTGCGCGCGATGAACGGCGGCTGGACGGCCGGCCCCGCGCTGTCGCTGCCGATCTTCGAAGGCGGGCGGCTGCGCGCGCAGCTCGGCGCCGCGAATGCCGGCTACGACCAGGCGGTCGAGCGCTACAACCAGACGATCGTCGGCGCGCTCAAGGACATCGCCGACCAGGTCGTGCGGATCCGCTCGCTCGATACGCAGAAGAAGGACGCCGCGCGCTCGGTGGCGGCCAACAATCGCAGCTATCAGTTGTCGCGCGAAGGCTTCCGCCGCGGGCTGACCGATTACGTGAACGTGCTCGTCGCGCAACAGCAACTGCTGCGCGCGCAGGAGACGGCCGCCCGCATCGACGCGGAACGCCTCGCCGCGCACGCGCAGCTGATGGCTGCGCTCGGCGGCGGGGTCGAGACGGGGACGGATGTTCCGGGCGGCGCTCCGTCGGGCGGCGCTCCGTCGGGCGGCGCTCCGTCGGGCGGCGATCCGTCGGGCGGCGATCCGTCGAAGGACAAGGCTGCCGCGCGCGCCGCCGCTGCGCCAGCCGCCGCGTCGGGCACGAAACCCGCGGCGACCATCGCCCGACCCGCGCAGGTCGCAACCGCCGGCGGCACCGCTGCGTCGGCCGCCGCCGTGCCGGCCGCACGGTAACGCGGAGCGCCGCCATGTCAGCTTCCTCCCCCGCTTCCCCGCGCGCCGATGGCTCGTTCGCGGCCTGGACCGCCGCGTTCGGCGACTGGGCGCGCACCGACGGCGCCGCGTGGCTCTACCTGTTCAAGGCGCTGCTCGCCGCGTTCATCGCGACCGGCGTGTCGATGCGGCTCGACCTGCCCGCGCCGAAAACGGCGATGACGACCGTATTCATCGTGATGCAGCCGCAAAGCGGCGCGGTGCTCGCGAAAAGCTTCTACCGGGTCGCCGGCACGATCTTCGGGCTGATCGCGACGCTCACCTTCGTCGGGCTGTTCCCGCAGCAGCCGGAACTGTTCCTGCTGGCGGTCGCGCTGTGGGTTGCCCTGTGCACGGCCGGCGCCGCGCGCAACCGCAACTTCCGCAGCTACGGCTTCCTGCTGGCCGGCTACACGACCGCGCTGATCGGGCTGCCCGCGTCGCAGCACCCGGACGGCGCATTCATGAGCGCGATGACGCGGGTGGCCGAAATCATGGTCGGGATCGTGTCGGCCGGCGTGGTCAGCGCGCTCGTGTTTCCGCAGACCACCGGCGAGCAGATGCGCACGACGGTGCGCAAGCGCTTCGGCAGCTTCGTCGACTACGTCGCCGCGGCGCTGTCGGGCAAGCTCGACCGCGCGCACATCGAAACCATCCATACGCGCTTCGTCGCCGACGTGGTGGGGTTCGAGGCCGCGCGCAGCATGGCCGTGTTCGAGGATCCCGACACGCGGATGCGCAGCGGCCGCCTCGCGCGGCTGAACAGCGAGTTCATGAGCGCGTCGAGCCGCTTCCACGCGCTGCACCAGTTGATGAACCGGCTGCATGCGGCCGGCGCGCGGGCCGCGATCGACGCGATCGAGCCGTACTTCCGCGAAATCGCCCCGCTACTGCTGACGCCCGCCGGCGAACCGGTGCGCACGTCGGCCGACGCCGGCCACGCGGCCGCGCAACTGCTCGCGTGGCGCGACGCGCTGCCGCGCCGCATCCGCGCGACGCGCGCGGCGCTCGAGACGCAGCCGGACTTTCCGCTGCTCGACTTCGATACGGCCGCCGAACTGCTGTACCGCTTCATCACCGACCTGCACGAGTACGCGGCCACCTACGCGTCGCTGTCGAGCGCGACGCACGAGCGCGAACGCTGGATCGAGCGCTACGAGCCGCGCACCAATGCGACGGCGATGGTGATCGCGGCGATCCGCACGGCGAGCGTGATCCTGCTGCTCGGCTGGTTCTGGATCGAGACCGCGTGGCCGAGCGGCGTGACGATGACGCTGACGGCCGCCGCCACCTGCGCGCTCGCGTCGTCGACGCCGCGTCCGACCGCGATGTCCGCGCAGATGGGCATGGGCACCGCGCTCGCCGTCTGCACGGGCTTCCTGCTCACGTTCGGCATCTATCCGCACATCGACGGCTTCCCGCTGCTGTGCGTCGCGCTCGCGCCGCTGCTCGCGATCGGCATCTTCATGACGCTGAAGCCGAAGCTCGCCGGCTACGGGATGGGTTATCTGATCTTCTTCAGCTTCCTCGCCGGCCCGGACAACATCACGCACTACGACCCGACCAGCTTCATGAACGATTCGCTCGCGCTGGTGCTGGCGATGCTGGCGTCGGCGATCGCGTTCGCGGTGCTGTTCCCGCCGACCGCGCCGTGGCTCAAGAGGCGGCTCTTCGCGGACCTGCGCCACCAGGCCGTCGCGGCCGGTCACGCGCGGCTCGCGGGCTTGCGCACGCGCTTCGAAAGCGGCGCGCGCGACCTGATGTACCAGGCGCACACGCTGTCGGCCGACCAGCCGGACGTGCAGCGCGACGCGCTGCGCTGGATGTTCGCGGTGCTCGAAACCGGCAACGCGACGATCGACCTGCGTCACGAGCTCGCGACGCTGCCGTCCGACCCGCGCTATGCGAGCGCGACGCCGTGGCGGCGCGCGATCGGGACGATGCGCACCGCGCTGTCGGCGCTGTTCTCGAAGCCGAGCACCGCGCGTTTCGACGCGACGCTCGCCGCGACCAATGCGGCGATCGACGCGACCCGGCAGACGCTCGATGCGGTCGAACCGTCGCGCGAAGAGCGCCACCGGCTGCAGCGCATCCTGAGCCACCTGCATTTCGTGCGGACCGCGCTGCTCGACCCGGAATCGCCGCTCGAGCCGCTCAACCGCAACCGCCCCGCGCGCCCCCAACCAGGAGCCTCGTCATGATGCCGCGTGAAATCGCCATTCTCGATGCCTACATGCCGACCGTGGTGCTGATGTTCGTCCTCGGCGCGATCGCGACCTGGGCCGTCGACCGCCTGCTCGCCTATACCGGCCTCTACCGTCTCGTCTGGCACCCGTCGCTGTTCCGGGCCTGCCTTCTCGTCTGCATTTGCGGCGGACTCAGTCTCGCCGTTTACCGTTGATTCCGAACCATCATGATGCTCAGAAAACTCTTCGGCTTCATCGCGACCGCCGCCATCCTTCTCGTCGCGATCCTGATCGGGCGCTCGCTATGGGTGCACTACATGGACGATCCGTGGACGCGCGACGGGCGCGTGCGCGCCGAAATCGTCAACGTCGCGCCGGACGTGTCGGGCGCGATCGTCGAGCTGCCGGTGCATGACAACCAGCTCGTGAAGAAAGGCGACCTGATCATGCAGATCGACCCGTCGCACTACCGGATCGCCGTCGAGCAGGCGCAGGCGGCCGTGGCCGCCCGCCGCGCGGAACTGCAGATGCGCCGCGACGACGCGGCCCGCCGCGCGGATCTCGACGCGCTCGTCGTTTCGAAGGAAAACCGCGAGAACGCCGCGCACAGCGCGTCGAGCGCCGATGCGCAGTACCAGCAGGCGCTCGCCGCCCTCGACGCCGCGAAGCTCAACCTCGAACGCACGCGCGTCGTCGCGCCGGTCGACGGCTACATCACGAACCTGCAGACGTTCAAGGGCAACTACGCGGTGGCCGGCCAGGCGAAGCTGGCGATCGTCGACAGCCACTCGTTCTGGGTCTACGGCTACTTCGAGGAAACCAAGCTGCCGCGCGTGAAGATCGGCGCGCCGGCCGAAATGCGGCTGATGAGCGGCGGCGTGATGAAGGGCCATGTGGAAAGCATCTCGCGCGGCATCTACGATCGCGACAACCCGCAAAGCCGCGACCTCGTCGCCGACGTGAACCCGACCTTCAACTGGGTGCGTCTCGCGCAGCGCGTGCCGGTGCGCATCCGGATCGACGAAGTGCCGGCCGACGTGGTGCTGTCGGCGGGCACGACCTGCACGGTCATCATCGATCCGGACAAGCAGAAGAAATCGTAAGCGCCGGGGCGTGCCGCACGCTCAGTGTGCGATGCGGAAACGCCCGACCAGCGCCTTCAGCGCCTGAGCCTGCTCGTCGAGCGCGTTCGCGGCAGCCGCCGCCTGTTCGACGAGCGCCGCGTTCTGCTGGGTGCCGGCATCCATCTGCGTGACCGCGCGGCCGATCTCGTCGATCCCCGCGCTCTGCTCGTCCGACGCCGCCGAAATCTCGCCGATGATGTCGGTCACGCGCTTGACCGCGCGCACCACGTCGCCCATCGTGCGGCCCGCGTCGTGCGCGAGCGCCGCGCCGTTGGCCACGCGCTCGACCGACGCGCCGATCAGTTCCCGAATCTCCTTGGCCGCGGTCGCCGAGCGCTGCGCGAGCAGCCGCACCTCTCCGGCGACCACCGAGAAACCGCGCCCCTGCTCGCCGGCGCGCGCGGCCTCGACCGCCGCGTTCAACGCGAGAATGTTGGTCTGGAAGGCGATCCCTTCGATCGTGCCGATGATGTCGCGGATGTTCTTCGCGCTGTCGTCGATCTCGCTCATCGTCGCGACCACGCGCCCGACGACCTCCCCGCCCGTCTCCGCCACCGCCGACGCATTGGCCGCGAGCGTGCTCGCCTGCCGCGCGTTCTCGGCGTTCTGCCGCACGGTCGACGTGAGCTGCTCCATGCTGGCCGCGGTGCGCTCCAGCGCGACGGCCTGCTGCTCGGTGCGGCGCGACAGGTCGAGGTTGCCGGTCGAGATTTCGCCGGACGCGGCCGCGATGGCCTCGGCGCTCACCGCGATCTCGCCCACCGTGGCCGCAAGCCCCGTCTGCATCTCGGCCAGCGCGCGCACCATGCTGCCGCGGTCGTGGCGGGCGAGCGCGATCGGCCGCGTCAGGTCGCCGCGCGCGATGTCCGAGGCAATTTCCTTCGCGAGCGCGGGCTCGCCGCCGAGCTGCGACGCGAGACGCCGCACGACGCGCTCGGCGATCACGACGGCCAGCACGATCAATGCGGCCGTCATCGCCGCGATCATCGCGAACGACGACGAAAAAATGGTCGCGGATGCATCGAGCGTCGCCTTCGACTTCTCGCCGCGCGTCTTCACGAGTTCGGCGACGAGTTTTTCGAGCTTGCCGGTTTCGACCAGCAGCGACACGTCCTGCGTGCCGACCTGCCAGTTCATCTGCGACAGGTCGAGCGGCTGCGCGCGCACCAGCGTGACGAAATCGCGCAGATGCGTGCTCCACGTGCCGACCGCCGTCGAGAACGCGTGCAGCCGCGCCGAATCGCCGGTATCGGACGGATCCGCATAGCGCTGCAGCGTGCCGAGCGCCTGGCCGATCGACGCGAGCCCCGCGCTCACTTCGGCGCCGAGCTCGTCGCGCTCCTTCGCGGTGGTCGCGGTCAGCAGCATCTTCTGCGCGCGGCTCGCGCGCAGCACCTCGGCCCGCACGTCCGCCGCCGCCCGGCTCGCGACGTGGCCCTGTTCGTAGACCGACGCGATCGACGCGTTCAGCCGGCTGATCTGCCACAGCGAAAACACGCCGATCGCGAGCGTGCCGGACAGCAGGATCGCGAATGCGGCGCGCAACGTCGCCTTGACGGTCCACGGCCGACGCTCGCGACGCGCCGCGCGCGCACGCCGTGCGACACGACCGGCGGCAACACCGGATGCGGCGACGGCCGCACCGGGCTGTGGATGCAAAGATGCTGCTTTCATCGAACTATCCCCGTATGGATCACGCTGCCGGAAAGGTCGGTCCCGGCGGTCCCGCGATGGCAGGCCATGCCGCGCGTCCGGCGCCCGCCCGGCGGGTAGCCGGTGCCAGGCGCGGCGCGCGTGTTGTCATTGGGTCGTTCTACGGCCGCCACCGCCGTTTCTTGAGTCCGGAAAAACACCCACCGGGCCCCGGGCGCGGCCCCGCTGAAAGGGCCGACGCGCCGCCAGCGTTATACCCGTCCAAAAAAGCACGCGGCCGATCCGTCCGACGAATGTCTGATTCGCGACAAAACTTGGCCGGACATTCTCGATGCGCCACATTACACTTCTTTGACGCATCAACGAATCAACCACGCGCCGATCCCCAACAGAGCGCGCCAGCCACCTCAACTCGTTCAGCTCACATGGAAACCAGCCTCGACTCCGGCGCCGGTGCCGGCGCAGCCGCCGCCCAGCCGTCCGCACCGCCCGTTGCCCGCACCGTCTACCCGGTGCTCGGCGCGATCAGCTTCTCGCACATGCTCAACGACATGATCCAGTCGTTGATCCTCGCGATCTACCCGATGCTCAAGAGCCAGTTCGCGCTGTCGTTCGCGCAGATCGGCCTGATCACGCTCACCTACCAGATCACCGCGTCGCTGCTGCAGCCGCTCATCGGCCTCTATACCGACAAGCGCCCGAAGCCGTATTCGCTGCCGGTCGGCATGGGCTTCACGCTCGCGGGGCTGCTGTTGATGTCGGCGGCGTCGAATTTCCCGATGCTGCTGGTGGCCGCGGCGCTCGTCGGCTGCGGCTCGTCGGTGTTCCATCCCGAATCGTCGCGGGTCGCGCGGATGGCCTCGGGCGGCCAGCACGGGCTCGCGCAGTCGGTGTTCCAGGTGGGCGGCAACGCAGGCTCCGCGCTCGGGCCGCTGCTCGCCGCGCTCGTGATCATTCCGCACGGCCAGCACAGCATCGCGTGGTTCTCGGCGGCCGCGCTCGTCGCGATGATCGTGCTCACGCAGATCGGCCACTGGTACAAGAAGCATCCGTCGATGAAGAAGAAGGCCGCACCGGCCGGGCACCCGACGCTGTCGCGCGGCCGCGTGATGGGCGCGATCGGCGTGCTGGTGCTGCTCGTGTTCTCGAAGTACTTCTACCTCGCGAGCATCAACAGCTATTTCACGTTCTACCTGATCGACAAGTTCCACCTGTCGGTGCAGGCCGCGCAGATCCATCTGTTCGTGTTCCTCGCGGCGGTGGCGGCCGGCACGCTGATCGGCGGGCCCGTCGGCGACCGGATCGGCCGCAAGTACGTGATCTGGGTGTCGATCCTCGGCGTCGCGCCGTTCACGATGCTGCTGCCGTACGCGAACCTGTTCTGGACGAGCGTGCTGACCGTGATCATCGGCGTGGTGCTGGCGTCGGCGTTCGCAGCGATCCTCGTCTATGCGACGGAGCTGATGCCCGGCAAGGTCGGGATGGTCGCGGGCCTGTTCTTCGGCTTCGCGTTCGGGCTGGGCGGCGTCGGCGCGGCCGTGCTCGGCCAGCTCGCTGACGCGACGAGCATCCCGTTCGTCTACAAGGTGTGCTCGTTCCTGCCGTTGATCGGCGTGCTGACGGTGTTCCTGCCGAACCTCGAAAGCAGCCGGCGCAAGAAGGCGTGACGAACGACCGGCCGCGGCGTGCGCGCCGCGGCCGGTCGAGCGGTTTGATGGAAAAAGTACGAGACGGCGGCTTCAGGCCGCTGTCGTCGCATACAGCGTCAGGAAGCGCTTGAGGATGCCCGACGAATAGCTGCTCGCGATCGCCGACAGGAAGTGCGAGAACGACTGCGTCGCGTGATCGTCGGCCGTATCGGAAATCGTGCGCACGAGCGCGAACGGCACGTCGTGTTCGGCGCACACCTGCGCGATCGCCGCGCCTTCCATCTCGACCGCGAGCGCGTCCGGCAGCGCGTCGCGCAGCGCGACGACTTCCTGCTCGCTCGACACGAAGCGGTCGCCGCTGATGACGAGCCCCGCGTGCAGCGCCGCACCGGCAAGCCCGAAGCGCTCGGCGAACCGCGCGCCCTCTTCCTCGACGAACAGCGCGCACGCGGCCCGCAAGCGGGCCGTCAGCGCCGCGTCGGTCGAAAAACGCGTGATGCCGAGCAGCGGCACCTCGTAGCGCGGAAAGAGCGGCGATGCGTCGAGATCGTGCTGCAGCAGCGTATCGGCGACGACGACGTCGCCGATACGCACCGTGCGCGACACGCCGCCCGCGACGCCGGTGAACACGACACCCGACACGCCGAACACGTGGATCAGCGCACTGACCGTCGCGGCGGCCGCGACCTTGCCGACCCGCGCGAGCGTGACGACGCAGGCCGCGCCGTGCAAGGTGCCGACGTGATAATCGCGACGGCCGAGCGTGACCGTCTTCATCGCGCCGTCGGCGCGCATCGCGGCGATCAGGTCGCCGAGTTCCTCGGGCAGCGCGGCCAGAATGCCGAGCGGACGCGCGGCAGGCGTCACGACCAGGTCGATATCCATCATTCCACCGCCTGCAGTTTCGCGACCGCGAGCGCGAGCCATTTCTCGCCATGGCGCTTGAACTTCACCTGCGCCTTCGCATCGGTGCCGTTGCCTTCGAGCGCGGTGACCGTGCCTTCGCCGAACTTGGTGTGGAACACCTGCTGGCCGACCCGGAAGCCGGTGTCGGCCGCGCGCTGCTTGTCCGCGAACGCGGGCAGCGGCGCGGACACGGCCGCATCGACAATCTGCTCGCGACTGCCGCCGCCCGGCCGCGCGAACCAGTCGCGCCCGTACCCGGCGTTGTCCGACCGCCCGCCCCAGCGCGACCCGGCCTCGACTTTCGGCGTGAGCCACTTCAGCACGTGCTCCGGCAGTTCGTCGAAGAAGCGCGAGCGCACGTTGTAGCGGGTCTGGCCATGCAGCATCCGGCTTTGCGCGAACGACAGGTAGAGCCGCTCCTTCGCGCGGGTGATCGCGACATACATCAGCCGGCGCTCTTCCTCGAGGCCGTCCGATTCGAGCACGCTGTTCTCGTGCGGGAAGAGGCCCTCCTCGAGCCCCGTGATGAACACGGCCGAGAATTCGAGCCCCTTCGCCGCGTGCACGGTCATCAGTTGCACCGCGTCCTGGCCGGCCTGCGCCTGGTTGTCGCCGGCCTCCAGCGACGCGTGCGACAGGAAGCCGGCGAGCGGCGTCATCGTGTCGGGGTTCTGTGCCGGATCGGCGGGCGATGCCGGATCGAGCACGTCGACCGCCGGATCGTCGGTCGCGGCGCCGAGCTCGGGCGCCGCGATCGCGCCCGCGCGCAGCGGGATCGAGCGGGCCGGCGTATCGAGCCCGTAGCCTTCCTCGGCGATGAACGCGGTGGCCGCGTTCACGAGTTCCTGCAGGTTCTCGAGGCGATCCTGGCCTTCGCGCTCGCCCTGGTAGAAATCGGCGAGGCCGCTCGCGCGCACGACGTGCTCGACGGTGTCGGGCAGGTTCATGTGCTGCGTGTCGGCGCGCATCTTCGCGATCAAATTCGCGAACCCGCCGAGGCTCGTGCCGGCCTTGCCGGTCACGTACGGAATCGCGGCGGCCATCGAGCAGCCGTACAGGCGTGCGGCGTCGGCCAGCTGCTCGACCGAGCGCGCGCCGATCCCGCGGGTCGGGAAATTCACGACGCGCGCGAATGCCGTGTCGTCGTTCGGGTTGTCGATCAGGCGCAGGTACGCGAGCGCATGCTTCACTTCCTGCCGCTCGAAAAAGCGCAGGCCGCCGTACACGCGGTACGGAATGCCCGACGACATCAGCGTGTGCTCGATCGAGCGCGACTGCGCGTTGCTGCGGTACAGGACGGCCACTTCGCTGCGCGCCATGCCGGTATTGATCAGCGAGCGGATCTCCTCGACGATCCAGCCGGCTTCCTGCGAATCGGTGCTGGCTTCGTACACGCGCACCGGCTCGCCGTGGCCGGCGTCGGTGCGCAGGTTCTTGCCGAGGCGGTGCGCGTTGTTCGAGATCAGCTGGTTCGCCGCGTCGAGGATGTTGCCGTGCGAACGATAGTTCTGCTCGAGCTTGATCAGGTTGCGCACGCGGAATTCGTCCTCGAAGTCGCGCATGTTGCCGACGTTCGCGCCGCGAAACGCGTAGATCGACTGGTCGTCGTCGCCGACCGCGAAGATCGCGTTCTCGCCGCCCGCGAGCATCTTGAGCCACGCGTACTGCAGCTTGTTGGTGTCCTGGAACTCGTCGACGAGGATGTGCCGGAAGCGCGCCTGGTAGTGCGCGCGCAGCGGCGCGTTGTACGCGAGCAATTCGTAGCAGCGCAGCAGCAGCTCGGGGAAATCGACGACGCCCTCACGCTGGCACTGCTGGTCGTACGCCTGGTACAGCTCGACGAACTTGCGGTTGAAGTTGTCGGTCGCGTCGACCTTGTCCGGGCGCAGCCCTTGCTCCTTCGCGTTGTTGATGAAGTACTGGACGTTCTTCGGCGGGTATTTTTCGTCGTCGACGTTCGCCGCCTTCATCAGCCGCTTGATCGCGGACAGCTGGTCGGCCGTATCGAGGATCTGGAAAGTCTGCGGCAGGCCCGCGTCGCGCCAGTGCGTGCGCAGCATCCGGTTGCACAGGCCGTGGAACGTGCCGATCCACATCCCGCGGGTGTCGATCGGCATCATCGCCGACAGGCGCGCCATCATCTCGCGCGCGGCCTTGTTCGTGAAGGTGACGGCGAGCACGGTGGGGGGCGACGCATAGCCCTGCTGGATCAGCCACGCGATGCGCGTGATCAGCACGCGGGTCTTGCCGCTGCCCGCCCCTGCGAGGATCAGCGCCGGTTCGTTCGGCAACGTGACGGCGGCGAGTTGTTCGGGGTTCAGATTGGCGAGCAGATCGGGCATGGAGCGGCAGCTGACGGGCGAGAAAAATGCGGACCCGACATTATAAGTCGGCCGCGCGATGCCGTTCCCGATCCGTTCAGCCACCCGTCGCCCGCGCGTGGCGGGCACGTTGCGGCCGCGCGCCGACAGGCCCGCACCGGCAAGGCGATGGCTGGCCGATGGGCATCCATTTATAATTGTCGGATTCGGCATCCAATTCACGCATTTTTCGGCAGATTTCCAACATGAGCGACAACACGCTTGCGAAGAGCTTCGAGCCCCATACCATCGAGTCCCAATGGGGGCCGGAGTGGGAAAAACGCGGCTATGCCGCCCCGGCATTCGATCCGGCCCGCCCCGATTTCGCGATCCAGTTGCCGCCCCCGAACGTGACGGGCACGCTGCACATGGGCCACGCGTTCAACCAGACGATCATGGACGGCCTCGCCCGCTATCACCGGATGCTCGGCGAGAACACGCTGTGGGTGCCCGGCACCGACCACGCGGGGATCGCGACCCAGATCGTCGTCGAGCGCCAGCTCGACGCGCAGGGCGTGTCGCGCCACGACCTCGGCCGCGAGAAGTTCGTCGAGCGCGTGTGGGAATGGAAGCAGAAATCCGGTTCGACGATCACGGACCAGGTGCGCCGCCTCGGCGCATCGACCGACTGGTCGCGCGAATACTTCACGATGGACGACAAGATGTCGGCCGCCGTGCGCGACGTGTTCGTCACGCTGTATGAACAGGGCCTGATCTACCGCGGCAAGCGTCTGGTCAACTGGGATCCGGTGCTGCTTACCGCCGTGTCGGACCTGGAAGTCGTCAGCGAAGAGGAAAACGGCCATCTGTGGCACATCCGCTACCCGCTCGTCGACGGCTCGGGCTCGCTGACGGTCGCCACCACGCGTCCCGAAACGATGCTCGGCGACGTCGCGCTGATGGTCCATCCGGAAGACGAACGCTACGCGCACCTGATCGGCAAGCGGGTGACGCTGCCGCTGACGGGCCGCGAGATTCCGGTGATCGCCGACGACTACGTCGACCGCGAGTTCGGCACGGGCGTCGTGAAGGTCACGCCCGCGCACGACTTCAACGACTACCAGGTCGGCCTGCGCCACAAGCTCGCGCCGATCGAGATCCTGACGCTCGACGCGAAGATCAACGACAACGGCCCCGAGCAGTATCGCGGCCTCGACCGCTTCGACGCGCGCAAGGCGATCGTCGCCGACCTCGACGCGCAAGGCTTCCTCGACTCGGTGAAACCGCACAAGCTGATGGTGCCGCGCGGCGACCGCACGGGCGTCGTGATCGAGCCGCTGCTGACCGACCAGTGGTTCGTCGCAATGACGAAGCCGGCGCCGGAAGGCACGTTCCATCCGGGCAAGTCGATCACCGAGGTATCGCTCGACGTCGTGCGCGACGGCCAGATCAAGTTCGTCCCGGAAAACTGGACGACCACCTACTACCAGTGGCTCGAGAACATCCAGGACTGGTGCATCTCGCGCCAGCTGTGGTGGGGCCACCAGATTCCCGCGTGGTACGGCGAGAACGGCGAGGTGTTCGTCGCGCGCAACGAGGAAGGCGCGCGCGCGCAGGCCGCGGCCAAGGGTTACACGGGGGCGCTCAAGCGCGACGAAGACGTGCTCGACACGTGGTTCTCGTCGGCGCTCGTGCCTTTCTCGTCGCTCGGCTGGCCGAACGAAACGCCCGAACTGAAGCACTTCCTGCCGTCGTCGGTGCTCGTCACCGGCTTCGACATCATCTTCTTCTGGGTCGCCCGGATGGTGATGATGACCACGCACTTCACCGGCAAGGTGCCGTTCCAGACCGTCTACATGCACGGCCTCGTGCGCGACGCGGAAGGCCAGAAGATGTCGAAGAGCAAGGGCAACACGCTCGACCCGATCGACATCGTCGACGGCATCGACCTCGAGGCGCTGGTAGCGAAGCGCACGACGGGCCTGATGAACCCGAAGCAGGCCGCGACGATCGAGAAGAAGACGCGCAAGGAATTCCCGGACGGCATCCCCGCGTTCGGCACCGACGCGCTGCGCTTCACGATGGCGTCGATGGCGACGCTCGGCCGCAACGTGAACTTCGACCTCGCGCGCTGCGAAGGCTATCGCAACTTCTGCAACAAGCTGTGGAACGCGACGCGCTTCGTGCTGATGAACTGCGAAGGCCATGACTGCGGCGCCGACAAGCCGGAAGTGTGCGGCGCGGGCGACTGCGGCCCCGGCGGCTACCTCGATTTCTCGGCGGCCGACCGCTGGATCGTGTCGCTCTTGCAGCGCACCGAAGCCGACATCGCGAAGGGTTTCGCCGATTACCGCTTCGACAACATCGCGAGCAGCATCTACAAGTTCGTGTGGGACGAGTACTGCGACTGGTATCTCGAACTCGCGAAGGTGCAGATCCAGAACGGCACGCCGGAACAGCAGCGCGCGACGCGCCGCACGCTGCTGCGCGTGCTGGAAACGGTGCTGCGCCTCGCGCACCCGGTCATCCCGTTCATCACCGAAGCGCTCTGGCAGAAGGTCGCGCCGCTCGCCGGCCGCTATCCGCAGGGCAAGGCCGAGGGCGAAGCGTCGCTGATGACGCAGGCGTATCCGGTCGCGAACCTGCAGAAGCTCGACGAGGCGTCCGAACAGTGGGCGGCCGACCTGAAGGCGATCGTCGACGCGTGCCGCAACCTGCGCGGCGAGATGAACCTGTCGCCGGCCACCAAGGTGCCGCTGCTGGCGGCCGGCGACGCCGAGCGCCTGCGCTCGTTCGCGCCGTACGTCCAGGCGCTCGCGCGCCTGTCGGAAGTACAGATCCTCGCGGACGAGGCGGCGCTGGACAAGGAGGCACACGGCGCGCCGATCGCGATCGTCGGCCCGAACAAGCTGGTGCTGAAGGTGGAAATCGACGTGGCGGCCGAACGCGAGCGCCTGTCGAAGGAAATCGCGCGCCTGACGGGCGAGATCGCGAAGTGCAACGCGAAGCTCGGCAACGAGGCATTCGTCGCGAAAGCGCCGCCGGCCGTGGTCGAGCAGGAGCAGAAACGCGTCGCGGAATTCCAGGGCACGCTCGACAAACTGCGCGCGCAGCTCGATCGGTTGCCTGCGTAACAAACGGTAAGGTCGTTTGCGTTCACTATAATCGGAACGTGAACATAGTCCGTCTGACAAGTCGATTACAGGAATAAAGGTTCGATCATGTTGAAAGTCACCAAGGCGGTATTCCCCGTGGCCGGCCTCGGCACGCGGTTCCTGCCGGCAACGAAGGCGAGCCCGAAGGAAATGCTGCCCGTCGTCGACAAGCCGCTGATCCAGTACGCGGTCGAGGAAGCGATCGCCGCGGGCATCACCGAAATGATCTTCGTGACCGGGCGCAGCAAGCGCGCGATCGAGGACCACTTCGACAAGTCGTACGAGGTCGAGGCCGAACTCGAGGCACGCGGCAAGGAAAAGCTGCTCGAACTCGTGCGCAGCATCAAGCCGAGCCATGTCGACTGCTTCTACGTGCGCCAGCCGGAAGCGCTCGGCCTCGGCCACGCGGTGCTGTGCGCGGAAAAGCTGGTCGCCGACAACCCGTTCGCGGTGATCCTCGCGGACGACCTGCTCGACGGCAACCCGCCGGTGATGAAGCAGATGGTCGACGTGTTCGACCACTATCACAGCTCGGTGATCGGCGTCGAAGAAATCCCGCCGTCGGAGACGAAGTCGTACGGGATCGTCGACGGCAAGGAATGGGAAGAGTCGATCGTCAAGATGTCGGCGATCGTCGAGAAGCCGGCGCCGGAAGTCGCGCCGTCGAACCTCGGCGTGGTCGGCCGCTACATCCTGAAGCCGCGGATCTTCGAGCATCTGCGCGCGCTGAAGCCGGGCGCGGGCGGCGAACTGCAGCTCACCGACGCGATCCAGGCGCTGCTCGCCGACGAACAGGTGCTGGCCTACAAGTATCAGGGCACGCGCTACGACTGCGGCAGCAAGCTCGGCTACCTGAAGGCGACGGTCGAATTCGCGCTGCGCCACCCGGAAGTCGGTGCGGAGTTCGAAACGTACCTGCGCACGCGCGACGGCGGACAAACCACCGTCTGAACGCGGCAAGGGCTCGCCCCGGCGGGCCCGCCCTCACTTCGCGGCCACCGCTTCAGCGCGCGTCGGCCGGCTTCACCGAGACGACGCCCGGCATGCCGACCGCGTCGTCTTTTTTCGTCTTGACGAGCCAGCCGCTGCCGTAGCCGAACGGCACCTTCGCCAGCGCGCTCTTCACGAGCGCCGGCGCGGCCTGCTGCGTGCCCGGATCGCGATCGCGCAGCGACGCGGACACGCGATAGACGTCGGCGCCCGATTTCGCATCGACGAAGCGCAGCGTCAGCACGTGGCGGTACACGCGGCCCATGAACGGCAGCGCGAGCGGCGCGGGCCCGTCGACCGTCACGCATGCGCTGCTCGCCGCGCCGCACTGCTCGGCGCTCGCCGCGACCGCCGCCGGCTGCGTCGCATATGCGATCGACAAGCGATAGCGCGCGTCCTTGAGCGGCTGCGCATCGAAGCCGCGGCGCGCGAGTTCGTCGCGCACGAGCGTCTCGATCCGCCGGTACTCGGCGTCGCCCGCCTGCGCGGCCGTCCGCACGAAATCGTAGCCGTGCGCCCCCGATGCAAATGCATTCGGCTGCCCGACCGCACTCACGCCGCTCGTCACGCCGGCGCAACCCGTCAACAGCGACGCCGCCAGCGCGGTCGCCGCCCATTGCTTTCTCATGGCTTTCCCCAAATACCTGCCGTCGTGCCCGGCCCTGTCAGGCGGACGGCTCGTCGATCGCGGGCAGCGACACCGTCACCGCGGTGCCGACACCCACTTCGCTGTCGACCGACACGCTGCCCCCATGGCGCGTGACGACCGTCTTCACGAACGCCATGCCGAGCCCGGAACCCGGGATGTCGGGCCGCTCGCCGGCATGGAATCGCTTGAAACGCTCGAACAGATGCCGCTGATCTTCCGGCGCAATGCCGTACCCCTGATCGCGAATCGTACAGAACATCCGCTTCGATGCGTGCTCGACCGTCAGCGTACACGTGATCACCGTGTCGGACGGACTGTATTTGACCGCGTTGTTCAGCAGGTTCACGAAGGCGCGCGTGATCAGCGAGCGGTCCGCGCGCACCCAGCACATGTCGCCGCCCACGTCGGTCTCGACGCGGATGTGCTTCGCCTGCGCCTGCGGCCACACCTCGTCGCTCGCATCGATCAGCACGTCGACGAGGCTCGTCGCCTCGAGCTGGTACGCCTGCGACTCGGCGCGCGCCAGTTGCACGAACTCGTCGGCGAGCGACAGCGCGCGGTGCGCATAGCGCTCGATCCGCGCGAGCAGCCCGCGCATCGCGTCGCTCTCGACGCGGTCGCGCTCGATCTCGACCAGCGCGAGAATCGACGACTGCGGCGAACGCATGTCGTGCGACAGCAGGTGCAGCGCTTCCTCGCGCTGCCGCTCGGCCGCGTGCAGTTCGGTCACGTCGACGAGGCCGGCGATCCAGCCGGTCACGCGGCCCTGCGCGTTCGTGCACGCCGCGTAGCGTAGCAGGTGGTCGAGCCCGTCGCGATCGCGCACCTCGATGCCGCGCGCCATCGCGTCGTGCTCGGCCCCGAGCGTCGGGTCGAGCGCGGCCGGCCAGTGCTCGCGGATCGTCACGTCGTGCTCGGCGTTGCCGTCGACGGTCTTCATGAACGTCAATTCGCCGAGCGCGGTGCGCAGCGGCCGCCCTTCCGGCAGCGGCAGCGCGAGCCGCGAGCCGTAGCGTTTCGCCGCGTGGTTCGCGATCAGCACGGTGCCGTCGAGGTCGGTCACGAAGATCGGCTCGGGCATGCTGTCGAGGCTGTCCCACACGAAGCGCTTCATGTCCTGCACGCGCTGCGCGGCCTGCGCCATCAGCGCCATCTGGCGCTCCAGCACGTCGCCGCCGACGCTGCGCGTGCGCGGCGCCTCGGGCAGCAGGTGCGGCTCGTCGGCGAGCTTCTGCAGCTCGCGGCGCAGGTACGACATCGTCATTTCCAGCCGCCGCCAGTTCCAGATCGGATAGACGGCGATCAGCCCGAAGATCGCGGGCGCCGGCGTCAGCCAGATGCGCGCCTCGAACAGCAGCGCCAGGCTCCCGACGACGGAGAGCGCGGCGAGGCTCAGCGTCAGCAGCAGCGCGCGCCACGGCGACAACATCAGGAAACCGCCCAGCAACACGGCGAGCGGCAGCAGCGACGCGACGAACAGCCCCAGCGGCGACGCGGGCGAGATCGCGCTGCCGGTCGCCAGCATGTCGAGCACGTTCGCATGGATGTACACGCCGGCGAGCGGGCCGAACTCGCCGGACACCGGCGTCGCGAAGCGATCGTACAGCCCGGACGCCGTCACGCCGACGACGACGACCTTGCCGCGCAGTGCGTCGGGCTTCACGCGCCCTTCGAGCACGTCGTCGAACGACAGCGTCGGATACGCGGGCGTGTTGCGGCTGAACGGGATCAGATAGCGGCCCTCGCCCGCCGCATCGCGCGACAAGTCGTGCGCGTTCGCGCCGGGCACGCCGCCGACCGGGTGCAGCCGGCCGGCCTGGATCGCGCGATAGACGGGCACCATCAATTGCGGCCAGCGCACGCGGCCGTCGCTTTCGAACAGCGCGACGCTGCGCACGATGCCGTCGCGATCGACTTCGAGATTGATATGGCCGAGCCCCGTCGCCTGCGCCGCGAGCGCCGCGACCGGCGGATCGACGGATCGCGTGCCGTCCGCCTGCTCGGGGCTCAGCAGCACCGGCAGGAAGGTCGGCACGCGACTCATCGCGTCCGCGAACGCGCGATCCTCCGGCGACGGTTCGGTAAACAGCACGTCGTAGACGACGGCGGCCGGCTGCGCGCGCGCGAGCGTGTCGAGCAGCCGTGCGTGCACGTCGCGCGGCCACGGCCAGCGGCCGAGCGCGGATACGCTCTGGTTGTCGATGTCGACGACGACCACGTCGGGCGACAACGGCAGGCTGCGCAGCATCAGCAGCCGGTCGTAGATCAACCCGTCGACGCTCGACGACAGACGGCCGAGCGCGCACGCGAGGATCACCGCGACCCCGAGGCAGCCGATCGCGATCCATTCGATCAGGAAGCGGCGGCCGAGGTGCCGCCGTGTGGAAACGGAATCGGGTTTCATGCGCCGCGGGTCAGCGCGACAACGTGAACGCGTTGACCGGACTGGTCTTCTCGTAGAACTTGCCGCCTTCGAATTCCTCGACGGTCACGGCCCAGAAATAGTCGCCCGGCGGCAGGTGCGCGACGGTGATCTGGCGCGCGTGCAGGCCGACCTGGTCGACGACCGGCGCGCTCAGGTCCTTCGAACGCGACAGCACGAACCGGTAACGCGCGTTCTGGCCCGCCCCGTTCGGCGCCCAGCGGAACTCGTAACCGCCCGCGCCCTGCGACGCGCTCGCGTCGAGCCCCATCACGCGGCGCTCGAACGCATAGGTGCGCGGCAGCCCCTCGAGGCCGTTCGCATCGATCGCGGCGATCCGCACGAAGTAGTTGCCGTTCGGCACGTCGCGGAACACCGCGCGCGGCGAATCGGTACGCGTTTCGCGGAACAGGTCGAGCAGCCCCGCGTCGTGCGCGAGTTGCACGCGATACCCATGCGCCTGCGCGAGCGGCGCGACGTCGAATGCGACGTCGGGCTCGTCCTGCACCTTGTCCGGATGCGCGAGCGCGGGGGCGCCCAGCAGCTCGACCGGCGCGCCGACCGCGCCCGACGACGTCGCGACGCTGCCGAAGTTCGCATGCACGAGCGTCGCGCCGGCCGGCTGCCGGCCGCCCGCGACGCCGACGGTGCCGTCGAGCACTTCGACGCGCGTCGCCGCCGTGCCGGCCGCGTCGTAGTTCACGCGAAAGCGCGTGCCGCGCACGCCGGCGACGACCGACGGCGAGCGGATCTGAAAGCGGTCGTCGCGTTTCTTCAGGTGGGTGACTTCGCTTTCGACCGAACCGCGCGTGAGTTCGAATTCGCGATCGAGCGTGCCGGTCAGCACCGTGCGGCGCAACGACTTCAGGTCGAGCTGGCTGTCGGGCGGCAGGCTCATGTGCGTGCCGTCGGCCAGCTCGATCGTCACGAAGCCGTTCGGGCCCGTGCGCACGCGGTCGCCTTCGGCGAGCGTCGCATCGTTCGCGAGCGGCGCGAACGCGGCGCCGGACGCGCGCTCCGCCGTGCCCTGCACCGCGACCACGCGCGCGGTGAGCTTTTCCTTGCGCAGCCGCGCGACCGGCAGCTTCAGCGCGATGCCGGGCTGCAGGTGCTTCGGCGCCGGCACGCCGTTGATCTGCTGGAGCAGTTGCCAGTCGTCCGCGCCCTGCAGGTAGCGCACGGCGACGTCGTACAGCGTGTCGCCCGCCTGCGTGCGATACACGACCGTCTTGCCCGCGGCGGCGGGCGGCTGCGCCGCGGCCTGCTGCGCGGCGAACGCGAACGCGACCGCACAGGCCGCGCGCAACGCCGCCGTGCACAAGCCCGCCGTGCGCCGCGTGATGCGCGCGGTCACTCCGGTTCCCCCTGGCCGACCCGTTCGAGCCGGTAGCCGTATCCGTAGATCGGCGCGAGACGGTAGCCGTTTTCGGGCCGCAGGCCGAGCTTGGTGCGCAGCATCGAGATGTGCGTATCCATCGTGCGCGACGGAATGTCGGTCGCCTGCTTCCACACGAGGTCGAGAATGTGCGCGCGCGACAGCGGGCGGTCGAGATGCTGGAACAGCAGCAGCGCGAGCTCGAATTCCTTTTGCGTGAGGCTCACGGCCTTGTCGCCGACGTACGCCTGCTTCAGGTTCACGTCGAAACGGAACTGATCGAATTCGCGGACGGTGGCCTCGGCATTGACCGGATACGCGCGGCGCAGCAGCGAACCGATACGTGCGCGCAGGATCGGGCCCGACACGGGCTTGACCACGTAATCGTCGGCGCCGGCGTTGAGGATCTGCGTGATCCCGGCCTCGTCGTCGCGGCTCGTCATGAAGATGATCGGCAGGCTGTGCTCGGTCTGGTTCGCCCGCACCCACTTGAGCACTTCCTCGCCGGACATGTCGGGCACGTTCCAGTCGAGCACCAGCAGGTCGAACGTCTCGCGCTGCAGGCGCTTCTTCAGGGCCTTGCCTTCCTTGAACGCGTAGCACGTATGGCCCACGGCCGTCAGCGTTTGACTGACGAAATCCGTCTGGGCCGGATCGTCATCCAGTACAGCAATTCTCATAGCACCCCGCAAATCGAAGTCGATTCGTCCATTCGGCTGCCCGCCTGCCTCGGCCGCGCAACCTGCGCGCGGCGGCCGGATACCGGCCGGCGAGCCATCGTTCGCCGCTCGCGCTAACCTGCGCAAGCCGGCGACCCGGCTAAATATCTCAAAAACGGGGCACGGACGAACCGGCGATTTCATCATAGTAGTATGAAATTCGCCAAGAAATTGCGCGGACTATCGCCCTTTCTTCGAATAATCCTTTCTCTTGCGCAATCGGACGCCTATTCGGCGCCCGCGATGCCGGCCACCGGCTCGGCGAAATCATCCGTCGGCATGCGTGGCGACGGCCGCCGCGGCAGCGGCGGTTGCGCCAGCATCCGCTGCAGTTGGTCGCGCACGCGCTCCCACGCGCCGGCCGCGTAGTCGGGCTGGCCCGCCGCCCATGCCTGCGCCAGATCGAACACGCGTTCGATCGTCGCACCGCAGTAGGTCAGGCCCGAGCCGTCGTCCCGCGCGGCGTCGCGCAGCCGTTCGTCCAGCCATTCGGCCAGCCACGGCATCTCGGCCGCGGCCGAATCCGCATAGGCCTCCAGCGCGGCACGCGCGTGGCGGTCCCGCTGCGGATCGAGCTCGATCCGGCTCAATTCCGAGGTGCGCACGGGCGCAATGCTTGCCGCTCCGGACGGACTTCGAAGGGTCCCTGGTCTGAAGGACATGTCCTCTCCCCGTTGTACGACGGTAGCGTCAGGCATGGCCCCCGAGCCCGCCGTGCGACGTACCGTGGCCGGCGCCTCCGCTGGGAGCGGACGACCGGCCGGGTCAGTATACGCAGCCGGTCACGCAACGAGGTTTAAGAATTGTCAGAAAAGTGTGGCCGGCCAGGGGCGCCTGGCGCGGCGGGACATGTGATGCGTGCCTTCAGCGGCGGCGCATCAGGAACACGAAGGTCTTGTCCTGGGTCGTCGATTCGACGATCTCGTTGCCCGTCTGCTTCGCGAACGCGGCGAAATCGCGCTGCGAGCCCGGATCGGTCGCGAGCACCTTGAGGATCTGCCCGCTTTCCATATCGGCAAGCGCTTTCTTGGCACGCAGGATCGGCAACGGGCAATTGAGCCCGCGCGCGTCCACTTCCTTGTGAATCTGCATCGGTTGTCGACCTTCGAATGACGCGCCACACGTGGCGCGGGAGGAAGCAGCGATTTTACCGCAGCGCCGCCGCGCCTGCCCGGGCCGCCGACGGCCGGGCGCCCGCGGGCACCCGGGTCACGCGCCGGAGAAGCCGCCCGTGAGCCGCTCGCGCAGGTGCCGCACGAGCGCGCGCACCGCACTCGGCACGACCGGGCTGTACGGGCGGATCGCGAAAATGTGGTCGCCGAACGCGCCCGACGGACGCCAGCCGTCGAGCAACGCGACGAGCCGGCCGGCGTCGAGATCGCGCCGCGCGCTGAAATCGGGCAGCAGCGCGATACCGAGGCCGCCGAGCGCGGCCTCGCGCATCGCCTCGCTGTTGTTCGCCGCGAAACTGCCGCGCACCGGCACACTCACGCGCTCGCGCCGGCGGCCGTCCGGCTCGAAGCTCCACGCGGCCGGCTCGTTGTCGCGCAGGTAGCACAGGCAGCTGTGATCGACGAGCTCGCCGGGGTGGCGCGGCGCGCCGCGCGCGTCGAGATAGTCGCGGCTCGCGACCAGCAGCGAACGCGTGTCGCACAGCTTCCACGCGACGTGGGTCTGCGGCGCGGTGGTCGTATGGCGGATCGCGAGGTCGAAGCCCTCCTGCGTCAGCGAATGCAGGCGGTCCGACAGGTCGAGCTCGATCTGGACACCCGGATGCTGGCGCAGGAACTCGGGCAGGTGCGGCACGACCTGCTGGCGCCCGAGCGCGACCGGCACCGTGACACGCAGCAGCCCGCGCGGCTCGCCGGCGAGATCCTTCACCCGCGCGAAATGCTGGCCGATCGACTCGAACGCGTCGCGCGTGCTGTCGACGAGCGTCTGGCCCGCGTCGGTGAGCCGTACGCTGCGCGTGGTGCGGCGCACGAGCGGCACGCCGGCCGCCTTTTCGAGATCGGCGATGCGCTGGCTCATCGCGGCCTTGCTGATGCCGAGCCGCTGCGCGGCAGCCGTGAAACTGCCGGCCGCGGCCAGCACCGTCAGCGAATGGATATGCGGCCAGAGCGCCTGGACATTTTGCTGATTCATCCAGTAATTATTCAGAATTCTGAACAGTGAATCAAGCTGCGCGGCCTTCTCCCGCCCCGCCGCTTTGCCTAGACTAGGCCCGGTTCACCCCCCATCCCAGGAGACACGCATGACCACGGTTCCCGCCTATACGTCCGACGCCGACGTCGGCCACTACATCGACGGCGCGCCCGTCGCCGGCCGCAGCGGCCGCTTCCAGGATGTCCTCAATCCGTCGCTCGGCCGCGCGGTGCGCCGCGTCGCGCTCGCCGGCAGCGACGAAGTCGAGCGGGCCGTCGCGTCCGCCCACGCGGCGTTCCCGGCCTGGGCCGACACGCCGCCGATCCGCCGCGCGCGCGTGCTGCACCGCTTCCTGCAACTGATGAACGAGCACCGCGACACGCTCGCGGCAATCATCACGGCCGAGCACGGCAAGGTGTTCTCCGACGCGCAGGGCGAAGTCGCGCGCGGCATCGACATCGTCGAATTCGCATGCGGCGTGCCGCAACTGCTGAAGGGCGACTTCACCGACCAGGTCAGCACCGGCATCGACAACTGGACGATGCGCCAGCCGCTCGGCGTCGTCGCGGGCATCACGCCGTTCAATTTCCCCTGCATGGTGCCGTGCTGGATGTTCCCGGTCGCGATCGCGACGGGCAACACGTTCGTGCTGAAGCCGAGCGAGCGCGACCCGTCGGCCGCGCTGTTCATCGCCGACCTGCTCGCGCAGGCAGGGCTGCCGGCCGGCGTGTTCAACGTCGTGCAGGGCGACAAGGGCGCGGTCGATGCGCTGCTCGACCACCCGGACGTGCAGGCCGTCAGCTTCGTCGGCTCGACGCCGATCGCGGCCTACGTGCAGCAGCGCGCGGTGCAGTCGGGCAAGCGCGTGCAGGCGCTCGGCGGCGCGAAGAACCACCTCGTCGTGATGCCCGACGCGAACATCGAGCAAGCGGTCGACGCGCTGATCGGCGCCGCGTACGGCTCGGCCGGCGAGCGCTGCATGGCGATCAGCATCGCGGTGCTGGTCGGCGACGTGGCCGACCAGATCGTGCCGGCCGTGGCCGAGCGTGCGCGCAAGCTGGTGGTCGGCGACGGGATGTCGCCGGAAGTCGAGATGGGCCCGATCGTCACCGGCGAAGCGCTCAAGCGCATCGAAGGCTATATCGAGCAAGGCGTGAACGAAGGCGCGCAACTGGTGGTGGACGGGCGCGGGCTGCGCGTGCCGGGCCGCGAGGCCGGCTTCTTCACCGGCGGCACGCTGTTCGATCACGTGCGCCCCGACATGCGGATCTACAAGGAAGAAATCTTCGGGCCGGTGCTCGGCTGCGTGCGCGTGAAGGACTTCGGCGAAGCGGTCGACCTGATCAACGCGCACGAATTCGGCAACGGCGTGTCGTGCTTCACGAGCGACGGCGGCATCGCGCGCGAATTCGCGCGGCGCATCCAGGTCGGGATGGTCGGCATCAACGTGCCGATCCCGGTGCCGATGGCGTGGCACGGCTTCGGCGGCTGGAAGAAGAGCCTGTTCGGCGACATGCACGCGTACGGCGAAGAAGGCGTGCGCTTCTATACGCGTCAGAAGTCGGTGATGCAGCGCTGGTCGTCGAGCATCGGCAAGGGCGCCGAATTCGCGATGCCGACCGCGAAGTAAGCCAACCGGTGCGCGCTGCGCCGATCCGTTCGGCGGCCAGCGCACCGGCAGCGGGGATCAACCGGCCTTCGTGCCGTGCGCACCGTCGGCGGTCGGCAGATACGACAGCTCGAGCCGGTACGCGAGCGCGACGAACAGGCTCTGCGCGAGGCCCATCGTGGCCGTCAGCGCGCGGAAGCCGAACGTCGCGCTGTCCTGCACCATCAGCGTCACTTCCGCCTCCCGCGCGAGCGGGCTCATCCGGCTGTCGGTGATCGCGATCAGCCGCGCGCCGCGCTGCGCGGCCTGCTGCGCGACCTGCACGGTCTCGTCCGCGTACGGCATGAAGGAGATCACGATCATCACGTCGCCCTCGCGCACCGACCGGATCTGGCCGAGATGCATGCTGCCGAGCGCGCTGAACAGCCCGATGCGCTTGTCGGTGTGCTGCAGCGCATAGTCGAGATACACGGCGATCGGAAACGCGCGCCGCGACCCGGCGATCCAGATCGCCTGCGTCTCGGCAAGCAGGTCGACGGCCTGCGCGAGCGCCTGCGAATCGAGCGTCTGCCGCAACTGCTGCATCCCGGCAATGCTGCCCTTGATGAATTCGTCGGCGATCTGTTCCGGTTGCAGGCTCGACGAACCCGATTCGATCACGTCGCGCACACGCAGGTTGTAGGCGCGCCCCGGCGCGATCTGCTGCGCGAGCCCTTCGCGGAACAGCCGCTGCATCTCCGAGAAACCGGAGAAGCCGAAGTGCTTCGCGAAGCGCACGACGGCCGACGGCTGGACGCCGCAGGCCTCGGCGAGCGACTGGATGCCCTCCAGCCCAAGCTGGTCCCGATGCGTTTCCACGTGGCGCGCGATCACCTTCAGGCGATTGCTGAGGCCGTCGTACTCCTGCGTCAGGTGCTGCAGGAACTGCTCGACGGTGGCGGGAGGTTTCTCGGATGAACTCATCGGATAGCGCGAAGTTGACGGCCCCGATGCGCGCGCGTGGCTGGCCGGCGCGGCGCGGGGCTCGACTGGATACATGCATGAAGGGCGAATTTAATCACGTTTGCGGCACGGCCCGCGCCGCCCCGCTCGCTCCCACGCGCTCGATCATCACTTGCATACGCTTCACGGCAAGACTGGAAGCGATTGTCCAACGCGCTCGCGGCGGCGTAAAGATCAGGATGTGTACCGAGGCCGGCCGTCGCGCCGACGCGCGGCGCGGCCGGCCCGCCTCCGTTCAACGATAGTCGACCCACACGCTGCCCGCGTCGGCGGAACGCACGCAATTCTCGACCCAGCGCACGCCCTCGACGCCCGCGTGCACGTCCGGAATGCGGATGGCCTTCACCGCCGCGGCGTCGCCGCGATCGGCCGCGTCCATCGCGAGCGCGAAGCGCGCGTAGAGATTCGACCATGCTTCGAACAGCCCTTCCGGATGCCCGGCGCCGATGCGGTCTTCGCGCAAGGCGTGCGGATGCAGGTACGGCATCCCGCGATCGA
This sequence comes from Burkholderia sp. APQ4-4ca, assembly GCF_057837105.1. Lineage (NCBI taxonomy): Bacteria > Pseudomonadati > Pseudomonadota > Betaproteobacteria > Burkholderiales > Burkholderiaceae > Burkholderia > Burkholderia sp. APQ4-4ca. Next base: position 29,646 of record NZ_JBYQCG010000100.1, on the reverse strand, counting down.
GCACCTGCGCGGGCTGCCCCTGGATTTCGTAGCGCAACTGGTTCGGGTGTTCATCCCACCATTCGATGCTCGCCCTCGAACCGATCACGCGCACCTTCTGCCCGTGCATCGAGCCGGCGTTCACCGCGCTCGACCACACGTAGCCGATCGCGCCGGTGTCGTATTCCATGATCGTGAACGCGTTGTCCTCGAGCGGCGCGCGGCTCTTCACGAAGCTCTGCCGCGAACACATCAGCCGGCGGATCTTCAGCGCCGGCGCCATCACCTCGGAGATGTACAACGGATGCGTGCCGATATCGCCCAGCACGTAGCTCGGGCCCGCGAACTTCGGATCGACGCGCCAGCGCGCGGCCGCGCTCGCGGCCTCGACGCCCTCGCTGTGGAAGCCGTGCGCGAACTGCATCTGCACGATGCGGATCTCGCCGAGGTCGCCGCGCGCGATCATCTCGCGCGCCTGCTCGATCATCTGGTGTCCAGAATAGCCGTACGCGACGCCGACGATCCGGTTCTTCTCGACCGACAGGCGCTGCAGCGCCTCGGCCTCCTCGGTCGTGAAGCACAGCGGCTTCTCGCAGACCACGTGCAGCCCCGCGTTCAGCGCGGCGCGGCAGATCTCGAAGTGCGTGTTGTTCGGCGTCGCGATCGATACCGCGCGAATGCCGTCCGGGCGCCGCGCCTCGGCGTCGAACATCGTCGCGTAGTCGGGATAGCAGCGCTCGGCCGCGACGCCGAGCTTCACGCCGAACTGGCGGCCGCGTTCGGGATCGATGTCGAATGCGCCGGCAACCAGCTGGAAGCTGCCGTCGCGCAGCGCGGCCGACCGGTGGCTGTAGCCGATCTGGCTGCCGAGCCCGCCGCCGACCATGCCCCAGCGAATCGAATGTCCAAGCAGAATCTGTCCGTCAATCATGATGGTGTTCCTGGTGCGGGTTCAGGGGGGCATGCAAAACCGGCCGACGCGAGAAACGCGCGGCTCGCGGCGACGTCGCGCAGGCTCGTGCCGGCGTTGCGCGGGTCGCGCTCCTGTTCGATCGTGATGGTGCCGGCATAGCCGACGTCGACGAGCGCGCGGCGGATCGCCGGGTAATCGAGCACGCCGGCGCCGATCGGGCACATCACGCCGCGCGCGCACGCCGCGGAAAACGCGATGTGCTCGCCCATCACCGCGTCGTAGACGGCCGCGTCGATGTCCTTGAAATGCACGTAGTCGAGCCGCTCCGCATGGCGGCGCAGCCACGTTTCCGGGTCCATGCCCGAGTAATGCAGGTGGCCGGTGTCGAGACACAGGCCCGCCGTGTCGGCCGGAACATCGGCGACGATCCGGTCGATCTCGTCCGCGAATTCGATATGGCCGCCCGCATGCGGATGGATCACCGCGCGCACGCCGAATTCGTCGCGCGCGATCGTCGCGACCTGCCGGATGTGGTCGACCATTCGCGCCCAGCGTGCGTCGGACAGCCGCGGCGCGCGATCGCCGTGGCCGGCCGCGTAGTCGCGCGCCTCGTGGCCCCAGTCGATCACGACGAGGTACGGCGCCGCGTAGCGCTGGCCGTCCTGCGTCGGCAGCTTCGGCAACCGCGTGATCAGCGCGCAGATGTCGCGCGTCTGGCGCAGCAGGTTCGGCAGGTTCTCCGGCGACACGAGGTCGTCGAAGATCGTGCCGGCCGTGATGCTCAGGCGCTGGCGCTCGAGCTCGGCGCTCACCACGTCGAGGTCGAGCGGGAGGTAGCCGTACGGCCCGAGCTCGATGCCCGAGTAGCCGGCCTGCGCGGCCTCGGCGAGCACGTGCCGCCACGGCGGCAGGTGCGGGTTCTTCACGTCGTCGACGCCCCAGCAGCACGGCGCGCAGCCAATCTTCATCGTCATTCGGTCGATCCGGCAAGTAAGCGGCGAACGCGCGGGTCAACCGCGATAGAACGCGGGACGGTCGGCCATCGCGATCGGCTCGACCGCGCCGCTCCGCTGTGCGCGCACGCACGCGTCGGCCGCGACCGCCGCCGCGTAGCCGTCCCACGCGGACGGCCCGGTCAGCGCGCCCTGCCGCACGCCGTCGATGAACGCCTGCAGCTCGACGTCGTACGACGCGATGAAGCGCTCCTTCCAGTCGGTCATGATCTCGACCGACTGCCGCGCCGCATGCTTGAGCCCGACGGCCGGCGGATCGGGCAGCTTCGCGATGCCCTGCTCGCCGACCACCTCGCACTGGATGTCGTAGCCGTACTGGCAGTTCACGAAGATCTCGACGTCGATGCGCACGCCGCTCGCGGTTTCGAGCAGCACGATCTGCGGATCGGCGAGATGCGTGCTCGCATGGCGCGTCTTCTTCGGATAGACGACCTGCGCGCTCGTGTAATCCTCGCCGAGCAGCCAGCGCAGCACGTCGAGTTCGTGGATCAGCGTGTCGGTGATCGCCATGTCGGTGGTGTAGCGCTCGCCGACCGACTGGTTGCGGTGCGCGCAATGCAGCATCAGCGGCGCGCCGATCCGGCCGCTGTCGATCACGCGCTTGAGCGCGCGATAGCCTTCGTCGTACGGCCGCATGAAGCCGACCTGCACGAGCCGCTTGCCGTGCGCGACTTCGGCTTCGACGATCCGCATGCAGCCGTCGGCCGTGACGGCCAGCGGCTTCTCGCAGAACACCGGCTTGCCGTGCGCGATCGCGTCGAGCACGAACGCTTCGTGCGTCGGCCCCCACGACGTGACGAGCACGGCCTGCACGTCGGCAGCGGCGACCACTTCGTGGCCGTCGCCGTAGATCTCGGCGTCGAGCCCGTACTTCGACACCGCGTCGCGCGCCTGCCGCGGCTCGATGTCGTTGACGGCCACGACGCGCGCGCCGGACAGCGTGCGGGTCAGTCTGCGAATGTGGTCCTGGCCGATCGCGCCGCAGCCGATCACGCCGATTTGCAAGGTCATGCAGTTCTCTCCAGTCGTTCGTTCATCAGCGGCGCGGCCCATGCCGCGCCGGTCGGTAATCGGTCAGCGTGCGGTGCGATCGATCGGGTCGTAGCCGAGCTCGGCCGCCGCGTGCGGCAGCCGGTCGAGCGGCAGGTGGCGAATCATGCAGAGGTCCGGCGCGATCTTCATCTTCTTCCCGGTTCGTTCCGTGGTTTCGGGGTTCGGTGGTTTCGGCAGCGGTGGACTCGATCAGCGACGCGACTTCTTGTTGCGGTACTGATCGGCGATCACGGCCGCGACGATGATCGCGCCCTTCACCATCTCCTGGTAATACGCGTCGATGCGGATGAACGTGAAGCCCGACGTCATCACGCCGAGGATCAGCACGCCGATCACGGTGCCCGTCACGCGGCCGAGGCCGCCCGACAGCGACGTGCCGCCGATCACGACGGCCGCGATCGCATCGAGCTCGTACATCACGCCCATGCCCGACTGGCCGGAAATCGCGCGCGCGGCCGTCACAGTGCCGGCGATCCCGCTCAACAGGCCCGCGATCGCGTAGACGAAAATCAGGTGCCGCGTGACGTTGATGCCCGACACGACGGCCGCGTGGCGGTTCGCGCCGATCGCATAGGTGTACTTGCCGAAGCGCGTATAGCGCAGCACGACGTGGAAGATCGCGGCCACCACCAGGAAGATGATCACCGGATTCGCCCCCGCGCCGATCGCCGCGAACGGGTCGGTCAGCATCGACACCGGCATCCCGTTGGTGAACCACTTCGCGAAGCCGCGCGCGGCGACCATCGTGCCGAGCGTCGCGATGAACGGCGGGATGCCCGTCAGCGCGATCAGCGTGCCGTTCAGCAGGCCGACCAGCAGCCCGACGCACACGCCGGCCAGCACCGGCCAGATGACCGGCAGGTCGGTCAGGTGCGGAAACACCGCGCGCGGGAAGTCGGACACCTGCGCGAGGCTCGCCGACACGACGGCGGCCGCCGCGACGACCGACCCCGACGACAAATCGATCCCGCTGGTGATGATCACGAGGTTCACGCCGACCGCGATGATGCCGATCACGGCCATCTGCAGCACGATGATCTCGAGTCGCTCGGCATTGAACAGGAAGCTCTGGCCGACGACGATCCAGCCGACGATCTCGAAGAACAGGCTGATGCCGACCAGCACGAGGAAGATGCTCAGTTCGGGCGGCCACTTCGCATGCCGCGACTTGAGTGTCATGGTCTGCGCATCCGCGACCGGGTTCAGGTTGCCCATTTCAATTGTCTCCAATCTTGTTTCGGCTCAGCGCGACGCGAGATCCATGATGCGGACCTGGTCGGCGTCCTTGCGATCGACGATGCCGGTCATGCGCCCTTCGTGCATCACCATCACGCGATCGCTCATCCCCAGCACTTCCGGCATTTCGGACGAGATCATCAGTACCGCGACGCCCTTGCCGGCGAGCGCGCTGACGAGCCGGTGAATCTCGGCCTTCGCGCCGACGTCGATGCCGCGCGTCGGTTCGTCGAGGATCAGGATGCGCGGCTGCGTGAGCAGCCACCGGCCGATCAGCACCTTCTGCTGGTTGCCGCCCGACAGGTTCTGGATTTCCTCGTGCAGCCCGGGCGACTTCACGCGCAGCATCCGGCTCATTTCCTCGCAGTCGCGCTTCAACTGCGCCTGCTGCACGAAATTGAACTTCACGTAGCGGTGGCTGAGCACCGCCGCTTCCATGTTCGCGAGCAGGTCGAGATTCAGGAAGCAACCGGAATCCTTGCGGTCCTCGGTGAGGAACGCCATCCCGTGCTTCATCGCCTGCGCGGGCGTCGCGATGCGCACCGGCTTGCCGTCGATGCGGATCTCGCCCGACGTGGCCGGCACGACGCCGAACAGCGCCTCCGCGACGTTCGAGCGCCCCGAGCCGACGAGGCCCGCGACGCCGAGGATCTCGCCCGCGCGCAGCTCGAAGCTCACGTCGCGGAACACGCCGTCGACGCACAGATCCTTCACCGACAGCACGACGTCGCCGATCGGCACCGCTTCCTTCGGGAACATCTGCGTGATCTCGCGCCCGACCATCATGCGGATGATGTCGTCGCGCGTGACGTCGCTCGACGCATGCGTGCCGATGTACTTGCCGTCGCGGAACACCGAGAACTCGTCGGCGATCTCGAACAGCTCGTTCATCTTGTGCGTGATGTAGACGATGCCCTTGCCCTGCTCGCGCAGCTGGCGAATGATCCGGAACAGGTGCGTGACTTCCTTGTCGGTCAGCGCGGAGGTCGGCTCGTCCATGATCAGCACGTCCGAGTCGAACGACACGGCCTTCGCGATCTCGACCATCTGGCGGCTCGCGACGGTCAGCGTGCGCACGTCGGTTTCCGGATCGATGTCGATCGACAGCCGCTCGAACAGCGCGGCCGTACGGCGGCGCAACTCGGCGTGATCGATCAGGCCGAAGCGGTTCTTCGGTTCGCGGCGGATCCAGATGTTCTCCGCGACCGTCATGTACGGCATCAGGTTGAGCTCCTGATGGATCATCGCGATCCCGCGGTCGAGCGCATCGAGCGGGCCGTTCAGCACGACCGGTTCGCCGTTGATCAGGATTTCGCCCTGGTCGGGCGTGTAGACGCCCGCGATGATCTTCATCAGCGTGGACTTGCCGGCGCCGTTCTCGCCCATCAGCGCATGCACGGTGCCGCGGCGCACGCGGAACTGCACGCCGTCGAGCGCGACGACGCCGGGAAAGGACTTGCCGACGCCGCGCACTTCGAGCACGCAGTCGGCCATGGGCGCACCGGACGAACCCGGCGCGGCGGACGACGCGGCCGGCGCGCTTTCGCTGGCCATCGAGCGCGCGATCCTGGCTGTAAACATGGACGTTCCTCGAAAATCGCGCGCGAACCCGGCCGCGCCGGGCCCGCGCAGTTCAGCGGAAAAACCGGTCAGTGCTTCGCGTACTGGTTCATGTTCTCCGGCGTCACGAGTTCGAACGGCACGTTCACGTAGCGATCGACCGGCTGCTTCCTCGCGAGCTTGAGCGCCGCGGCCACCGCCTGCGCGCCCTGCCCGGTCGCGTTCTGGTAGACCGATACCTTCAGCTCGCCGGCCTTCATCGCCGCGAGCCCGTCCGGCGTCGCGTCGATGCCGGCGACGACGGTCTTCGGCGTCAGCTTGCGCGCGGCCTTCAGCGCATTGATCGCGCCGATCGCCATCTCGTCGTTGTTCGACACGATCGCGTCGAACTTGGTCCCGGAGCTCAGCCAGTTCATCGTGATGTCCTGGCCCTGCGTGCGGCTCCACTTGCCTTCGCGCTTGTCGACGATCTTCATGCCCGAGCATTCCTTCGTCGCGATCACGTCCTCGATGTCCTTGGTGCGGGCGCGCGCCGATTCGTTGGACAGCTCGCCCATCAGCACGAGCAGGTCGCCCTTGCCGCCGAGCAGCTTGCACACCTGGCGCGCCTGCAGCGTGCCCGACTGCTTCTCGTCGGACGCGACGACCGCGACGCCGGCCGGCAGCTTGTCGAAATCGACCGGCTTGCGGTTCACGTAGACGAGCGGGATCTTCGCCGCCGTCACCATCTTCGTGATCTTCGGCGTCGCGTCGGTATCGACCGCGTTCACGATGATCGCGTCGACCTTCTGCGCGATCATGTTCTGGACCTGGCTCAACTGCTTGCCGACGTCATTGCCGCCGTCCTCGATCTGCACCGTCGCGCCGTCCTTCTTCGCCGAATCGGCGATGCTGTTGCGCAGGATGGTCAGGAACGTGTCGTCGAACGATGCCATCGTCACGCCGATCTTCTCGGCATGCGCGAGCGGCGCAGCCAGGATCGCGGCGGCCGCGACAGCCATCAGCTTGGTCTTCATGATCAATCTGTCTCCTCATCTCCGGGGGGCGGAAGACGGCGCGTTGCGCGCCGCCGGGCCGAGTCCGATCGGGGCCGATCCGGACTGAAGCATCCGGATGAAACTGTAGATCACTTCCTCGAAAATTTGGAAATTTATTTCTACGTGATTTCACCTAGGGAACTGGATTTCCAAAAAGTCTAGACTCCGTTCCGTAGCCCGAATCCCGGCGGCAGGCAGCGTCGCGTCGTGCGGCGCATGCCGCGGACAGCCGCCACCGGATCGATCCCCTAATCTGCCGGCAGCGCCGAACGCCGGCCGCGAGCGTGACACGTGATATGAGCCTGCTGAACTTTCCGAGTGACCGCCCCATCGATCTCGCCTGCCTCGGCCGCGTGGCCGTGGATCTCTATGCGCAGCAGTACGGCAGCCGCCTCGAGGACGCGCGCAGCTTCCAGATGTATCTCGGCGGCTCGTCGGGCAACGTCGCGTTCGGCGTCGCGCGGCTCGGGCTGAAGACCGCGATGATTTCGCGCGTCGGCGACGAGCAGATGGGCCGCTTCCTGCGCGAGACGCTCGAGCGCGAAGGCTGCGACACGAGCCAGCTGCAGACCGACCGCGAGCGTCTCACCGCGCTGGTACTGCTCGGGCTGAAGGATCGCGATACGTTTCCGCTGCTGTTCGTGCGCGAGAACTGCGCGGACATGGCCGTGCGCGCCGACGAGATCAGCGAGGACTTCATCGCCGGTTGCCGCGCGCTGGCGATCACCGGCACGCACCTGTCGACGCCGGGCACGCGCGAGGCGTCGCTGACCGCGCTCGGTTATGCGCGCCGCCACGGCGCCGTGCGGATTCTCGACATCGACTACCGGCCGGTGCTGTGGGGGCTCACCGCGCGCGGCGCCGGCGAAAACCGCTACGTGCCCGACGCGCAGGTGACGCGGCAACTGCAGCAGGTGCTCGGCGAATTCGACCTGCTGGTCGGCACCGAGGAGGAATTCCTGATCGCGGGCGGCGTGCCGCATGATTTGATCGGGTCGTTGCAGGCGGTGCGCGCGATCACGAACGCGACGCTGGTCGTCAAGCGCGGCGCGCTCGGCTGCTGCGTGATCGAAGGCGACGTTCCCGCGCGCATCGACGAGGCGCCGACCTTTCTCGGCGAGCGCGTCGAAGTGCTCAACGTGCTCGGCGCGGGCGACGCGTTCCTGTCGGGGCTGCTGTCCGGGCTGCTGCGCGGGCGCGACTGGGCCGAATCGACGCGCATCGCGAACGCGTGCGGCGCGATCGTCGTGTCGCGCCACGCGTGCTCGGCCGCGATGCCAACTCCGGCCGAACTCGCGCACTGGTTCGACGGCAGTCGCAATCCGCAGGTCGACGCCGATCGCACGCTCGCGCACCTGCATCGCGTGACGGTGCCGCGCCGCGAATGGGACGATCTCTGCGTGATGGCGTTCGACCATCGCAGCCAGTTCTACGAGCTCGCGGTGCAGGCCGGCGCGGACGAAGCGCGGATCAAGACGCTGAAGCGCCTGCTCGTGCGCGCGGTCGAACAGGTCGAGCGCGATCGCGGCATCGCCGGCCACGTCGGCGTGCTGATCGACGGCGGCGCGTACGGCAGCGACGCGCTCGCGTCGGCCACCGGGCGCGGCTGGTGGGTCGGCCGCCCGGTCGAGCTGCCGGGCTCGCGGCCGCTGCGCTTCGACGACACGCGCTCGGTCGGCTCGTCGCTCACGCACTGGCCGACCGAACAGGTCGTGAAGTGCCTCGTTCACTATCACCCCGACGACCCCGTCGACCTGCGCGTCGAGCAGGAGCAGCGCGTGCTGGAGCTGTGGGAAGCGACGCGCGCGAGCGGCAACGAGCTACTGCTGGAAATGATTCCGCCGCGCGCGGTGACGCCGGCCGGCACCGAGGACGACGCGGTGCTGCGCACGGTCGCGCGCTTCTACAACCTCGGCATGAAGCCCGAATGGTGGAAGCTCACGCCGCTGAGCGCCGACGGCTGGGCGCGGCTCGCCGCGCTGATCGCCGAGCGCGATCCGTACTGCCGCGGCGCGGTGATCCTCGGCCTGAACCAGCCGCTGCAATACCTGGTCGACAGCTTTCGCTCGGCGACCGACCCGATCGTCAAGGGCTTCATGGTCGGGCGCACGCTGTGGGCCGATGCGTCGCTGAACTGGTTCGCGGGCCGGATCGACGATCAGGCGCTGATCGACGAAGTGGCCGGCAACTTCGCGCAACTGGTCGACGCGTGGCTGGGCCGCCGGGCCGCCGCGCGCGCCGCCGCGGCCTGATGCCCGTGTTCGTGACGACCACCCGACTTCTCTCTATCGACCGACGATGACCACCACCGTAAGACTGACCGTCAGCCAGGCGCTCGTGCGCTACCTGGCCGCCCTGCGCGCCGAAGTCGTCCAGCCGGACGGCCGCACCGAGATCCTGCCGTACTGCGGCGGCGTGTTCGCGATCTTCGGCCACGGCAACGTGGCCGGGCTCGGCGAGGCGCTGCACGCGGAGAAGGACCGGCTGCCGACGTTTCGCGCGCACAACGAGCAAGGGATGGCCAACGCGGCCGTCGCGTTCGCGAAAGCGCATTTCCGCCAGCGGATGATGGCCGCGACGTCGAGCATCGGCCCGGGCGCGACCAACATGCTCACCTCCGCCGCGCTCGCGCACGTCGGCCGCTTGCCGCTGCTGTTGCTGCCTGGCGACGTGTTCGTGTCGCGGCTGCCCGACCCGGTGCTGCAGCAGGTCGAGGATTTCGAACAGGGCGACGTCAGCGCGAACGACTGCTTCCGGCCCGTGACGCGCTACTTCGACCGCATCACGTCGCCGGAGCAACTGCTCGTCGCGCTGCCGCGCGCGATCCAGGTGATGACCGATCCCGCGCAGTGCGGGCCCGTGTGCCTCGCGCTGCCGCAGGACGTGCAGACCTTCGCGTACGACTGGCCCGAGGATTTCTTCGCGCCGCCGGTGATCCGGATGCGCCGCTCGCCGGCCGACGCGCTCGAACTCGCCGATGCGCTCGACGTGCTGAAGGCCGCGAAGAAGCCGCTGATCGTCGCGGGCGGCGGCGTGCTGTACAGCCAGGCGTGGGACGCGCTGCGCACGTTCGCCGACACGCACGGCGTGCCGGTCGCCGAATCGCAGGCCGGCAAGGGCAGCCTCGCGTGGGACCACCCGCTGAACCTCGGCTCGATCGGCGTGACGGGCTCGCCCGCCGCGAACCGCGCGGCCGCGCAGGCCGACGTCGTGTTCGCGGTCGGCACGCGGCTGCAGGATTTCACGACCGGCTCGCATGCGCTCTACGGCGACGCGACGCTGCTGAGCCTGAACGTGCAGCCGTTCGACGCGGGCAAGAAGCGCGGCCGGCAACTGGTGGCCGATGCGCGCACGGGCCTCGGCCAGCTGTCGGCCGGGCTGGCCGGCTGGCGCGCCGACCCGGCGTGGACCGCCGCGAACCGCGACCAGGCCGCCGCCTGGAACACGCGCGTGACGGACCTGACCACCCGGATTCCGAAGGACACGCTGCCGTACGACGCGGAAGTGATCGGCGCGGTGCGCGACTCCGCGGCCGACGCGGGGCGCGACAGCGCGCGCGACGATCTGGTCGTCTGCGCGGCCGGCACGCTGCCGGCCGAGCTGCACAAGCTGTGGCGCAGCGGCGTGCCGGGCAACTACCACATGGACTATGCGTACTCGTGCATGGGCTACGAGGTCGCGGGCGGCCTCGGCGCGAAGCTCGCGCGGCCCGAGCGCGAAGTGATCGTGATCGTCGGCGACGGCTCGTACATGATGCTCAACGCGGAACTCGCGACGTCCGTGATGCTCGGCCGCAAGCTCATCGTCGTGATCCTCGACAACCGCGGCTACGGCTGCATCGAGCGGCTGCAACTCAATTGCGGCGGCGCGAGCTTCAACAACATGCTCGACGACTGCGTGCCCGAAGGCGGCGAACGCTCGACGATCGACTTCGCGATGCACGCACGCGCGATGGGCGCCGACGCCGTGCACGTGCGCGACGTCGGCGAATTGCGCCACGAAATGAAGCGCGCGCGTGCGGCGACGACGAGCCAGGTGCTCGTGATCGACACCACGCACCGGCGCACGACCGACGACGGCGGCGCGTGGTGGGAAGTCGCGGTGCCGCAGGTGTCCGAACGCGCCGGCGTCGAAGCGGCGCACCGCGCGTATCTCGACGCGAAGACCCGCCAGCGGCGCTGATCCGTCCACCCTTTCCATCGGCCGCGCCGAGACAACCCCATTCGAACCCAGGAAACACGTCATGAGCTGGAACGTCCGCATCGGTATCAATCCCCTGTCGTGGATGAACGACGACCTGCCGTCGCTCGGCGGCGAGACGCCGCTCGAAACGGCGCTGAAGGAAGGCGCCAAAATCGGCTATGCGGGCTTCGAGCTCGGCAACAAGTTTCCGAAGACGGGCCCCGAACTGAAGGCGAAGCTCGCCGAATTCGGGCTCGTGTGCGTGTCGGGCTGGTATTCGGGCTTCCTCGCGGAGCTCGCGCCGGGCATGACCGACGCCGATGCCGTCGCGGCGGAAATCGAGCGCTGCCGCGCGCACATGACGAAGCTGCAGTACAACGACGTGAAGGTCGTCGTGTACGGCGAATGCGCGGGCACGATCCAGGGCAACATCGACATGCCGGTCGCGAAGCGGCCGCGTTTCGTCGACGACGCCGCGTGGCGGCGCTATGCGGCGCGCCTCGACGCGTTCGGCGCGCACCTGCTCGACACGTACGGCATCAAGCTTGCCTACCATCACCACATGGGCGCGTACGTCGAGTCGCCGGACGACGTCGACCGGCTGATGGCGCTGACCGATCCGGCAAAGGTGTTCCTGCTGTTCGACACCGGCCACGCGTATTTCGGCGGCGCGGCCGACCCGGTGGCGCTGCTGAAGAAGCACGTGTCGCGCGTCGCGCACGTGCATTGCAAGGACGTGCGGCCGCAGGTCGTCAACCGGGCGCGCAACGACGGCTGGAGCTTCCTGAACGGCGTGATCAACGGCACCTTCACGGTGCCCGGCGACGGCGCGCTCGACTACGACGCGACGCTGCGCACGCTGAAGGACGCCGGCTACGAAGGCTGGCTCGTCGTCGAGGCCGAGCAGGACCCGGCCGTCGCACCGAGCTATGCGTATGCGAAGAAAGGCTACGAGTCGCTGCGCGCGATCGTCGACCGGTTGAGCGCGTGAGTTCGCACGCCAGCGCCGGAGCGCCCGAGCCCTACCCTATTGCGGAGACCCATTTCATGACGATTTCCCCCCTGCTGGTCAAGGCATCCGCCGACCGCGAAATCTGCAACGTCACGCCCGAATCGGCCGGCTGGAAACACGTCGGCTTTCGTGCGCTGCGCCTGACGGCCGGTGATACCGAAACGCTCGACACCGGCACCCGCGAATTGTGCGTGGTCGTGCTGACGGGCACGGTGCGCGCCGAAGTCGACGGCGAAACCTACGATGCGCTCGGCAAGCGCGACAGCGTGTTCGACGACGTGTCGCCGGACGCACTGTACGTACCAGGCGGCAAGACCGTCACGCTGGTGGCGACGCGCGATGCGGAAGTCGCGCTGTGCACCGCGCCGTACGCGAGCGGCGACAAGCGCGTGCAGCGTCTCGACGGCGAGCGGATGCGCCGCTCGGTGCGCGGGCAAGGCACCAACACGCGCTACGTGTGCGACATCCTGATGGGCGACAACCCGGCGGCCGACCGGCTGCTCGTCGTCGAAGTCGTCACGCCGGCCAGCCATTCGAGCAGCTATCCGCCGCACAAGCACGACCGCGACGCGGCGCCCGACGAAACGTCGCTCGAGGAAACCTATTACCACCGGATCGATCCGCCGCAGGGCTTCGCATTCCAGCGCGTGTACACCGACGACCGCAGCCTCGACGAGGCCTGCGCGGTCGAGAACCACGACGTCGTGATGGTGCCGCGCGGCTATCACCCGGTCGTTGCGCCTCACGGCTACAACCTGTACTACCTGAACGTGATGGCGGGCCCAAGCCGCGCGTGGGCGTTCAAGAACGATCCCGCGCACGAGTGGATGCTCGATGCGGCGCCGAAACGCTGAAACGCCGACAGACTGAAACACCGACGTGCTGAAACGCCGAAGCACTGAATGGAAGACGGGCCTGCGCGCGGCCCGTGACGATGCGACGCCCGGCATGCGCGTACCGCGCCGGCCACGCTACGGAGCCGCCATGGTGACGCCCCCCTTTCGCCTCGAATTCCCCGCCTTCGACGACGATGCGTCGAACCCGGCGCTGTCGCACTTCAATGCAGCCGTCGCGCGCCGCATCGGCGAAATCGCGATCAACCTCGCGTCGCGCCGCGGGCTGCCGATCGCGGTCAGCCTCGTCGGCGGGCAGGCGCCGCTGTTCTACTGCGCACTCGACGGCAGCGGCGCGCATGACGGCGACACGATCCGCCGCCGACAGAACACGGTGCTGCGTTTCGGCCAGAGTTCGCTCGCGGTCGGCGCGTGCTTTCGCCGTGCCGGCTGGTCGCTGCGCTCGCACGGCCTGTCGGACGACGACTACGCGCTCGACGGCGGCGGCGTGCCGTTGCGGCTCGCCGGCGCTGGCATCGTCGGCGCGATGACGATCGCGGGGCTCGGCTCCGAAGCCAATCACGCGCTCGTCGTCGAATGCCTGCGGTGGCACGTCGGCGCGCATGCGCTGGCGATGAGCGCGTAGCGGCGCGAACGGCGCACACGCACCGTTCGCGTGGCCTGCGCGGATGCTCAGCGCAGCCCGCCGCTCGCGACGAGGCGCTCGCCGGTCAGCCAGCGTGCGTCGTCCGATGCGAGGAACACGGCGACCGACGCGATGTCGTTCGGCTCGCCGAGCCGGCCGAGCGGCGTCTGGCTACGCACCTGTGCGTCCATATCGGAACCGATGATGCCCGCGGTGTGCGTGCCTTCGGTCACGACCATCCCCGGGTTGATCGCGTTCACGCGGATCTTGCGCGGGCCGAGTTCGAGCGCGAGCACGCCGGTGATCGCGTCGACCGCGCCCTTCGTGCCGCTGTACACGGCGCTGGCCGGCGGCGTGATGCTGGTCACGACCGAGCTGATGTTGATGATGCTCGCGCCTTCGCCGAGATGCTTGACCGCCGCCTGCGTGGTCAGCAGCACGCCGAACACGTTCGTGTCGAACTGCCGGCGGTAGTGTTCCTCGGTGATCGCTTCGATCGGCGCGAATTCGTACACGCCGGAGTTGTTGACGAGCACGTCGAGACGGCCGTACGTGTCGATCGCGGTATCGACGATGCGCTGCGCATCGGCGGCCTTCGACACGTCGCCGCCGACCGCGACCGCGCGACCGCCCGCTTCGGTGATCGCGCTCACGACCGCATCCGCGCCCGCCTTGCTGCTCGCGTAGTTGACGACGACCGCCGCGCCTGCTTCGGCCAGTGCCTTCGCGATGCCCGCGCCGATGCCCTTCGATGCGCCCGTGACGATCGCGACCTTGCCTGCCAGCTTGCTCATGATTTCATTCCTCAGTCAGAAAACCTTCGATGGTTGGCGCCGGTTGCCGCGGCGATGGGTTGCGGCGGCAATCGGCCTGACTGGAAATTTACGTTGCGGCGCCGCAGCGATAAAGCGGCTCGACGCGAATTGACTGGCGGAGTTTGCCGAACAATCGACCGGGCGCGGTCAGCCGGCGCTCAGCCACGCGTCGGCCACCTCGCCGTGCAGCCCGTCGAGTGCGCCGTCGTGGACGATCCGTCCCCGCCCCATCACCGCCACGCGCCGCGCGAGCCGCGGCGCGAGCTGCAGCCGCTGCTCGATCAGCACGATCGCGACGCCGTCGGCCTGCAGCGCGGCGAGACACGTGCCGACTTCGTCGACCGCGAGCGGCGCGAGCCCCTCGGCCGGTTCGTCGACGATCAGCACGCGCGGGCGGCCGGCGACTGCGCGCACCAGCGCGAGCACCTGCTGCTCGCCGCCCGACAGCCGCCCGGCCTTCACGTCCGCGCGCGCGGCCAGCAGCGGAAAACGCTCGAACAGGCGGTCGAGCGCCGCCCGTTCGGCCGCGCCGCTTGCGCCGCGCAAACCGAGTCGCAGGTTGTCGCGCACGCTCAGCAGCGGAAACACGTCGCGGCTTTCGGCCACGTAAGCAACGCCACGCCGCGCGATCTCGAACGTGCGCGCCCCCGCGCACTCGGCGCCGGCGATGCGCACCGAGCCGGCCGTGCGCACCAGCCCCATCACGGCCTTCGCGAGCGTCGAGCGCCCCGAGCCGTTGCGGCCGAGCAGCGCGAGCGTCTCGCCCGGCGCGAGCGCGAGATCGACGCCGTCGAGCACGGGCTGCATCCCGTACCACGCGCGCAGCCCGCGAATGTCGAGCACCGCGCTCATGCCGCCCCCTCGCCCAGGTACGCGGCGCGCACGCGCGGATCGGCGCGGATCGCGTCGGGCGCGCCGGTCGCGACCACCGTGCCGCGCACGAGCACCGTGATGCGCTCGGCGAAACCGAACACCGCGTCCATGTCGTGCTCGATCATCAGCACCGTGCGGCCCTGCGTCGTCGCCCGGATCAGCGCGATCATCCGCGCGGCCTGCGCGCGGCTCATGCCGGCCGTCGGCTCGTCGAGCAGCAGCGTGCGCGCGCCGCTCGCGAGCGCGATGCCGAGATCGAGCGCGCGCTGCTCCGCATAGCCGAGTTCGCCGGCCGGCGTGTCGCGCCGCGCGTCGAGGCCGATGTCGTGCAGCACGCGCGCGGCAGCGAGATCGACCGACGCGGATTCGCGCAGCCGGTTCCACCAGCGCCGCCGTTCGGCCGGCGCATGCAGCGCCGCGCAGCGCAGGTTGTCGAATACGCTCAGGCGCGCGAACGCGCTCGTCTGCTGGAAACTGCGGCCGATGCCGAGGCGGCTCGCGACGACCGGCCCGCGCCCGCGCAGCGCGACGCCGTGCAGCATGACGCGCCCGCGCGTGGGCCGCGTCGCGCCCGCGATCACGCCGAACAGCGTCGACTTGCCGGCGCCGTTCGGCCCGATCAGCGCGTGGCGCTCGCCGGCCGCGATGCTCAGATCGACACCGTCTAGCACGGTCTGCGCGCCGAAGCGCTGCACGATGCCGTGAAGCGCGATCGCGTTGCCGTTCATCGCGCGTCCTCCCGCGTGCCGGTCGCCGCGCCGTGCCCGAGCCGCGCACGCCAGCCCCACAGCAGCATGCCGATGCTGGCCGCCGAACACGCGACGGCCCAGCCGATCGGCGTATCGGCGTCGATGCCCCATGCGCCGAACGCGACGCCCGTGCCGTCGTCCTGCGCGAAGCGCCACGCATAGCCGAGCTCTGCCGCGCAGACGATCGCGACGCCCCAGAACGCGCACGCGCCGACGCCGCATGCCATGCGCCACCGCTCGAGCGCCGGCGCGCCGCGCCGCAGCGCCTGCGCGAGCGCCCGTGCAATGCCCGCGATCCCGCCCGGCGCGGCGACGACGATCGCGACGAACAGCACGCCGAGATACAGCGCCCACGCGCGCGACACGCCCGCGACGACGACGCTCAGCGCGGTCAGCACGGCCGCGCCGGCCGCCGGCCCGAAGAATGCGCCGGTGCCGCCGATCACCGCGGCGATCAGCACGGTCGCCGAGCGCGCCATCGATACGCTGTCGGGCGTCGCGATCTCGACGTCGATCAGCGTCAGCGTGCCGGCGACGCCCGCGAAAAACGACGCGCAGGTGACCATCGCGAGCCGCACGCGGCGCGGATCGGTGCCGAGCGCGGCGACGCGCGCCGGGTTGTCGCGCACCGCGTTCGCGAGCCGCGCGAGCGGCGTGCGGGACAGCGCATGCATCGCCCAAGCCGACACGACGCACCACGCGGCGATCAGCGCATACGCGTGCGCCGGCGCGCCGAACTGCGCGTTGCCCCACGGCGCGCCGCTCGCGCGGTCGATCGGCACGCCGCCGATCCCGCCGAACCACACCGGGACGCTCCACGCGGCCGCCGCGACGCATTCGCCGAGCCCGAGCGTGATCATCGCGAACGCGGTGCCGGAACGGCGCGTCGCCAGCAGCCCGGCGACGCATCCGAAGCCCGCGCCGGCCACGCCGCCGACGAGCGGCAACAGCGGCAGCGGGCCGCCGATGCGATTGAACCAGTGCGCGGCTGCGAACGCGCCGAGGCCCGCGAACGCCGCGTGCCCGAACGACAGCAGCCCGGTGGTGCCGAGTTGAAGGTTGTACGACAGCGCGAGCACGACGAGCGCGGCCGTCTGAGCCAGATAGCCGAGCACCGCGCCATGCGGCCACAGCCACGCGGGCAGCGCGAAACATGCGGCGAACAGCGCCCAGCGCACGCCTGCGGCGAGTGCGCGGCTATGCATCGACACGCTCGCCGAACAACCCGCGCGGCCGCGCGACCAGCACCGCGACGAGCAGCAGGTACGGCACCAGCGGCGCCAGTTGCGCGATCGACACCGCGGCCACGCTGTCGGGCAGCGCGATGCCCGTCCATTGCGCGAGATCGCGCAGCGACGTGTCGCTCGCGGCCGCGAAGGTCTGCGCGAAGCCGACCGCGAGCGACGCCACGAACGCGCCGCCGAGCGAACCCAGGCCGCCGATCACGACGACCGCGAACACGACCGAGCCGACGGTCTCGGCCAGCGCGGGCTCGATCACCGCGAGCGGCGCGCCGATCACGCCGGCCAGCGCCGCGAGCGCGGTGCCCGCGCCGAACAGCGCCGTCATCACGCGCGGCACGTCGTAGCCGAGCGCCTCGACCGCCGCACGATGCGTGAGCGCCGCGCGCACGACGAGCCCGATGCGCGACGCCCGCAGCAGCACGCCGAGCGCGACCAGCATCGTCGCGGACATCGCCATCATGAACAGCCGGTAACGCGGCAGCGCAAGACCGAACACGTTCGCGGGCGCGCCGTCGAACAGCGGCGGCACGGGCGCCGGCAGCGGCGCGAGGCCCCACGCGAGTTTCGCGCCCTCGCCGATCAAGTAGGCGAGACCGAAGGTCAACAGCAGTTCGCTCGTATGGCCGCGCGCCTGCACGCGGCGCAGCAGCACGCGTTCGCAGCCGGCGCCGAGCAGCCCGACCGCGAGCGGCGCGAGCACGAGCGCCGGCCAGAAGCCCGCCTGAGCCGCGATGCTGTAGCCGACATACGCGCCGAGCATGTAGAAGCTCGCATGCGCGAAGTTGAGCACGCCCTGCACGCTGAAGATCAGCGTGAGGCCGGCCGACAGCATGAACAGCAGCAAGCCGTAGCTGAGGCCGTTGAAGGCCTGGAGCGCGAATGCGTGCACCGCGTGCCGTCAGGCGGCGAGCGGTTCGAGCGCCGCGCGCAGCGCGTCGGGCAGCGGCACCGGGCGGCGCGTGCCGCGATCGACGTACACGTGCACGAAATGCCCCTGCGCGGCGGGCGACGCATCGCCTTGCGCGAACAGCCCCACCTCATAACGCACGCTCGACGTGCCGAGCTTCACGACGCGCAGCCCCGCGTCGACCAATTGCGGGAACACGAGCGGCGCGAAGTAGTTGCACTGCGTCTCGACGACCAGCCCGATCGTCTGCCCGTGCTCGACGTCGAGCACGCCCGCGCGGATCAGGTACGCGTTCACGACGGTGTCGAAGTAGCTGTAGTAGACGACGTTGTTCACGTGCCCGTAGACGTCGTTGTCCATCCAGCGGGTCGTGATCGGCAGGAAGTGGCGATAGGCGTCGCGCGGACGCGGTTGCGGCTTGTCGGACATGGCGATGGCGCTCAGGACGATGAAAGCGGTTGGGACGACGGGGATGATGCGCGGCGGCCGCATGACGCAGCGCGCCGGCAGGAAACGCAGCCCCGCGCCGCGATCACGCGCGGCACGGCGGACGACACCCTGCGGGCAGGCCGGCCCGTCACTGCCCCGGCCGGTCGACGAATTCGAAATCGAGGCCGCGCGCGCGCATCCAGTCGGCGAGCGCGACGCCCGTGCCGGCGCGCCACGGGCGCAGCAGCGGCGGATCGACGAGCTTGTATTCGAGCAGTTCCGGCGATAGCGACACCGTGCCCGACGCCCGCACGTGGTACGCGATGATCAGTTCGTTCTTGCGGATGAATTCGTACACGCCGACGAGCGACACGTGCTCGGCCTTCAGCGCGGTTTCCTCGAACACCTCGCGCGCGATGCCGTCCTCGGGCGTTTCGCCGTTTTCGAGGAAGCCGGTGATCAGCGCGAACATCCCTTCGGGCCACGCGGCGTTGCGCGCGAGCAGGATCTTGCCGTCGAGTTCGACGATCGCGGCGACGACGGGCAGCGGATTGTTCCAGTGCACGTAGCCGCAGGTGTCGTCGGGACAGGCCTGGCGGATGCGGCCGCCCTCATGGTCGGGATCGGCACGCTCGGTCAGCGGGTTCGCGCAGCGCGGGCAAAAGCGGTAGTCGGCGGTGGTCATCGATGGGGATCTGGCGAGCGCCCGGCATCGGCCTGCAGGCCGCGTCGCGCGTCCGCTCGGCGCGGAAAAGGCTTCATTCTAGCGAGTTTGCCCGCGCCCGAGACGATCCGGCCCCACCGGCGTCAGGCGGACCGGCGCCCGCGTGCGGCGCGCGCCGCGAAGCCGCCGGCGCCGATCAGCAGCGCCGCCGCCGCGACCCACAGCGCGGGCGTAAACGACCCGAAGCGCGCGGCCAGCGGCGCCGCGACGAGCGGCCCGAGGATCTGCCCGACGCCGTACGACGCGGTCGCATAGCCCATCAGCCCGGCCGCGCGCTCGCCGTGCAGGCGCCGGGCCTCGCGCATCGCGAACAGCGTGATCGCGGTGAACGGCAACCCGAGCAGCGCACTGCCGACCGAGAAGCCGGCCGCGTTCGGCCACACGATCCCGGCCGCGATGCCGAGCGCCTGCGTCGCGCAGCCGGCCGCCAGCAGCAGCCGGTTGTCCCAGTGCCCGGGCAGCCGCGCGGCGGTGATCGCGCCGACGATCAGCGCCGCACCGAACATCGGCCAGAACAGGTCGGGCCACGGCGAGCCGGCCGGCAGCGCGGCGCGCGCGATCACCGGCAGGAACGTCGCGGTGATGATGTAGCCGAAGCCCGGTGCGCCGTATAGCGCAACGAGCCACGCGGCGTCCGCGCGGTGGCCTCGCGTGTCGGCCCGCGCGGCCTGGGTGGCCGACGCTCCGGTGGCCATATGCGGCGCGGCGGCCGGCGGCGTCGCCTGCGCGTGCGCCGGGGCCGGGGCCGGCGCCGGGGCCGCGCCGAACGTGCGCCAGATCGCGACCGACAGCACGGCCGACAACGCCGCGAAACCGAGCCAGCCCACCGCCGCATGTTGGCCGGCCAGCGCGCTGCCGATCAGGCCCGTCACCACGATGCCGACGCCTGGCCCCGCATAGATCACCCCGCTCCATTCGGGCGCATGCAGGTCGGCCAGCCGCCGCAGGCCCCACTGCGACACGAACACGAACGTCCACGCACTGACGACGCCCGCGACGAAACGCACGACGAGCCACACCGGCAGCAGGTGACCGACGCCCATCGCGGCGGTCAGCAGCACGGTCGCCGCGAGCCCGAAGCGCACCATCCGCGCCGGCGCGACGCGCAGCGCCGCGCAACTGAGCGCGCCGGCAAAGTACCCCGCATAGTTCGCCGACGCGAGCCAGCTGCCGGCTTTCAGGCCGATCGAGCCGTCCGCGAGCATCAGCGGCAACAGCGGCGTGAACGCGAAACGGCCGACACCGAGCACGACGGCCAGGCCGACCATGCAGGCGAGCGCGGCCGCGCGGGCACGGCGGTCGGCCTGGTCGGACGAAAGGACGCGGGCGGCTGCGGTCAGGGCATCGAAGCGGGACATGGCGGCAAAGGCCGGCGCGTCGCGCACGCCGGCCGGATCGGAAATCGGAATGGGTTCATCCTAGCTTGACCAACCATTCTCGAAAAATGAATAATTAAGAATCAACTCATCCCTCGGAGAGAATCATGGACCTGGCGGCGCTGGCGATCTTCCGGGCGGTCGTGCGCGAGAACGGCGTGACGCGCGCGGCGGCCAAGCTCAATCGCGTGCAGTCGAACGTCACGACGCGCATCAAGCAGTTGGAGGAAGAACTCGGCGCGGCGCTGTTCGTGCGCGACGGCCGCCGGCTCGTGCTGACGCCGGCCGGGCATACGCTGCTGCCGTATGCGGAGCGCCTGCTCGCGCTCGCCGACGAGGCGCGCGACGCGGTGCGCGAGGACACGCCGCGCGGCCGGCTGCGGCTCGGCACGATGGAAAGCACGGCCGCGAGCCGGCTGCCGGCCCTTCTCGCGCGCTACCACCATGCGTGGCCGAACGTGTCGCTCGAGCTGCTGACGGGCACGACGGGTTGCCTGATCGACCGCGTGCGCGACTTCGAGATCGACGCCGCGCTGTTCGCGCGCCCGCCCGAGCCGGACGCGCTGCCCGACACGTTCGAGACGGTGCCGATTTTCCGCGAGGATCTCGTGCTGCTCACGCCGCGCGGCCATCCGCCGGTGCGCACGCCGCGCGACGTGATCCTGCCGACGCTGATCGCGTTCGAGCGCGGCTGCGCGTATCGCAAGTACGTCGAACAGTGGTATGCGGCGCACGGCGTGAGGCCGGCGCGCGTGCTCGAACTCGGCTCGTATCACGCGATCGTCGCGTGTGTCGCGGCCGGCGCGGGCATCGCGGTCGCGCCACGCTCGGTGCTCGATCTGCAGCTCGGCACCGACAACATCGCCGCGCACGCGATTCCCGAACTCGCCGGCATCGACACGCTGCTCGGGTGGCGGCGCGGTTATGCGTCGGCGGCGCTCGCAGCACTCCGCGATGCGCTCACCGAAGCCACGCGGCAGCCTGACGACGCGGCGAAGCCGGCCGCGACCGTGCCGGCCTGACCCGGGTTCGCGCGCCGCCGTGGCGATCGCGACGCGCACAACTTGCCCAGCCGGCACAAACAAAACGACCCGACCGGCACTGCCGATCGGGTCGTTTTTCGATTCACGCGATGCCGTCGGCGCGACGGCATCGCATCGGTCGTGCAACGATCAGAGCCGTTCCTCGACCCAGCCCTTCACGCCGGCCAGCGCGCCCGGCAGGTTCGCCGGCTCGGTGCCGCCCGCCTGCGCCATGTCCGGACGACCGCCGCCCTTGCCGCCCACTTGCTGCGCGACGAAGTTCACGAGTTCGCCGGCCTTGACCTTCTTGCTCGCGTCCGGCGTGACGCCCGCGATCAGGCTGACCTTGCCGCCTTCGACGGCCGCCAGCACGATCGCCGCGCACTTCAGCTTGTCCTTCAGCTTGTCGACCGTTTCGCGCAGCGTCTTAGCGTCCGCACCGTCGAGCGTCGCGGCCAGCACGTACACGCCGCCGATTTCGACGGCCTGCTGCGCGAGCTCGTCGCCCTGGCTCGACGCGAGCTTCGACTTCAGCGCGCCCAGTTCCTTCTCGAGCGACTTCACCTGCTCCTGCACCTGCGCGATCCGCTGCGTGAGTTCCGACGGCTGCGCCTTCAGCGCGGCCGCGGCTTCGTTCACGCGTGCGTCGAGTTCCTGCACGTAGCGCACCGCGTTGTCGCCGGTGATCGCCTCGACGCGGCGGATGCCGGCCGCGACGCCGCCTTCGACGACGATCTTGAACAGGCCGATGTCGCCGGTGCGATGCACGTGCGTGCCGCCGCACAGTTCGCGCGAGAAGCCGAGGTCGAGCACGCGCACTTCGTCGCCGTACTTCTCGCCGAACAGCGCCATCGCGCCGCCCTTCACCGCTTCGTCGTACGGCATCACGCGCACGATGCCCGGCGCGTTCGCGAGGATTTCGTCGTTGACGATCTGCTCGACGCGACGGATTTCGTCATCGGTCATCGGTGCGTTGTGCGCGAAGTCGAAACGGGTCTTGTCCGCGTCGACGAGCGAACCCTTCTGCTGCACGTGCGCGCCGAGCACTTCACGCAGCGCCTTGTGCATCAGGTGAGTGGCCGAGTGGTTGCGCTGCGTGCGGGCGCGGCGGTGCGCGTCGATTTCCGCGCGCACGACGTCGCCGACCTTGAGCGTGCCCTGCTCGAGCGTGCCGTGATGACCGATCACGTCGGCCTGCACCTTCAGCGTGTCGGCCACAGCGAAGCGCGTCGCGGCGTTCGCGAGCACGCCCTGGTCGCCGACCTGGCCGCCCGATTCCGCATAGAACGGCGTGTGGTCGAGCACGACGACCGCGTCCTGGCCGGCCTTCACTTCGTTGACGGCCGAGCCGTCGACGTACAGCGCGACGATCTTCGCGTCGTCGAACGCGATTTCCTCGTAACCGTGGAACGTGGTTTTCGCGCCCGAGTATTCGAGGCCCTGCGTGGCCTTGAACTTGCCGGCCGCGCGCGCCTGCTCGCGCTGGCGCGCCATCGCGTCGTCGAAGGCCGGCTCGTCGACGGTCATCCCGCGCTCGCGGCACACGTCGGCCGTCAGGTCCAGCGGGAAGCCGTAGGTATCGTGCAGCTTGAACGCGAGCTCGCCGTCGAGCACCTTGCCGCCCTTCGCGTCGACGTCGGCCAGCGCGGCTTCGAGGATCGACATCCCGTGCTCGATGGTTTCGAAGAAGCGCTCTTCTTCCTGGCGCAGCACGTCGGTCACGCGCTGCTCCGCTTCCTTCAGTTCCGGATAGGCGGTGCCCATCTCGGCGACGAGGTCGGCCACCAGCTTGTGGAAGAACGCGCCCTTGCGGCCCAGCTTGTAGCCATGGCGGATCGCGCGGCGCACGATCCGGCGCAGCACGTAGCCGCGGCCTTCGTTGCCGGGGATCACGCCGTCGACGATCAGGAACGAGCATGCGCGGATGTGATCGGCGATCACCTTCAGCGAGTTGTTCGTGAGGTCGCTGATCTCGGTCACGCGCGCGGCGGCCTTGATCAGGTTCTGGAACAGGTCGATCTCGTAGTTGCTGTGCACGTGCTGCAGCACCGCGGCGAGACGCTCGAGACCCATGCCGGTGTCGACCGACTGCTTCGGCAGGCGCGTCATGTTGCCCTGCGCGTCGCGGTTGAACTGCATGAACACGAGGTTCCAGATCTCGATGTAGCGGTCGCCGTCTTCTTCGGGCGACCCCGGCGGGCCGCCCCACACGTCCGGGCCGTGATCGTAGAAGATTTCGGTGCACGGGCCGCACGGGCCGGTGTCGCCCATCGTCCAGAAGTTGTCCGACGCGTAGCGCGCGCCCTTGTTGTCGCCGATCCGGATGATCCGCTCGGTCGGCACGCCGACTTCCTTCGCCCAGATGTCGTACGCTTCGTCGTCTTCCTGGTAGACGGTCACCCATAGCTTGTCCTTCGGCAGCTGGTAGACCGTGGTCAGCAGCTCCCACGCGAACTTGATCGCGTCGTGCTTGAAGTAGTCGCCGAACGAGAAGTTGCCGAGCATCTCGAAGAACGTGTGGTGGCGCGCCGTGTAGCCGACGTTCTCGAGGTCGTTGTGCTTGCCGCCCGCGCGCACGCTGCGCTGCGCCGTCGTGGCGCGCGAGTACGGGCGCGGGTCCGTGCCGAGGAAGACGTCCTTGAACTGGACCATGCCCGAGTTCGTGAACATCAGCGTGGGGTCGTTACCGGGCACGAGGCTCGACGAGCGGACGATCGTGTGGCCCTTCGATTCGAAGAATTTGAGGAATTTCTCGCGGATTTCGGCAGCTTTCATGGCGTGCGGGGACAGTCTGGCAAAGACGGCTTCAAACGCCGGCGCCCCAGGCGGGGCGCACGGCGGCATGGATTCGGAAACGATCGATTATACGGGATCGGGGCCGGCTTCCGGGCAAAGCGCGGGCAAGGCGGCCCGGCTATCCGGACGACCGGCCTGGGCCACCCGCGCGGCCGATTCGCCTTAAGATGCTCGGGATGCCAATCGGCCTTGCCCGACAACGCAGGCCCGCCATGAAAGGAGACGATTCGACGATGGGTGCCCTGAGCCATATCCGCGTGCTGGACCTGACCCGCGTGCTCGCGGGCCCGTGGTGCGCGCAGACCCTCGCCGATTTCGGCGCGGACGTGATCAAGGTCGAACGCCCGGGCGCCGGCGACGACACGCGCCACTGGGGGCCGCCGTACCTGAAGGACGCGGACGGCGCGGATACCGCCGAAGCCGCTTACTATCTCGCGGCGAACCGCAACAAGCGCTCGGTGACGATCGACATCGCGACGCCCGACGGGCAGCGGATCGTGCGCGAGCTCGCCGCGCAAAGCGACGTCGTGCTCGAGAACTACAAGGTCGGCCAGTTGAAGAAATACGGGCTCGACTATGAATCGCTGCGCGCGGTGAAGCCCGACCTCGTCTACTGCTCGGTCACCGGCTTCGGCCAGACGGGGCCGTACGCGCATCGCGCGGGCTACGACTTCATCGTGCAGGGGATCGGCGGCTTCATGAGCATCACCGGCGAGCGCGACGGCGAACCGGGCGGCGGCCCGCAGAAAGCCGGCGTCGCGATCGCCGATCTCGCGACCGGCCTCTATTCGACGATCGCCGTGCTCGCCGCGCTCGCGCACCGCGACCGCACGGGCGAAGGCCAGTACATCGACATGGCGCTGCTCGACGTGCAGGTCGCGCTGCTCGCGAACATGAACACCAACTTCCTCGCGAGCGGCAAGCCGCCGGTGCGCTGGGGCAACGCGCATCCGAACATCGTGCCGTACCAGACGTTCCAGACGCGCGACGGCTGGATCATCGTCGCGGTCGGCAACGACGGGCAGTTCCGCAAGTTCGTCGAGGCGGGCGGCCGGGCCGAGCTGGCCGACGACGAGCGCTTCGCGACGAACCCGTCGCGCGTGCGTCACCGCGACACGCTGGTGCCGATCCTCGCGGAGATGGTGAAGGCGCGCGACAAGGCCGACTGGATCGGCGCGCTCGAAGCGGCCGGCGTGCCGTGCGGGCCGATCAACGAACTCGACGAGGTGTTCGACAACGAGCACGTGGTTGCGCGCGGGATGCAGGTATCGCTGCCGCATCCGTGCGGCGCGGACGTGAAGCTCGTGCGCAACCCGATCCGGATGAGCGCGACGCCGCCCGACGCGCGCACGGCCCCGCCGCTGCTCGGCGCGCAGACGGAAGACGTGCTGCGCGACATGCTCGGCTACGACGATGTGCGGATCGCCGCGTTGAAGGCGAAGCAGGCGATCTGAGCGCGGTTCGAGCGGCGGCCTCGCGATGGCCTCGCGGTGGCTGCGGGGCGCGCGCGGCGGCGTATCAGGCGATCGCCTGCGACCGATACGCCGATCGAACGCGCCACGCGAACCAACGAGATTGACGGAGTCGACGGGTCAGCGCGCCAGCGCATCGAGCCAGCCGCGCGCTTGCGGCCAGTCGCCGAGCCCGCTGTCCGCGTTGATGTGGCCGCGCGGGCCGAGGTCATGGAACGTGCTGCCCCACGCGTTCGCGCAGCCGCGTGCGAACGCGAGCGAACCGTACGGATCGTCGCTGCTCGCGACCACGCAGGTCGGAAACGGCAGCCGCTCGTGCGGGACCGGGCCGAACCCGTGCGCGTCGACCGGAAACGCCGGCCCGGCCGGATCGGGCAACGCGACGAGCAGCGCGCCGCGCACTTTCGCGAGCGCGGCCGGCCGCGCGTAGCGGGTCGCCCACCACGCCGTGGTCAGCGTGCCGAGGCTGTGGCCGGCGATCAGCACGGGCCCGCGCGCGGCTTCGACCGCCCGGTCGAGCGCGAGACACCAGCCGTTGCGGAAAGCGTGATCCCAGTCAGGCATCGCAATCCGCACGAAACGCGGATCGGCGCGCTCCCAGCGGCTCTGCCAGTGAAGCGGGCCCGAATTGGCGTAGCCCGGCAAGACGAAAACGACGGGGTCGGTCATGGAGGGATTCGTCGACGAATGAAATCGTGTTGTAGCGTCGACGCAGTGTCGCACACCCGCCTCTCCCTGATGGTGCCTGTCAAAATCCGGGGGATGTGCATAACCTTCAAGCGGGTCGTGACGCGCTCAGGCAGGCGTCACGACCGGGCCGGCGGTCGGGTGCGCCCGCGTCGCGGGCGCCCGCCGGCGTGAATCAGCGTACGCCGGCGCCGACCAGGCCGCCTGCCGCCGCGCCGGCCACCGTGCCGACCGGGCCGCCCGTGATCAGGTAGCCGAGCGCGCCGCCCGCGGCCGCGCCGATACCGGCATTGCGCTGCGTATGCGTCATCGCGCATGCGCCGAGTTGCGACAGGACCGCGACGATCACCGCGGTACGAACGAGAAAAGTGGTCTTCTTCATCATGGTTGTTGGTTTCCTCCCGCCCCGCAAAAGTTGCGAATGGCGGCATTGACTCGGTGAAGGCATCATAGGAAACGCCGAACGACGTCGGCAATCCGATTTACGTCGTGTTACAGCCGACACACACTCGATATATTGGGATACGCGTCGCGAACGGACGGCGCCCGACCCGCAGGCCGCGCGGGACGGACCCCGGTCAGGTAGAATTACAGGATTAAACCGGCGCGACGCGCCGACACAACCCTGACGCCAACCGCATGAGCACCGAACGCAACGACGCCCCCGCGGCTTCCAATTTCATCCGCAACATCATCGACGACGACAACCGCACCGGCAAATGGGGCGGGCGCGTCGAGACGCGCTTCCCGCCCGAGCCGAACGGCTATCTGCACATCGGCCACGCGAAGAGCATCTGCCTGAACTTCAGCGTCGCGCGCGACTACGGCGGCGTGTGCCACCTGCGCTTCGACGACACGAACCCGGAAAAGGAAAGCGTCGAATACGTCGACTCGATCGTCGACGCGGTGCGCTGGCTCGGTTTCGACTGGCGCAAGGATGCCGTCGATCATCAGTATTTCGCGAGCGACTACTACGACAAGCTGTACGAATTCGCCGAGCTGCTGATCCAGCGCGGCAAGGCGTACGTCGACAGCCAGAGCGCCGACGAAATGCGCGCGAACCGCGGCTCGCTGACCGAAGGCGGCAAGCCGTCGCCGTTCCGCGACCGCACGCCGGCGGAAAACCTCGACCTGTTCCGCCGCATGAAGGCCGGCGAGTTCAAGGAAGGCGAGCATGTGCTGCGCGCGAAGATCGACATGGCGTCGCCGAACATGAACATGCGCGACCCGGTGATCTACCGGATCCGCTACGCGCACCACTACCGCACCGGCGACGCATGGTGCGTGTATCCGATGTACGACTACACGCACTGCATCTCGGATGCGCTCGAAGGCATCACGCACTCGCTGTGCACGCTCGAATTCGAGGATCATCGCCCGCTGTACGACTGGGTGCTGAACGAACTCGCGGAAGCCGGCGTGTTCACGCGCCCGCTGCCGCAACAGATCGAATTCTCGCGGCTGAACCTCACGTACGCGATCACCAGCAAGCGCAAGCTGCTGCAGCTCGTCACCGAAGGCCACGTCGACGGCTGGGACGACCCGCGCATGCCGACGATCGTCGGCGTGCGCCGCCGCGGCTTCACGCCGGAGAGCATTCACCTGTTCTGCGAGCGGATCGGCGTGACGAAGATCGATTCGTGGATCGACATGAGCATCTTCGAAGGCGCGCTGCGCGACGACCTCGACGACAAGGCCGCGCGTACGGTCGCGGTGCTCGATCCGCTGAAGCTCGTGATCGACAACTATCCGGAAGACCTCGAGGAAGCCTGCACGGCGCCCGTGCATCCGCACCATCCGGACCGCGGCGTGCGCACGTTCCCGATCTCGCGCGAACTGTGGATCGAGCGCGAGGATTTCGTCGAGCATCCGCCGAAGGGCTATTTCCGGCTGTTCCCGGGCAACAAGGTGCGCCTGCGCTACGGCTACGTGATCGAATGCACGGGTTTCGACAAGGACGCGGACGGCAACGTGACGGCCGTGCACTGCAACTACTTCCCGGACAGCAAGTCGGGCACCGAAGGCGCGAACACGTACAAGGTCAAGGGCAACATCCACTGGGTCAGCGCGAAGCACGCGCAGCCGGCCGAAGTGCGGATCTACGATCGCCTGTTCAAGGAGCCGCACCCGGATGCGGGCGGCGCGAACTTCCTCGAGGCGCTGAACCCCGATTCGAAGAAGATCGTGCAGGCGTACGTCGAGCCGGGCAACGGCGACGTCGCGCCGGAAACGCGCCTGCAGTTCGAGCGCCATGGCTACTTTGTTGCAGACCGTGTCGATTCGAAGCCGGGCAAGCCGGTGTTCAACCGGATCGTCGGGCTGCGCGACAGCTGGGGCAAGCCGGCCTGACGGCCTGCGCCGCGCGGCGGCGGGCGGCTTCGCAAGCCGCCCCGCTGCCTGCCATGAAAAAACCGGCTCGAGGGCTAATGCCGTTCAGTTAAGGTTCTTTTTAAGGACACGGACGGCATAGCGTTTTGGCACAGCCTTCACGGCCCGCTCGAATTTTCGAGCGGGCCGTTCTTCTTTGAGTAGCGCGACCAGACGTAGTCGCAGTCGTTGCAGCAGAGCTGGGAGCTTGCCCTGCGCACGGGTAACCGCGGCCCAGTGCAATTCGTACTGGATGACGTGGAAGGCGCGCACGAAGCTAATCTCAGTCGGCTCGCACTTCACCGCAAGCGCGGCCTTGGCAATCTCCAATCGCACGAGGTTGTAGGCAATCAGCGCGCCCCAGATTTCCTGATACACCCCCTCAACGCTGCGGCTGCGCAGGATCGGCGCCATGCCCATCATCGTCTGCTTGAGTTCTCGATAGCTGGTTTCAATTTGCCAGCGGCGCGCATAGCAGGCCACGATATCGGCGCTCGTGTAGCGTTTTCGGTCGAACAGTGACGTCAGCAGTACGCGCTTGCGGGCACTTGAGTCGACCAGGGTGACGGCTCGCGCCTGCCACACCTCTGGCAGGTCCGGGCATTTCTTGCGTGCCTGGGGCGACACGCGCATGCTTACCACCGCATCATCAGGCGTTCCCTCGATGACTTCCCATTTGGTGTTGGCCTTGGCCGGGATGAGGAAGTGACGGTTCGAACCC
>NZ_JBYQCG010000099.1:0-50706 GCF_057837105.1 Burkholderia sp. APQ4-4ca | reverse complement strand
GATCACGCCGCCCGCGCCCTGGAACGGCTCGCCGATGAATGCCGCGACGTTCTCCGCGCCGAGTTCGAGAATCTTCGCTTCGAGCTGCTGCGCCCGCGCGAGGCCGAATGCTTCCGGCGTCTCGCCGGGCTGCGCTTCGCCGAAGAAATACGGCTGGTCGATATGCACGATGTGCTCGACCTTCGACGGCATCTGCTCGTGCATGTAGCTCATTCCGCCGAGCGTGCCGCCCGCGATCGTCGAGCCGTGATAGCCGTTCTTGCGCGAGATCACGTATTTCTTCTGCGGCTGGCCCTGCACGCGCCAGTATTGATGCACGAGGCGCAGCACGGTGTCGTTGCCTTCCGAGCCGCTGTTGCAATAGAAGAAGTGGTTGAAGCCGGCCGGCGTGACTTCCGCGAGCATCGCGGAAAGCTCGATCACCGGCGGGTGCGTGGTCTTGAAGAACGTGTTGTAGAACGGCAGTTCCTGGATCTGGCGATACGCGGCGTCGGCGAGTTCCTTGCGGCCGTAGCCGACGTTTACGCACCAGAGGCCTGCCATTCCGTCGATCACCTTGTTGCCGTCGGAGTCCCACAGGTAGACGCCGTCGGCCTTTACGATCACGCGGCTGCCGGCGCGATTGAGCGCGCCCATGTCGGAGAACGGGTGGATGTGGTGCGCGGCGTCGAGCGCGCGGTATTCGGCGGTCGTGCGTGCCTGCGTCGCGCGCGGCGCGGTGGCCGCGGCGGTCGGCGCGGCCGGCTGGATCCAGGCAGATTCGTTGCGGTAAGTCATGTTTCCTCCGTGATTCCGTATGCGGTGATGCGCGCTTAAACGTGCAGCAGCAAATGGCGGCGTTCCCACGAGCTGATCACGCGGAAAAACGCTTCGTATTCGGTTTCCTTCAGCGCGAAATACGCCTTCAGGAACTTGGGCCCGAGGATCTCGCCGAGCGGCTCGCACGCGGCCATCAGCGTCAGCCCTTCCTCGAGGTTGCGCGGCAACTGGTACGGCTGGCTGTAGCCGTCGCTCACCAGCGGCTCGGTCGGCTCCAGGCGCTGCGTCATGCCGAGATAGCCGGCCGCGAGCGTCGCCGCGAGCGCGAGGTACGGGTTGCAGTCGACGCCCGGGATGCGGTTCTCGATGCGGCGCGCGGCCGGCCCCGAGTGCGGGATGCGGAAGCCCACCGTGCGGTTGTCGTAACCCCACTGCACGTTGATCGGCGCGGCCATGAAGCGCGACAGGCGGCGATACGAGTTGATGTACGGCGCGAAGATCGGCATCAGCGCCGGCGTGTACTTCTGCAACCCCGCGAGGTAGTTGTAGAACATCGACGTCGCGCCGCCGGTTTCCGGCGACGTGAACAGGTTCTGGCCCGTTTCCTCGTCGACGATGCTCTGGTGCACGTGCATCGCCGAGCCCGGTTCGTCTTCCATCGGCTTGGCCATGAACGTCGCGTACATGTTGTGGCGCAGCGCGGCCTCGCGCACCGTGCGCTTGAACAGGAACACCTGGTCGGCCAGCGACAGCGCGTCGCCGTGCATGAAGTTGATCTCCATCTGCGCGGCGCCGACTTCGTGGATCAGCGTGTCGATGTCGAGGTTCTGCGCTTCGCAGTATTCGTAGATGTCCTCGAACAGCGGGTCGAACTCGTTGACGGCCTCGATCGAATACGACTGGCGGCCCGTTTCGGGGCGGCCCGTGCGACCGACGGGCGGACGCAGCGGCAGGTCGGGGTCCTTGTTCATGTCGACCAGATAGAACTCGAGCTCCGGCGCCACGACCGGCTTCCAGCCCTTCGCCTTGTACAGGTCGAGCACGCGGCGCAGCACGTAGCGCGGCGAGATCTCGACCGGCGAGCCGTCGAAGTGCACGCAGTCGTGGATCACCTGCGCGGTCGGGTCGACGGCCCACGGGATCAGCCGGATCGTCGACGTGTCGGGCACGCACACCATGTCGGGATCGGTCACGCCGGTGAGCGAGCCGTCTTCCGGATAGTCGCCGGTGACGGTCTGCACCATCACGGCCTGCGGCAGGCGCATCGATTCGCCGGACGTGAACTTGTTGCGCGGCGTGATCTTGCCGCGCGCGATGCCGGCCATGTCGGGAATGATCGCTTCGATCTCGGTGATCCGGTGCTGCTTCAGAAAGTCTTCGATGTCTTGCATGTCTGTTCTCGTTGTCTGGTGGGCGCGCTCAGGCGAGCGCGGCGGCGGCCATGGCGCGGGTGCGTTCGACGCGACGGGCGCGGCACGCGTCGCCGAACGCGCGGAAGATCGCGCTCGACAGCGGGTCCTGCGCGTGTCGCCATTCCGGATGCCACTGCACGGCCAGCGCGAACGCCGGGGCGTCGACGACGCTCACGGCCTCGATCAGCCCATCCGGCGCGACGGCCTCGACGGCGAGGCCGGCGCCGAGCCGCGCGACGCCCTGCTTGTGCAGCGAGTTCACGTGCACTTCGTCGCGGCCGCCCGCGAGCGCATGCAGCTTGCCGCCGGGCGTCAGGCGCACGACGTGCGCGGGGCCGTATTGCGTGTCCATCGGCGCGCCGTCGTCCTCGCGGTGGTCGGCGAAGCCGGGCACTTCATGTACGCGCTGGTGCAGCGTGCCGCCGCAGACGACGTTCAGCTCCTGGAAGCCGCGGCACACGGCCAGCACGGGCACGCCCGCGGCGATGGCCGCGCGCAGCAGCGGCAGCGTCGTCGCGTCGCGGGCGGGGTCGTGCTTCGTACCGGGCTCGCTCGGCTCGCCGCCGTAACGATGCGGCTCGACGTTCGAGTAACTGCCGGTAAACAGCAGGCCGTCCACGGCGTCGAGCACGTCGGCGGTCGACTGCCGCTCGCCGAGCGCCGGCAGCACCATCGCGAGCGCATGCGCGCCGTCGACGATCGCGGCGACGTATTTGTCGCCGACCGTATGCGACACGTGCGCGCCGATCTGGGTGAGGTCGGCGGTGATGCCGACGAGAGGTTTCCTTTCCATGACGTCAATCAGTAATCCGTAGGGACGTGACGCGCGTCGGCCCGAATGCGGCGAAACGCGGGCGCGACACGACCCCGCAGCCCGGCGCTGAGCGCGGGGCCGCTGGTGAATGGGCGCAACGGGATGGCGTGGCGATCCGCGCTGCGCGCGACGGTCAGGCCGTCGTTCGTTTCATTGCGATACGCGACGCGGCAACGAATGCGCGAACGCGTGCCGTCACCGCACGGACGATGCGGTTGGCGAATCGACAGAAAAAACGAACGACGTGAAGAAAGGAGAGGCGCTACGGCAGCAGCGACGCCACTTCGTCGGTATCGACGGCGACGAATGCGCGTGCGGAAACGGCGTTGTGGCGCCGAACGGAACGACGGGACAGGATGGTGTAGATCGACAGGTGAAGCAGGCGAGGACTATGCCAGCCGCAACTGCCGTCGGAAGCGGGAACGGCGCTGCGCAAACTTCGCACATCGCCTCGATCCCACCTCACCAGAGGGCCACGGACTCTCACGATTACACTCGACTGGTTTGTTGAAAGTATTGAACACCTGATCGTTTCGACGCGCGGGGCGTTTAAAATAATCGAGGCGCCGGTCCGGCATCATTTACATTCACGGGCGTCGATTGTTGCGTTGCGATAACGCTTTTCGACGCCTGTGAAAGCCTGATGACGCTGACCTGAGAGCCAGCATATACGAGCCAATAACGGCGTCAAATGTTTTTTATCGGTCCTGCATCAGGGCTTTCCCGAGCAATACGAACAAAAGATTCGCAAAAGGAATAATCGACGCGCCGTCCATTATTTCGAACGCCTTTCAGGGTTTTCCCCGCTGATGTGCGGCATAAAGTGATTAGAATATTCAACGGCAGTCCACCGCGTCGTTTCACTTTGTCATCGCACTTATCGTGTCCGAAACCGAATCGATGTCCACCGAAGTCGCCGAGCGCCTGCGTTTCGTGCGCAACAAGCATGGCCTGTCGCAGCGCGAACTCGCGAAACGCGCCGGCGTCACCAACGGCACGATCTCGCTGATCGAACAGGGCCGCGTGAGCCCGTCGGTCGGCTCGCTGAAGAAACTGCTCGAATGCATCCCGATGAGTCTCGCGGAGTTCTTCACGTTCGAGCTCGTCGAATCGCGCGCGGTCGTGTCGCGTCGCGACGAGATGCCGAACCTCGGCAACGAGACGCTCGCGTTTCACCTGGTCGGCGCGAACGTGAAGGATCGCAACATGTGCATCCTGCGCGAGATCTACCAGCCGCTCGCCGACACCGGGCCCGAGATGCTGGTGCACGCGGGGCACGAGGGCGGCGTCGTCGTGTCGGGCCGGCTCGAGCTGACCGTCGATAGCGCGACGTGGCTGCTCGACCCCGGAGACGGCTACTACTTCGAAAGCCGTTTGCCGCATCGTTTTCGCAATCCCAGCGCGGAACTGATCTGCGAGGTCGTGTCGGCCAATTCGCCGGCAACCTTCTGACCGCGCGTCACTGCATTCGCGGCGGGCCGCCGGTGCGCCACGCGCGCGGCGGGCCGCATCGCGAATGTCACCACATTGAGGCATCCTGATGAACAAGTTGACTTTGGCTGACTGGCAACACAAGGCGGCGTCGCTCGAGATCGAAGGGCGCGCATTCATCGATGGCGCGTCGTGCGACGCGCACGGCGGCAAGACGTTCGACTGCGTGAGCCCGATCGACGGCCGCGTGCTGGCGAAGGTCGCCGACTGCGGCGAAGCGGACGTGAACGCCGCGGTCGCGGCCGCACGCCGCGCGTTCGACGCAGGGGTATGGGCCGGCCTGAACCCGCGCGCGCGCAAGGCCGTGCTGCTGCGCTGGGCCGCGCTGATGCGCGAGCATCTCGACGAACTGTCGCTGCTCGAGACGCTCGACGCGGGCAAGCCGATCGGCGACACGACGACGGTCGACGTGCCGGGCGCCGCGTACTGCGTCGAATGGTTCGCCGAGGCGATCGACAAGGTCGGTGGCGAGGTCGCGCCGGCCGATCACCATCTCGTCGGTCTCGTCACGCGCGAGCCGGTCGGCGTGGTGGCCGCCGTCGTGCCGTGGAATTTTCCGATCCTGATGGCCGCATGGAAATTCGGCCCTGCGCTCGCGGCCGGCAACAGCGTCGTGCTGAAGCCGTCGGAGAAATCGCCGCTGACCGCGATCCGCGTCGCGCAGCTCGCGTTCGAGGCCGGCATCCCGGCCGGCGTGTTCAACGTCGTGCCGGGCGCGGGCGAACCGGGCAAGCTGCTCGCGCTGCATCGCGACGTCGACTGCATCGCGTTCACCGGTTCGACGGCGGTCGGCAAGCTGATCATGCAGTACGCGGCGCAGTCGAACCTGAAGCGCGCGTGGCTCGAACTCGGCGGCAAGTCGCCGAACATCGTGCTGCCCGATTGCCCCGATCTCGACCGCGCGGCGCAAACGGCGGCCGGCGCGATCTTCTACAACATGGGCGAGATGTGCACGGCCGGCTCGCGGCTGCTCGTGCATCGCGACATCAAGGACGCGTTCATCGAGAAGCTCGTCGCGGCCGCCCGCGCGTACGTGCCGGGCAATCCGCTCGATCCGTCGGTATCGATGGGCGCGATCGTCGACGGCATTCAGCTCGAGCGCGTGCTCGGTTACATCGAAGCGGGGCGCGGCGAAGGCCGGCTCGTCACGGGCGGTGCGCGCGTGAATGCGGAAACGGGCGGCTTCTACGTGGAGCCGACGGTGTTCGAGGTGAAGCCCGACGCGAAGATCGCGCGCGAGGAAATCTTCGGGCCGGTGCTGTCGGTGATCGTGTTCGACGACGTCGACGAGGCCGTGCGGATCGCGAACGACACCGAATACGGGCTGGCCGCGGCCGTGTGGACGTCGAACCTGACGACCGCGCACGACGTATCGCGCCGCCTGCGTGCGGGGACCGTGTGGGTGAACTGCTACGACGAGGGCGGCGACATGAACTTCCCGTTCGGCGGCTACAAGCAGTCGGGCAACGGCCGCGACAAGTCGCTGCATGCGCTCGAGAAGTACACCGAACTGAAGTCGACGCTGATCCGGCTGCGCTGACGCGCCGCCGGGCATGGGCGCGGGCGCGTCGCCGTCCGGCGCTGCGCCCGCGGCCTTCGGCGCGCGTTACGCGGTGCGCAGCGCGGGATGGAAGCCGGCGGCCTCGATGACCGACTGCACGCGCTCGGCGCCTTGCGCCGAGTCGACCTTGACGATCTTCGCCGCGACGTCGATGTCGAGCTTCGCGGCGGGGTCGGCAGCCGTCACCGCGCGCGTGATGGCGTTGGCGCAGCCGCCGCAGGTCATGTCCTGGACTTCGAATTCCATCGTGTTCTCCCGGGTAGGTGGTGGATGAGTATGTTCAGCATGAAGCTTGCCATGGTGGGAAGGTCAAGCGCCGCATGCGGTGATGCACATCGCATCAGTCGTTTGTCATGCTGAAGTCTGACGAATAGCCATTGGTGTAGGCGCGTCAGTCGGAATTTTTCCCGATTGACGACTGCACATTGTCGGCGAAATCCGGCGAAGCCTTGCGTGGCCACGCGCACGCGGGATCGATGGAGCATGATCTCCATGCTCCATGTAAGGGTACTCCGAGGTGAAAATGCGAATCGATCTTAGTATCGATTCCCTTCCATATTTCCGCTCATTACACCCATGACCCGTTTCGCTATCGGTTTCGCGCTGGCCCTGCTGGGCGCCTCGGCCACGTCCGCTTTCGCGGCCGACGACGTCGTCAACCTGACGTTGAAGGACCACAAGTTTTCGCCCGACGGCGTGACGATCCCTGCCGGCAAGAAGGTGAAGTTCGTCGTGAAGAACCTCGACGCGACGCCCGCGGAATTCGAAAGCGACGACTTCAAGGCGGAGAAGGTCGTGCCGGCCGGCAAGTCGGTCGAGATCCTGGTCGGGCCGCTGAAGGCCGGCACCTACGAGTTCCACGACGAGTATCACGAAGCGCAGTCGAAGACGCACCTGACCGTCAAGTAAGCCGATACCGACATGCTGTCCACTGCCCTGATCGTCTTTCGTGAAGTGCTCGAGGCCGCGCTGGTGGTCTCGATTGTGATGGCCGCCACCAAGGGCGTGCCGCGGCGCGGCTGGTGGGTCGGCGGCGGGCTGGTCGGCGGCGTGGTCGGCGCCGGCCTGATCGCGGCGTTCGCCGACGTGATCTCGCAATGGGCATCCGGCATGGGGCAGGAAGTCTTCAACGCGGGCGTGATGTTCGTCGCGACGCTGATGCTCGCGTGGCACTGCATCTGGATGAGCCGCCACGGCCGGGAAATGGCGCTGCACATGGGCGAGGTCGGCCGCGCGGTCGCGGCCGGCAGCCGGCCGTTGACCGGGCTCGCGATCGTGGTCGGCGTCGCGGTATTACGCGAGGGCTCCGAGGCCGTGCTGTTCCTGTACGGGATCGCGGCGGGCGAGCCCGGGCAGACGCCGCAGATGATCGCCGGCGGGCTGCTTGGCGTGCTCGGCGGCGCCGGGCTCGGCTACGCGATGTATGCGGGCCTGCTGCAGATCCCGTTGAAGCGCCTGTTCTCCGTCACCAACGCGCTGATCGTGCTGCTCGCCGCGGGCATGGCGAGCCAGTGCGTCGGCTTCCTGCTGGCCGCCGGCTTCGTGCCGTCCTGGGGCGACGTGGTCTGGGACACGTCGTGGCTGCTCAAGGAATCGAGCATCGTCGGCAAGGCGCTGCATACGCTGATCGGCTATACGGCGCGGCCGGCAGGCATCCAGATCGCCGCGTACGTCGCGACGCTGGTGGCGATCCTCGTGCTGGCACGGCTCGTCGGCCGGCCGCGGCAGACGGTGAGGCCGCCGCACGCCGCGGCGTGAGTGTTCCGGGCTTCCGGGGGCGAACGAAAGAAGGGGCGTCATCGACGCCCCTTCGTTCATTTGCGACGCGCGACGCCCCGGCGCAGCGCCGGCGACGGCGGCCGCGGATGCGCGCTGCCGGGTTCGGTCAGCTGTGGTTGTCGATCCACGCGCGCGCCCATTCGAGCCCCGCGTCGCGCGCGTCGTCTTCGGTGTCGAACACGCCGAGCACGCCCGACGCCTCGACGAGCCGGTTGTTCTGCGTGATCGTGCCGCTCGCCGCGAAGCGCTCGGGCTGCATGATCTCGTCCTGCTGCAGGATCGCGTGGCCCCAGATCTGGTAGCCGTGGTAGGTCTGCGCTTCCATTATCGAGTCACCTCCGCGGAGCGGCCGTGCGTGCCGACCTGCAGCACGTTGCCGTCCGGCGTGTATTGACGCGGGATGTCGGAGAAGGTGAGTGCGCGCGTCGCGTCCGGTGCGGCAGGCTGCATCACCGTGAGACGCCCGGGTGCGGGTTGCGCGACGGGGCGCGGGGCGGCCGGGGTGTCGGCCGTGGCCGGGCGGTGCGCGCCGGCTTTCACGGCCTGCGCGACGCGGCGCTTGTGCGGTTTCGCGATGGGTTTCGGCGTGGCGCTCGCGTGCTTTTCCGCGCTCTTGCCGGTGCGTGCGTCGGCGCCCGTGCGGGCACCTGGCGTACGCGCCGCAGGCTGCCGCGCCTCGGGCGGGTTCCAGACCTCGACGTAGTGCTCGGCGGCCCAGCCCGACGACGCGAACGTCAGCGCCAGCAATCCGCATCCAAACAGTCTTACCATTGTCTCTCCGTCATATTCGTTGCGGCGCGCGTCCAGCCGGGGCCGTGCAGGGGCATTCGGGGAATGCCGGCTCAGGAGAACACCTCGAGCCCGTGTTTCTCGACGATCTGGAGCATGCGCGCGGCGATGCCGCTCGGCCGCTTGTCGCCCTGTTCCCATTGGCGGACCGTCGATGTCGTCGTGTTCAGGTAGAGCGCGAACACGCTCTGGCTGACGTTGACCGACTTGCGGATGCGGGCGATCGCTTCCGGATCGAATTGCGGCGCGGCTTCGATGCAGAGATCGTCGTATTCGCGCATCGTCTTCTTGTCGATCAGTTGCGCACGATAAAGGCCCGACGCGGCGCTGTGGACCGCCTCCGTCGCGTCGCTCTTGAATCGACTCTTAGCCATTGCAAATCTCCACCCACTCTTTCAGGGTAACCAGCGTCGCGATGTCGCTGTCGGTGTGTCGGCCGACATCCGCGGCGAGCTTTCTGAAGGCGCGCAGTTCGCGGGCGTCGATGTCGTCGCGGTCGCATTTCGCGAACAGGAACACGAACACCCACGTGTGCCCGACCTTGCCCAGCACGATCCCGCGCTGCCGATTGCCGTCGAGGCGCTTCTTCCAGACGTTGCCGCCGAGATCGACGCCCTGACCGCGGGCCAGCTCCCGCACCGCGCGGCAAAGCTCGTCGTCGGCGATTCCCGCTTTCCCGGCTGCCTTGTGAAACCACTTCGTCTTGAAGACGCGTCGTACGGAAGCAGACATGTCGAACCGGTCGAATTAGCACAGGATTATATACCACTACGTGGTACATATTTCGACCTGGCCAAACGGCCTGCCTTGCGCCCGCACGCGGTCGGGACGGCCCGGCACGGGGCCATCCCGTCGCCTGGTTACTCCACCGTCACCGACTTCGCGAGATTCCGCGGCTTGTCGACGTCGGTGCCGCGCGCACACGCGGTGTGATACGCGAGCAGTTGCAGCGGCACGACGTGCAGGATCGGCGACAGTTGCCCGTAGTGCTCCGGCATCCGGATCACGTGCAGGCCGTCGTCGTTGACGATCTGCGTGTCCGCATCCGCGAACACGTACAGTTCGCCGCCGCGCGCGCGCACTTCCTGCATGTTCGACTTCAGCTTCTCGAGCAGCGTGTCGTTCGGCGCGACCGTGACGACCGGCATCGCTTCCGTGACGAGCGCGAGCGGCCCGTGCTTCAACTCGCCGGCCGGATAGGCCTCGGCGTGGATGTACGAGATTTCCTTCAGCTTCAGCGCGCCTTCGAGCGCGATCGGGTAGTGCAGCCCGCGGCCGAGGAACAGCGCGTTTTCCTTGCGCGCGAATTCCTCCGACCACGCGATGATCTGCGGCTCGAGCGCGAGCACGCTGTTCAGCGCGGCCGGCAGGTGGCGCAGCTCCTTCAGGAATTGCGCTTCCTGCGCGGCGTCGACGTGCCCGCGCAGCTTGCCGAGCGTCGCGGCCAGCACGAACAGCGCGACGAGCTGCGTCGTGAACGCCTTCGTCGACGCGACGCCGATCTCGGTGCCCGCGTGCGTCAGGAACTGCATCTCGGTCAGGCGCACCATCGCGCTCGTCGCGACGTTGCACACCGCGAGCGTATGCGTGTGGCCGAGCGACTGCGCATGCTTGAGCGCGGCGAGCGTGTCGGCCGTCTCGCCCGATTGCGAGATCACCAGCACGAGCTGGCGCGGGTTCGGCACCGACTCGCGGTAGCGGTATTCGCTCGCGATCTCGACCTGGGTCGGGATCTTCGCGATCGATTCGAGCCAGTACTTCGCGGTGAGGCCCGAGTAGTAGCTCGTGCCGCACGCGAGGATCAGCAGGCTGTCGATCGCCGCGAACGCGGCGGGCGCGGCGTCGCCGAACAGCGTCGCGTCGAAGGCTTCGGTTTGCGGCACCGTGTCGCCGATCGCGCGCGGCTGCTCGAAGATTTCCTTCTGCATGAAGTGGCGATAAGGCCCAAGCTCGACCGCGCCGCCGTATGCGCTGACCACGCGGATTTCACGCTGCACGGTGGCGCCGTGACGGTCGACGATCGTCACGCCGTCGAGCGACAGCTCGCACACGTCGCCTTCCTCGAGGAACGTGAAGCGGTCGGTGCTGCCGGCCAGCGCGAGCGCGTCGGACGCGAGGAAGTTCTCGCCGTCGCCGTGACCGACGACGAGCGGCGAACCCTGGCGCGCGCCGACGACGGTGTGCGGCTGGTCCTTGTGCGTCACCGCGATCGCATACGCGCCGTGCAGTTGCTGCACGGCTTCGCGCACCGCGTCGAACAGGTTGCCGCGATACAGGCTGTGCACGAGGTGCGCGATCACTTCGGTGTCGGTCTGCGACACGAATTCGTAGCCCTTCGCGCGCAGCGCTTCGCGCAGCGTCTCGAAGTTCTCGATGATGCCGTTGTGCACGAGCGCGAGCGCGTTCGACGAGAAGATCGGGTGCGCGTTGTGCGTGACCGGCGCGCCGTGCGTGGCCCAGCGCGTGTGCGCGACGCCGGTCGCGCCTTCGAGGTGCGTGTCGCGCACCTGCGCATCGAGATCGGCGACGCGCGCGACGCTGCGCGCGCGCTTCGGTGCGTCCGGCTCGAGCACGGCGACGCCGCACGAGTCGTAGCCACGGTATTCGAGGCGCCGCAATCCTTCGATCAGCACCGGAACGATATTACGCTGCGCAACTGCGCCGACAATGCCGCACATGAATGGTCAATCCTGTCAGTCGAAGCGGGCGCCGCGCGGGCGCCCGCAAATGGTTCAGCTCTTTTTCTTGACCGGGCGGACGTAGCCGCTCTTCGCGGTCTGCGTCTTCTCGTTCAACGCGAGGACGCCTTCGGCGACGTCCTTCCAGATCGTCGTGCCGGCCGCGATCGTCACGCCGCGGCCCACGCGCACGGGCGCGACGAGCTGCGTGTCGGAGCCGACGAACACGTCGTCCTCGATCACGGTGCGGAACTTGTTCGCGCCGTCGTAGTTGCAGGTGATCGTGCCCGCGCCGATGTTCACGCGCGCGCCGATGTCGGCGTCGCCGATGTACGTGAGGTGGTTCGCCTTCGAGCCGTGGCCGATCACCGCGTTCTTCACCTCGACGAAGTTGCCGACGTGCGCTTCGTCCGCGAGCTGCGCGCCCGGGCGCAGCCGCGCATACGGGCCGATCACGGTGTGCGCGCCGAGCTCGGCGCCGTCGATGTGCGTGAACGCGTCGATGCGCGTGCCCGCGCCGATCGATGCGTTGCGGATCACGCAGTTCGGGCCGATCGTCACGTCGTCGGCGAGCGTCACGTTGCCTTCGAACACGCAGTTCACGTCGATCGACACGTCGCGGCCGCAGCGCAGCGTGCCGCGCACGTCGACGCGCGCCGGATCGGCAAGCGTCACGCCGTCGACGAGCAGCGCATCGGCGACGTTGCGCTGGTAAATGCGCTCGAGCTCCGCGAGCTGCGCCTTGCTGTTCACGCCGAGCGTTTCCCATTCGTCGTCGGGCTGCGACGTGACGACCTCGAAGCCGGCCTCGATCGCGAGTTCGACGACGTCGGTCAGGTAGTACTCGCCCTGCGCGTTTTCGTTCTTCAGCGCGCCGAGCCACATCGACAGCTGGGCCGTCGGCGTGACGATGATGCCGGTGTTGATCTCGGCGATCCGCAGTTCGTCCGGCGACGCATCCTTCTGCTCGACGATGCGCGTGACGAAGCCGGCCGCGTCGCGCACGATGCGGCCATAGCCGGTCGGGTCGTCGAGCGTGACGGTCAGGATCCCGTAGCGGCCGTCGCGCGCGGCGTCGACGAGACGCCGCAGCGTCGACGCGCGCGTGAGCGGCACGTCGCCGTACAGCACGAGCGTCGGTTGCGCGGGATCGAGGAGCGGCAGCGCCTGGCGGACCGCGTGGCCGGTGCCGAGCTGCTCGGCCTGCACCGCGAACTGGACGTCGGGCGCGGCGACGGCGGCCTGGACCTGCTCGGCGCCGTGGCCGACGACGACGACGAGCCGGGACGGCTGCAGCGTGCGCGCGGTGTCGATGACGTGGGAGAGGAGCGGCCTGCCGGCCAGGGGGTGAAGCACTTTCGGCAGCGCGGAACGCATGCGCTTGCCGGTGCCTGCCGCCAAAATCACGATATTCATGGCGCGCGCGTGGGTCAGAGTTCGAAGCCGTCCATTTTAGCATGCGGCCCTTGTCGCTCCGGGCCTGTCGCGGCGCGGCGACACCGCTGAAACGAGGCCGCCGGCCCCGGTTTCGGCGGGTGTTCGGTCCCTGCTTACAGGTCGTCGAACTGGACGATCGAGATCGGTTGGGCGGCGCCCGGCGCGGCCGCGTCGTCGCCCGATGCGCACGGCTCCTCGTCGAACGCGATGTCGCCTTGCGGATCGGCCTCGCCCGTCGCGCGCAGCGACTGGAACGGGTACAGCGTCGTGTCCATCAGGTGCGACGGCACGACCTTCGCGAGCGCGTTGAACATGTTGTCGACGCGGCCCGGGAAGCGTTTGTCCCAGTCGCGGATCAGCGCCTTCATTTCCGCGCGCTTCAGGTTCGGCTGGCTGCCGCACAGGTTGCACGGGATGATCGGGAATTCGCGCAGCTCCGCGTATTTCTCGAGATCGGCTTCCTTCACGTACGCGAGCGGGCGGATCACGATGTTCTTGCCGTCGTCCGACTGCAGCTTCGGCGGCATCCCCTTCAGCTTGCCGCCGTAGAACATGTTCAGCAGCAGCGTCTGCACGATGTCGTCGCGGTGATGGCCGAGCGCGATCTTGGTCGCGCCGAGCTCGCCGGCCACGCGGTACAGAATCCCGCGGCGCAGCCGCGAGCACAGCGAGCAGGTCGTCTTGCCTTCCGGCACGAGCCGCTTGACGATGCTGTAGGTGTCCTGGTTCTCGATGTGGAACGGCACGCCGACCTGCTTCAGGTATTCGGGCAGCACGTGCTCGGGGAAGC
Source organism: Burkholderia sp. APQ4-4ca (assembly GCF_057837105.1). Classification (NCBI taxonomy): domain Bacteria; kingdom Pseudomonadati; phylum Pseudomonadota; class Betaproteobacteria; order Burkholderiales; family Burkholderiaceae; genus Burkholderia; species Burkholderia sp. APQ4-4ca. The sequence goes on along the minus strand of NZ_JBYQCG010000099.1, from coordinate 37,196 downwards.
CCGGCTGCTTCTGGTCGAGGTTCACCGCGACGATGTCGAAGTCGATCGGCGCGCGCTCGCGCAGGCGCAGCAGCACGTCGAGCATCGCGTAGCTGTCCTTGCCGCCCGACAGGCACACCATCACCTTGTCGCCCTGCTCGATCATGTTGAAATCGCCGATCGCCTGGCCGACCTGGCGCACGATCCGCTTGAACAGCTTGTTGTTCTCGTACGCTTCCTTCTGCTCGCGGCGCGTCAGCGCGGGGCGGCCGGTTTCGGCGGTGGCGGCGTCGGCCGCCGTGTCGTTCATGTGGGGGGCGTTCATGCGCGCTCCTCGTCCTTGATGCGAAAGACTTCGACGCCGACGGCGTCGCAGTCCGGATAGGCGTCCGGTTTCTCGGTACGGACGCGTACCGCGCGCACGGTGTCGTGCGCCAGCAGGTGCGCGGCGATCGAATCGCACAGCGTTTCCTGCAGGTGGATGTGGCCGCGCGCCAGGCACTGCGCGACGCTCTGCTTCATCAGGTCGTAGTCGACGACTTCGTGCAGCCGGTCGTCGACGGGGGTGGACAGCGCGAGCGGCACGAACAGGTCGATGTTGACGACGACGCGTTGCTCGCCGCGCTTCTCGTGTTCGAAGGCCCCGATGTTGATGTGCACCTCGTAGTCGCGCAGGTAGAGCCTGCGGCAATCCGCGAGGCGGGGGTGCAGGAGAGCGGAAAACATGGTCGTCCCAGTCAAATTGGCGTGCGCGCACGCAAAGCGGCGCGGGCGGCGGCTCTCAGGCCGCGCCCGCGCGGTTCATTCATTCGGGCCGGCGGCGGGCGGCACCAGGTGCTCGCCGCCGTCGACGGTCAGCGTCGCGCCCGTCACACCGGGCGCGCTCGCGAGATAGCAGGCGGCCGCCGCGATGTCGTCCGCGTGCGGCGCGTGGCCGCGCACGAGCGCCGCGACCCGCACCTTCGGCGCGAGCGCCAGCGCGAGCGCCGACGTCGCGCGGTTCAGCGCGGCCTGCATCAGCGCATGCGACAACTGCGCCGGCGCCGGGTGAAACAGGGCCTGATCCAGTACGTGAATCGCGCACGCGCGCAGCGTTTCGTCGTCGCGCGCGGCGTCCGGTGTCGCGTCGGCGAGCGCGCGGGCCAGCGCCAGCGGTGCGGTCACGTTGCGCGCGAGCGCGGCGGCGAGCGACGCGCCATCGACCGTGTGCGCGTCGTCGGCGCCGGCGCTGGCGCTGACGAATACCGCGCACGCGGGCCGGCCGAGCGCTTCGCCGCACGCGGCGACGAGGGCCGCGGCATCGGCTTCCAGGGCCGGATCGGCGTCGAGCACCGCCGCGCGGCGGCCGTGCGCGGCGACTTCGGCGACGAGCGCGTCGGCGGCCGCGCGCGGCGCACCCGGGCTGCGCTGCAGCGCGACGTCCCAGCCGCGGCGGGCGAAACCCGTCGCGAGCGCGCGGCCGATCGATGCGGCGTCGGCCGCGCTGCCCAGGGCGCCCGTGACGAGCACCACGCGTGGGGTCGACGTATCGGCTGAAACGGTCATTTACAATGCCGGGATGAACCCGAAAGCTCACGAACCCGCTAGTTTACCTGCTCCCGGCCCCGACGCGCTCGCGCAGTCCGAAACCCTCGCCGCGCAACTGCGTGACGAGATCGCGGCGGCCGGCGGCTGGCTGCCGTTCGACCGCTTCATGGAGCGCGCGCTGTATGCGCCGGGCCTCGGTTATTACAGCGGCGGCGCGCGCAAGTTCGGGCGCCGCGCCGACGACGGCAGCGACTTCGTCACCGCGCCCGAGCTGTCGCCGCTGTTCGCGCAGACGCTCGCGAATCCCATCGCCGAAGCGCTCGCGGCGAGCGGCACGCGTCGCGTGATGGAATTCGGCGCCGGCACGGGCAAGCTCGCGGCCGGGCTGCTGGCGGCGCTCGACGCGACGGGCGTCGAACTCGACGAATACCAGATCGTCGACCTGTCCGGCGAGCTGCGCGAACGGCAGCGCGACACGATCGAAGCCGCGGTGCCGGCGCTGGCCGCGAAGGTGCGCTGGCTCGATGCGTTGCCCGAGCGGTTCGACGGCGTTGTGGTCGGCAACGAGGTGCTCGACGCGATGCCGGTGCGCCTCTTCGCGAAGGCGGACGGCGCGTGGCGCGAGCGCGGCGTCGCGCTCGACGCGCGGCAGGCGTTCGTGTTCGACGACCGGCCGGTCGGCGCAGCCGGCCTGCCGGCGGTGCTCGCGACGCTCGACGTCGGCGACGGCTACGTGACCGAAACGCACGAGGCCGCGCTCGCGTTCACGCGCACCGTCTGCACGATGCTCGCGCGCGGCGCGGTGCTGCTGATCGACTACGGTTTTCCGGCGCACGAGTACTACCACCCGCAGCGCGACCGCGGCACGCTGATGTGCCACTACCGTCACCACGCGCACGACGACCCGTTCGTGTACCCGGGCCTGCAGGACATCACCGCGCACGTCGAATTCACCGGCATCTACGACGCGGGCGTCGCGACCGGCGCCGATCTGCTCGGCTACACGTCGCAGGCACGCTTCCTGTTGAACGCGGGCATCACCGACGCGCTGGCCGCGATCGATCCGTCCGACGTCCATCAGTTCCTGCCGGCCGCGAACGCGGTGCAGAAGCTGATCTCGGAAGCCGAGATGGGCGAACTGTTCAAGGTGATCGCGTTTTCGCGCGGGATCGACGGCACGCTCGACGCGTTCGCGCGCGGCGACCGCTCGCACGCGCTTTGACGGGGAGCCCGGCATGCTGCGCTGGCTATTGACGACGTTCATCGCGGTGATGATTCTGACGCGCTGCTGGCCGTGGCTCGGCAAGCTCGGCATCGGGCGGATGCCGGGCGACGTCACGCTGACGCTCGGCGGGCGGCGCTACCCGTTCCCGTTCATGTCGACGCTGGTGCTGACGATGCTGGTATCGATGGTGGCGCGGCTGCTCTGAGCCGCGCCGAAAAAGAGGAGCGCGTCACAGCTCGATCTCGCCGAGGATCCGGTGCGCGAGCGCCTTCGCCTCGTCGAACGCTTCTTCCTCGCTGGGGCTCGTCGAGTGGACGTCGTAGCGCATGTTCTCGGTGTCGTCCCCGTCGTCGCGCGCGAGGATCACGTAACCCTGGAACTGCCCGTTGCCCGCATGCTGGGTATGCGCCTTGGCCGTGTAGATGCCTTTCGTGAACGTGTTCGTGTCCATCGTGCTCTCCCGCGAAAAGGACGCTTCATCGTAGCACTGCGGCGCAGCATGGGGAACGCGGTTTATCGGTGACCGATCGGCGGCCGGTCACCCGCCTGCGCGCCCTTCACTGTCCGTTCAACCTTCGAGCAGCGCGACGACCTCATCGAGCGTCGGCGCATGTGCGCCCGTATGCCGGCACGCGGCGGCGCCGGCCGCCAGCGCGAACGCGAGATGCTCGCGCCAGCCGCGCTGCGGCGCGGCCATCAGGCTGAACAGCAGGCCGCCGATCGACGCGTCGCCCGCGCCGACGGTGTCGGCCACCTCGACGCGCGGCGGGCTGGCCTCGTGCACGGCGCCGTCCGCGTAGAGCGTCGCCGCCTGCGCGCCGCGCGTGACGAGCACGGCCGCCCGCGGGTTCAGCGCGCGCACCGCCGCGATCGCGTCGGGGCCGTCGCCGCCGAACAGGTGCCGCAAGTCTTCGTCCGACACCTTGATCAGGTCGGCGAGCGCGGCCATCTTCTCCAGCGTCGGCCGGTACGCGGCCGTCATCAGGTTCCGCACGTTCGGATCGAAGCTGATCTTCACGCCGCGCGCGTGCAGGTCGGTCGCGAGCGCGGCCAGCGTGCCCGCGAGCGGTTCGCGCACGAGGCTGATGCAGCCGAAATGCGCCCATTGCACGTGCTCGGTCCAGCCGGCCGGCAGCCGCGCGGGATCGAACGCGAGATCGGCGCTCGCTTCGCCGATGAAGAAGTACGCGGGCGGGCGCGTCTCGTGGACGATCGCGAGCAGCGGCGGCCGCGCGACGCGCTGCAGGAAGCGCAGGTCGAGGCCGGCCGCCTCGCTCGTGCGCCACAGCACGTCGGAGAAGCAGTCTTCGCCGATCGAGCCGGCGAGCGCGCTCGGGATGCCGAGCCGCGCGACCGCGCGCGCGACGTTCCAGCCGGCGCCGCCCGGCACCGACGTCCATTGCGCGTCGCCCGCGCGCACCATGTCGGTCAGGATGTCGCCCGCCGACACGAAAGCCGGAAACGTGCCGCCGCTCATTGCGCCGGCTCGCTGCGTTGCAGGCGCGCGAGGGTCGCGAGCACGTCGTAGCAGGCGCCCATCGTGTGATAGTCGGTCTTGCCGGCCGGGCTCTTCTCGTCGCTGTACTTGCGGTTGTCGCAGGTCAGGATTCGGTACCACGCGCCGTGGCGGTGATCGACGAAATGCGCCCAGCTGTAGCGCCAGATCTCGTCGTACCAGTCCCAGAAGCGCTCGCTGCCGGTGCGCGCGCCGAGCATCGCGGCGGCCGCGAAGGTTTCCGCCTGCACCCAGAAATATTTGTTGTGGTCGCAGATCGTGAAGTCGGGGCCGAAGCCGTAGCACAGGCCGCCGTGATCGGCGTCCCACGCGTGCGTGAGCGCCGCGTCGAACAGCTCGGCCGCGCGCGGCGCGAGCCAGTCGAGCGGGCGGTGCCTCTCGAGGATCAGCAGCAGCTTCGCCCATTCGGTCTGGTGCCCGGGCTGGAAGCCCCACGGACGGAAGATGTTCGAGCTGTCTTCCTTGTTGTAATCCCAGTCGATCGACCAGTCCGCATGGTAGTGCTCCCACACGAGCCCGCCCGACAGCGCGGCCTGGCGCTGCGTGACGTGGGACGCCACCTTCTCCGCGCGATCGAGGTACGTGAGGTGGCCGGTCGCCTCGTAGGCGGCGAGCAGCGCCTCCGTCATGTGCATGTTCGCGTTCTGGCCGCGGTACGACGACACGATCCAGTTCGGCGTCGCGTCGTCCGCATACAGGCCCGCGGCCGCATCCCAGAAGCGGTGCTCGGCGAGCTCGTAGGTGGCGGCGATCAGCGGGCGCGCTTCGTCGATGCCGGCCATCGTCGCGTGCGCGGCCGCGAGCAGCACGAACGCGAGGCCGTAGCAGTGGCGCGTGCCGTCGAGCGTCGCGTGCTTCGCGCCGTCGCGCCAGTCGAGCTCCCAGTCGTAGCCCTGCAGCGCGTCGTCCCAGTGCGCGTCGCGCAGGAAGCGCAGCCCGTGGCGCGCGTATTCCAGGTGGCGCGGATCGCCGAAATGGCGGTACGCCATCGCGTAGTTGAAGACGAACCGGCAGGTGCTGACGAGGTGGCGCGACGTGCGGTTGTAGACGCTGCCGTCGTCGCGGAAGTAATGGTGGAAGCCGCCCGTCGGGTCGAATGCGTTCGTCGCGTAGAAGCGCAGCGTGTCTTCGATATGCGACAGCAGGAACGACGGGTCGCGAAAGCTCGCGACGAACGGTGCCGCTTGCGCGTGGCTGGCCGGCGCGGCGGCGCGGGAGTGGGCGGGGGGCATGTTCATGATTCTTGGACCGTGGCGGTATCGAATGCCGGGGAGCCGGCGGGCTGGCTGCTGGCCCGCACGATCAGCTCGACGGGCAGGGAGATCTCGGTGCGCTCGGGCGATTCCGCGAGCAGCAGTTCGACGCCGCGGCGGCCGAGCGCTTCCTTGTCCACCGCGAGCGTCGTGAGCGGCGGGTTCGCGTGCGCGGCGGCCGGGATGTCGTCGAAGCCGACGATCGCGATGTCGTCCGGAATCCGCAGGCCGCGTGCGACGCACACGCGCTGCGCGGCCAGCGCGGCCGCGTCGTTGTACGCGAATACCGCGTCGGGGCGCGGGCCGGGCGCGTCGAGCAGTTGCTCCATCGCACGCGCGGCGCCGGTGTCGGGGTCGAGCCCCGCGTCGATCGTCACTTCGTACGCGGGATCGAACAATCGCCCGGCTTCGAAGAACGCGCGCCGATAGCCGATCGCGCGCTGCGCGATGCTGTAGTGCGCGGCCGAGCCGCCGATGAAGGCGATCCGCGAGCGGCCGGTGGCGAGCAGGTGGCGCATCGCGAGCGCCGCGCCCGTCGCGTTGTCGATGTTGACCGAGCGCAGCCCGGGCGCCCACAGGTCGATCAGCACGAGCGGCCGGCCGGTGGCGGCGAGCGCCTCGATCGTCTCGGGCTCGATGAAGCCCGCGACCGCGATCGCGTCGGGCGCATGCGGGCGCATCTGGCGCAGCACGTCGTCGTTCGGGCCGACCGTGAGCAGCGTCGGCACGATGCCGCGCTCGCGGCATGCGTCCTCGACGCCGTGCAGCACGTGCGAGAAGAACGGGCTTGCCGGAAAGCGGTTGTGCTGGCGGTGCAGCAGGAAGGTGAGCCGGCGGATGCGCGGCCGCAACTGCGCGGGATCGTAGCCGAGCTGCCGCGCGATCTCGACGATGCGCGCGCGCGTGGCTTCGGACAGGCCGGGCTGGTTTTTCAGCGCGCGGGAGACGGTGCCGATCGAGACCTCTGCCGCCCGCGCCACGTCGCGAATGGTCGTACCCATCGTTCGGGGTCCGTTTGTTTAGGGTGGAGGCGATTGTATAGTAAAACGTATCGCGGAATTCGGGCCGGATAACCGGGGAATACCCGCGAATAACGGGTTTTCAGGCGCTAATCTGCGAAAACGCCGTTACTAAAAATACTAAACAAAACGCGAAAAAGGCAAGGTGGGTGTGCGGATTGTCTGCCGGTGCCGACGGAGTGCCGAAAAGGGGCCGCGAGGGGCAGCCGGACTGCGGGCCGAGGCGAGCGTGGGGGCGCGCCGCGCTGTGGCCGCGGCCCTGCAACGAGCGATGCCGTTGCGCAATAGTCGAACCTTGCGCCGGCCGGGCATCGGTGCCGCCGCACGGTGCGCGAGCGCTTTCCGTGCGCACCCGGCGGCTGCCTGCCGTTCAGCCCGCCGCGATCGCCACGGCCGGCGGTTCGCCGCGATCGCGCAGCGCGGCGCGGCCGGCATCGAGATCGACGACCGCGAGCCCGTCCGGCTGCTGCTTCGCCCGCCGCTTCGCGAGCGCCGCGACCGACGCGATCTCGTCGCTGCCGTAGCGCTTTGCGCCGTGCGCGCCGGCCGGCACGCCGACCGCGCCGATCGCCATCGTCACGAACCCGAAGAACGCCGGGTTGCCGTGGCGGTCCTCGCCGCGCAGCCCGCCCGCCTGCCGGTCCGCCTGCGTGTAGAAGAGTTGCGCGCCGTCGTTGAAGCGTGCGATCGCGTCGGCGGCGCGCTCGCGCCAGTCGTCGCGTTGGAACAGCACGAGGAAATCGTCGCCGCCCACATGGCCGAGAAAGTCGCGCTGCGGATCGCACACGCCGGCCAGCACCGTCGCGGCGAATTTCAGCACTTCGTCGCCCTGCCAGTAGCCGTACTGGTCGTTGAACGGCTTGAACTGGTTCAGGTCGACGTAGCACGCGTGAAAGCCGGCGTCGCGCTGGAGCAGGCGGTCGATGTGCGCGCTGATCGGAATGTTGCCGGGCAGGAAGGTCAGCGGATTCGCGTAGCGCGCGGCCTCGATGCGCATCTCGGTCACCGCGCGCACGAGGCTCTCGCCGGTGCCGAGCCCGACATAGCGCCCGTGTTCGGTGATCACGAAGCCGTCCGCGAGATAGCGCTGGTCGTGGCGCGCGAGCAGCGTCGCGAGCTGCTCGAACGTGGTCGCGTTGTCGATCATCAGCGGCGCATCGTTCGCGAACTGCAGGCACGGCTTCTTCCCGAACACCTCGCGGTGATACGGCAGCGCGAAACGGTCGATGAAGCCGCGGCGATTCACGAGCGCGACGGGCCGCCCGCGCTCGACGAGCGCGACCGCGTGCAGATCGGGCATCCGGTTGAACAGGTCGATCACGTCGTTGCTGGTCGCGTCGCGCGGCAGCGCCGGGGCGGGCACGAGCATCTTGCCGGCGATCGTGCCGGCCGGCCGCACCGCGCGCGTCACGCCGGGAAACACCGCGATGTGCGGCGCGCGGATCGCGTCGCGCGCGGCCGGCGCCACCACCCGCGACGGCTGCGCGTTCGGCCGCCCGAGCAGGAAGCCCTGCACGCAGCAGATGCCCATGTCGCGCACGACGATCAGGTCGCATTCGTTCTCGATGCCTTCCGCGATCAGCTTCGCGCCGCTCGCCTGCGCGAAGTGCTGCATGGCCTTCACGGCTTCGAACTTGAGCGGGTCGTGCGCGATGTCGTGGATGAAGAAGCGGTCGATCTTCACGACGTCCGGGTGCAGGCGCAGCCACAGGTTCATGCTTGCATTCGCGGTGCCGTAGTCGTCGAGCGCGAACTGGATGCCGGCGTCGCGCAGCGACGCGACCGCCGGCCCGATGTCCGCGAGATCGGGAATCGCGTTCTGCTCGGTGAGTTCGATCACGATGCGTTCGGCGCCGATCCGCGCGCGGCCGAGGAACTGGCGTGTGCGCTCGCGTTCGCTGGCGAGCGTGAGGATCGCGCCCGCGCTGAAATTGAGGAACAGCTTGCCGTCGCAGCCGAGCGCGGCGAACGCGTCGAGGCAGGTGAGCGCGGCGGCTCGTTCGAGCGCGATGGTTTCGCCTTCGCGCGCGGCCTGCGCGAACAGCGCGGCGGGCGGCTCGAGATCGGTGCCGCGCGGGCCGCGGATCAGCCCTTCGTAACCGACGACCGTCCCCGATCCGAGGTCGACGATCGGCTGGAACACGGCGGCGAGCGCGCGATCCGCGATCAGGCGCGTGGTGCGGGGGGCGGCGGAATCGGAGGAGGACGCGGGCATTGGCGAAGGCAGCCGAATCGACGGGACGACCGGCTTAACGGCACCGCTGGCGGAGAATTGAATGAAGATTGTGTGACACGACACGTGTTGCCGGTGCCGTGAGCCGGATGCGCATCGGGGCGAGGGGGGAAGGGAAGTGGGCAGGAGAGGCTGGAAGCGGGAGAGGCGGGAAGCAGAAAGGCGGAAGGCGGAAGGCGGAAGGCGGAAGGCGGAAGGCCGCCATCGGCGGCCCCCGCGCCCCCGCGCCCCCGCGCCCCCGCGCCCCCGCGCATCAGCGCTTGCCCGCGCTCAGCGCGCCGGACCTGGCTGCCGTGTCGCCTTCGTCGTGCTCGCCGCTCGTGTCGCGCGCCCCCCAGCGCTGCGCGAGCGCCGCGCACGCCATCAGCTGGATCTGGTGGAACAGCATCAGCGGCAGCACGATCGCGCCGACCGCGTTCGCCGAGAAGATCACCTTCGCCATCGGCACTCCGGCCGCGAGGCTCTTCTTCGACCCGCAGAAGATGATCGTGATCTGGTCGGCGCGGTTGAAGCCGAGCCGCTTGCCGACGAACGCGGTCAGCAGCAGCGCGATCGCGAGCAGCACGAGGTTGACGACGAGCAGGCCGCCGAGCGCGCGCGGCGGAATCTGGTGCCACAGCCCTTCGTTGACGGCCTCGCTGAACGCGACGTAGACGACCAGCAGGATCGAGCCCTGGTCGACGAAGCGCAGCACGCCGCGATTGCGGTCGATCCAGCCGCCGATCACGGGCCGCAGCAACTGGCCGGCGATGAACGGCACGAGCAACTGCATCACGATGCTGCCGACGGTGCTCCACGGCGACGCGGCCGCGGCCGACTGCGACGTGATCATCAGCCCGACGAGCGCCGGCGTGACGAAGATTCCGAGCAGGCTCGACGCCGAGGCCGCGCACACGGCGGCCGGCACGTTGCCTTTCGCGATCGACGTGAACGCGATCGAAGACTGGACCGTCGACGGCAGCGTGCAGAGGAACAACACGCCCGCATACAGCGTCGGCGTGACGAGCGGTTGCAGCACCGGTTTCAGCGCGAGGCCGAGCAGCGGGAACAGCGCGAACGTGCTGAGCAGCACGATCGCGTGCAGCCGCCAGTGGGTCGCGCCGGCGACGACGGCTTCGCGCGACAGTTTCGCGCCGTGCAGGAAAAACAGCAGGCCGACGGCGATGTTGGTCGCCCAGTTGAACGCATGGGCGGCCGGGCCGCGGCAGGGCAGCAGGCTCGCGAGCACGACGGTGCCGACGAGCGCGAGCGTGAAGTTGTCGGGCAGAAAACGGGGACGGGCCATCGAAAACTCGATTTGGAAACGGCGAAGGCGCGCGTCGCGCGCGCGGATGCCGTTATTGTCCGGGTTGGCGATTCACCAAACAAATTCATTGTGTGAATCGATTGATGAATCCATTGCATGACGCGAAGGCCGCCGCGTCGCCCCGGCCATGCTCGAAACCGCAGAAGAACGTTCTGCCGCAATCGCGTGCCGAAGCGAAAAAACCTAGCAGTAACATGGTGTTACACCGATGCCGGCGACCTAACACTTTTTGGCTCGACACACTTTCCCCCCGCTCATAAATTACTACTGAAAGCCTTGGGTCGGCCGAAAGGAACCGACGGCGGGCGTCGATGGGCACGGAACGATGACGGAACGGGTGAAACGGAAGATCGGACGATGGGTGGCAGGCGCGCTCGGCGCGCTGCTGATGCCGCTCGCGCTGGCCCAGCCGCCCCATGGCGGTCACGGCTTCGGCGGCCACGGCTTCGGCGGCGGCGACATGCGTGCGTACGGCCGGCCGGCCGGCGGCCCCGGCGGCGGTCCGGTCTGGCGTCACGTCGCACCGCCTGCCGGAGTACGTGCCGGCGGCGTGAGCGGCGCCGGCTCCCGCTGGGGGCTGCGTCCGACGCCGTCGTACGGCCATTACGCCGCGCAAAGCCCGTATCGGCCGATCAGCGCCGAAGTCCGCCAGATGCCGCGCCCGCCGGGCGGCGGCAACGTCCCGCTGCGGGCCGGCTCGATCCGCGCCGACGTCGCCCGCTACAACGAGGAGCGCGGCGGTCGCCCGATGCCGCCGCCCCGCTCGCAGGAAGAGCCTGCGCACTCGCCTTCGTTCTCCCCTTTCTACCGAAACTGAGCGCCCCCGGCGCTCGTCCCCTTGCCGGCTGATGCGAATTCGCCACAGTCGCGCGCAGATTTCCGCTGATTTTCCCGCCGCATTGCGCTATCTTTCGCGCCCGGTGCGCGCATGCCGCGCCGCCGTCCGCCGGTGCGACCGCATTCGCGCCGGGCCGCCGCCGTGCCTCCGGCCATGGATACATGCCGCGAAGTTAATGCGGGCGCTATACCCGCAATAAGTGTGCGCAATTTTGACCGGACGAATGATCCGTAAAGATGGCTGCGCCCCATACGACGCAAGCACTCGGCTCCAAACAACAACGCTCGCGCCACTTATCGACTATCCGACAAAACCTGGAGATCCCATGAAAGCATTCGCCCGCCGTGCGTCGCGCACGTCCGTCAAGCTGATCGCCGCAGCCGCCTGCGTGGCGGCCGCCGCACCCGTCCATGCGCAGTCGAGCGTCTCGCTCTACGGGCAGGTTGACGAATGGGTCGGCGCCACCAAGTTCCCGGGCGGCGATCGTGCGTGGAACGTGTCGGGCGGCGGGATGTCGACGTCGTACTGGGGCCTGCACGGCACCGAGGATCTCGGCGACGGCTACAAGGCGATCTTCACGCTGGAGAGCTTCTTCCGCGCGCAGAACGGCCAGTACGGCCGCTTCCAGGGCGACACGTTCTTCGCGCGCAACGCGTACGTCGGCATCAGCTCGCCGTACGGCACGGTGACGGCAGGCCGCCTGACGACGCACCTGTTCCTGTCGACGATCCTGTTCAACCCGTTCTACGACTCGTACACCTTCTCGCCGATGGTGTATCACGTGTTCCTCGGGCTCGGCACGTTCCCGACCTATCCGAGCGACCAGGGCGCCGTCGGCGATTCGGGCTGGAACAACGCGGTGGGTTACACGTCGCCTTCGTTCGGTGGCCTGAATTTCGGCGCGATGTACGCCCTCGGCAACCAGGCCGGCGACAACCGCTCGAAGAAGTGGAGCGCGCAGTTCAACTACGCGAACGGCCCGTTCGCGGCGACCGCCGTATATCAGTACGTGAACTTCAACAACGGCCCGCAGGACCTGAGCGCGCTCGTGACCGGCATGAAGAGCCAGGGCATCGCGCTGGTCGGCGCGACCTACGACCTGAAGCTCGTGAAGCTGTTCGGCCAGTACATGTATACGAAGAACGACCAGGTCGCTGGCAGTTGGCACGTGAACACCGCGCAGGGCGGCGTGTCGGTGCCGATCGGCGTGGGCAACGCGATGGCGTCGTATGCATACTCGCGCGACGCGGGCGGCCTCGACCAGACGCGCCAGACCTGGGCCGTCGGCTACGACTATCCGCTGTCCAAGCGCACCGACGTCTATGCGGCCTACATGAACGACCATATCAGCGGCCTGTCGACCGGCAACACGTTCGGCGCAGGCATTCGCGCGAAGTTCTGACCCACGCGCGCGATCGAAGCGCCGGCCGCGCGCGTCAATCACGCGTGCCGACTGCATGTTTTCGCGCCCGTCATTTCCGGCCCGAAGCGGCGCCGTCACCCGCGGCGCCGTTTTGCCTTTCTTGACCTTTCTGTTCCCACGCCTTTGTTACCCTATCTCGTAATTGGTTGATTCCCCGGGATTGCGAGCTAGTTCGATGGATACCCTCGTCAGCATGAATGTGTTTCGCTACGTCGTCGAAGTGGGCAGCTTCGTCGGCGCGGCGGAGCGCATGCAGATGTCGGCGGCGATGGCGAGCAAGCACGTGATGCACCTCGAGCAGCAGCTCGGCGCGCGGCTGCTGCATCGCACGACACGACGCGTCGCGCCGACCGAGGCGGGACGCGAATACTACGAGCGCCTCGTGCAGGCGCTGTCCGAACTCGACGAAGCCGGCCAGGCCGTCGGCGCCGCGAGCGTGGTGCCGCAGGGCAGGTTGCGCGTGACGTCGCTGTCCGCGTTCGGGCTGCGGCACGTGATGCAGGCCGTCACCGATTATGCGGGCCGGTTCCCGGACGTGACCGTCGACATGACGCTGTCCGATCGCGTGGTCGACCTGATCGAGGAAGGCTATGACGTCGCGGTGCGCGCGGCGCCGAACGGATTGAAATCGTCGTCGCTCGTCGCGCGCCAGATCGCGACCGCGCACATCCTGCTGGTCGCGTCGCCCGAGTATCTCGAGAAGCACGGCACGCCGCAGACGATCGCCGATCTCGCGCACCACAACTACCTGCGGCGCGATTCGAATTCGACGATGCTCGATTCGCTGGTGATCGATGCGGCCGCCGCGTCGCGCGTGAGCCTGAACGGCAACCTGATCGTCAATCATCTCGAAGGGCTGCGCGCGGCCGTGCTCGCCGGCGCGGGCATCGCGCTGCTCGGCACCGAAGTGGTCGGCGACGACATCGAATCGGGCCGGCTCGTGCCGGTGCTGCTCGATTCCGTGCCGCCGCACGAGGCGCCGATCTATGCGGTGTATGCGAGCCGCCGCCACGTGTCCGCGAAGGTGCGCTCGTTCGTCGATTTCCTGGCCGCGCGTTTCGAAGGGCAGTCGCTGTGCCCGTCGATCGAATCGCGCCTGCGCGTGCTGCCGATCACGCGGATGAAGCGCGCGGTCTGAGCGACGTTTCCCGCCGCGGCGGCCCAAACGAAAAGCGCGAACCATTGCGGTTCGCGCTTTTCGTTTGGCTGGACGATTCTCGCGTCGAGGGCGGCCGCGACGGCCGCCGCCTCCGTCAGCGCGGGATGCCGAGCCGCGCCTTCGCGTCGTCGTACTCGCGCTTGAGCCGCTCGACGAGCGCGCCGACGCTCGGCAGATCGTCCATCAGGCCGACGCCCTGGCCGGCGCCCCAGATGTCCTTCCACGCCTTCGTCTTGTCGCTGCCGAAATTCATCTTGGTCTTGTCGGATTCCGGCAGCGCGTCCGGATCGAGGCCGGCCTTCTCGATGCTCTCGCGGATGTAGTTGCCGTGCACGCCCGTGAAGAGGTTCGTGTAGATGATGTCCGACGATTTCGCATTCAGGATCGCGTGCTTGTAGTCGTCGATCGCGTGCGCTTCCTGCGTCGCGATGAAACGCGTGCCCATGTACGCGAAATCCGCGCCCATCGCCTGCGCGGCGAGGATCGAGCCGCCGTTCGCGATCGAGCCGGACAGCACGATCGGGCCGTCGAAGATCTTGCGCACTTCGCCGACCAGCGCGAACGGCGACGTCGTGCCCGCGTGGCCGCCGGCGCCGGCGGCGACGAGGATCAGCCCGTCGACGCCCGCTTCGAGCGCCTTCTGCGCGTGGCGCAGGTTGATCACGTCGTGCAGCACGATGCCGCCGTAGCCGTGCACCGCGTCGACGATCTCGCGCGCCGGCGCGCGCAGGCTCGTGATGAAGATCGGCACCTTGTGCTCGACGCACACGCGCACGTCGTGCTCGAGCCGCGCGTTCGACTGGTGGACGATCTGGTTGACCGCGATCGGGCCGATCACCGCATCGGGGTGTTTCGCCTTGTGGTCGGCGAGTTCCGACTGGATCTGCGTGAGCCACTCGTCCAGCAGTTCGGCCGGACGCGCGTTCAGCGCGGGGAACGAACCGACGATGCCCGCCTTGCATTGCGCGAGCACGAGTTCGGGGTAGCTGACGATGAACATCGGCGACGCGATGACGGGCAGCGTCAGGTTCTGCAGGACGGTGGGCAATGCCATGTGATGTCTCCAGTCTCCGGGGGCGTTGCGGGCGGACGGTGATTTGCGTGTATTGAGTGTAGCGGCGGAACGCGTTCGTTCATATTAATACGAACGGTCGTGCGATTCTACGCGAGCTTAACAAACTCGGCGGTGGGCCGGCAATCGAGTGAGTGTTCTCTTTCTACGGTTTCGCGTGCTTACCCCGCTGTGAAGACGCGCCGGCGCTCCTAAAATAGCCGCCATAACAAACCAACGAGAAATAAACCATGTCGTTTGAGGCGTTTGCACCGTTTCGCGTGACGGTGCAGGACACCGACATTTTCGGTGTCAAAGGAGGCGCGGGTCCGCCGCTGCTGTTGCTGCACGGCCATCCGCAGACCCACATGATCTGGCATCGCGTCGCCGCGACGCTCGCGAATCACTTCACCGTGATCGCCACCGACCTGCGCGGCTACGGCGCCTCGGGCCGGCCGCCGAGCGACGCGCGGCACGCGCCGTATTCGAAACGCGCGATGGCGGCGGACCAGGTCGCCGTGATGCGGCATTTCGGCTTCGCGCAGTTCCACGTGTGCGCGCACGATCGCGGCGCGCGGGTCGCGCACCGGCTCGCGCTCGATCACGCGGAGGCCGTCGAGCGGATGATGCTGCTCGACATCGCGCCGACGCTCGCGATGTACGAGAAAACCGATCGCGCGTTCGCGACCGCGTATTTCCACTGGTTCTTCCTGATCCAGCCCGAGCCGCTGCCCGAGACGCTGATCGGCGCGCACACCGACGCGTACGTCGAGCGCGTGATGGGCAACCGGTCGGCCGGGCTCGCGCCGTTCGCGCCCGAGGCGCTCGACGCGTACCGGGCGGCGCTCGCGCAGCCGGGCGCCGTGCATGCGATGTGCGAGGACTATCGCGCCTCGGCGACGATCGATCTCGAGCACGATCGCGCGGATCTCGAACGCGGCAACAAGATCGCGTGCCCGCTGCGGGTGCTGTGGGGCGAGCACGGCGTCGTCGGCCGCTGCTTCGATCCGCTCGACGAGTGGCGGCGCGTCGCGCGCGACGTCAGCGGCCGCGCGCTCGATTGCGGGCACTACATTCCGGAAGAGGCGCCCGCCGCGCTGATCGGCGAACTGCTCGCGTTCTTCGACGCGCGCGACGCGGCCGCGTGACGGGGCGGGCGGCGGCGCGTGCCGCCTGCGGCCCGATGGCGCGCGCTGTTCGCGGCTCGGCGACGTGCGCCGCGCGCGGCTTAGCGGTGCGCGTGGTCGTCCTCGACGAGCGGCGGCAGGCGGCGCGGCACGGGCGTCGATTTCACGATCGCGGTGCTCGTCTCCGCGCGCTCCGTGACCTTCGACAGGATGTCGTCGAGGTGCTCGATCGTGCGCAGGTAGAGCCGGCAGATGAAGCAGTCGTCGCCGGTCACCTTGTCGCATTCGACGAATTCGGGAATGCGCCGCAGCAACTCCTCCACCAGATGCAACTGGCCCGGCAGCGGCTTCACGCGGACGATCGCCTGCAGCGTGTAGCCGAGCGCGCGCGGGTCGAGCTCGACGGTGAACGCGGCGATCACGCCTTGCGCCTCGAGCCGCCGCACGCGGTCGGCGGTCGCGGGCGCCGACAGCCCGATCTGCCGGGCGAGTTCGCTGGTCGCGATGCGGGCGTCGTCGGCCAGCGCGGCGACGATCGCGCGGTCGGTCGCGTCGAGCGACGCGCCCGCGGGCGGAGAAAGGCGTTTCGGCATGATCGCTTTGCTTTTGAAGGTGAATCGGCTGATTCACTTCAGTTTAGCCGTGGTTTCGGCGGAAGCAAGTTTCTAGAATCGAAGTCATCCCCGCTATTCAACGGAGTTCTTGATGGCCTCGAATGAAATGCGCCGCGGCGCCGCCGAGATGATCGTCGCGATGCTGATGTCCGGCACGATCGGCTGGCTCGTGATGTCGTCGCGGCAGCCGCTGACGAATGTCGTGTTCTTCCGCTGCGTGTTCGGCGCCGCGACGCTCGCGATCGTCTGCGCGGCGTTCGGCTTTCTGCGCCGCTCGCTGTTCTCGCCGCGGATGCTCGCGCTCACGACGCTCGGCAGCCTCGCGATCGTCGCGAACTGGCTGCTGCTGTTCGCCGCCTATTCGCGCGCGTCGATCTCGATGGCGACGGCCGTCTACAACACCCAGCCGTTCATGCTCGTCGCGCTCGGCGCCATCGTGTTCCGCGAGCGGATCACCGCGTCGACGCTCGCGTGGCTCGCGCTCGCGTTCGCCGGGCTCGTGTTCGTGGTGCGCGTCGAGCCGGCCGTGCTCGCGGTGCCCGGCGAATATCTGGAAGGCGTCGCGCTGTCGCTCGGCGCGGCATTCCTGTATGCGATCTCGTCGATCATCACGAAGCACCTGAAGGGCACGCCGCCGCATCTGCTCGCGCTGCTGCAGGTCGGCCTCGGCATCGTGCTGCTCGCGCCGTTCGCGCAGTTCGACACCTTGCCGGCGACGGCCGGGCAATGGGCCGACCTGATCGTGCTCGGCATCGTCAACACGGGGCTGATGTACGTGCTGCTGTACGGCGCGATCCAGAAGCTGCCGACCGCGATGACGGGCGCGCTGTCGTTCGTCTATCCGGTCGTCGCGATCGCCGTCGATCGCGTGGCGTTCGGGCAGACGCTCGCATGGACGCAGGTGTTCGGCGCGCTGCTGATCCTTCTCGCGGCGGCCGGCGTGAACCTCGGCTGGCGCATCGTGCCGGCCCGTCGCGCGACGGTCGGCAACTGAAACGGTCGGACGATTCGGCGCGCCGGCGCGCTCACGCCGCGGCACGTCGAAGGCGCGTGTCGGGGATGCAGATTGCCTGCGCAACGACGTCGCGCGGACGTCGTGCGCATCGATGAAAAGCGCTGCAAGAAGCTGTAGGGAAACACCCGATGCGATGCGCCCGCGTCGCTCGTATGATGCGGGCTGTGACGTTGATCACGTTCACAGGATTCCGATCTCGATGCCGTTCGCCCGTGAGGCTGAACGGCTTTTTTTTTATGTCTCGCTGCCCGCGATCAGCCGCCGACGCGCGTCCAGCCGTGCGAGCAGCGCGCGCCTCGCATCGTCGTCCGACTCACGCCATCCCTTGATCTCGCCGCGCGTGCGCAGGCAGCCCGCGCACCAGTCGGTGCGCGGATCGATCCGGCAGACGTCGGTGCACGGCGACGCGACCGTGGCGACCTGCATCGTCACGTCGCTCATGCGGACGCCCGCAATGCGACGTCCGCGACGGGCGCGCCCGTCAGCGACACGAGTTCGTGCGGCGACAGGTTGAACACCGCGTGCGGATGGCCGGCCGCGGCCCACAGGCTGTCGAGCGCGAGCAGGTCGGCGTCGATCAGCGTGACGGGTTCGACCAGATGGCCGATCGGGCACACGCCGCCGATCGCATAGCCGGTGTGGTCGCGCACGAACTTCGCGTCCGCGCGACCGACCGGGCCGACCTGCGCGGCGACCTTCTGCTCGTCGACGCGGTTCACGCCGCTCGCGATCACCAGCACGGGCGCGCCGTCGGCCTGCCGGCGAAACAGGATCGACTTCGCGATCTGCGCGACCGAGCAGCCGAGCCCGGCCGCGGCCTCGGCCGACGTCTTGCCGGTTTCGGCGAGCATCACGATGCCTTTCGCATGGCCGCGCTCGCGCAGCAGCAGCGCGACGCGTCGCGCGGAATCGGGGAGGGAATCGAATGAAGCGGGTGTCGTCATGGAAAGGAATCCGTGGAATGGCGTGATCAGACGCAGTTCGCGGCGTCGGCCGCGCTTTGCGCCTTGGCAAGCAGTGCTCGACCGGCGCGCGACACGTTCGCGCGGCCGATCGCGTTCGAGATGAAGTCGCCGGCGGCGACGACCTGCGCGAGATCGATGCCGGTCTCGATGCCCAGGCCCTGCATCAGGTACAGCACGTCCTCGGTCGCGACGTTGCCGGTCGCGCCCTTCGCGTACGGGCAGCCGCCGAGGCCCGCGACCGACGCGTGGAAGATCTCGATTCCTTCGAACAGCGCCGCGTAGATGTTCGCGAGCGCCTGGCCGTAGGTGTCGTGGAAGTGGCCCGACAGGCGCTCGCGCGGGAACACGCGCGTGACCGCCGCGAGCACCTCGCGCGTGCGCTTCGGCGTGCCGACGCCGATCGTGTCGGCGATGTCGATCTCGTCGCAGCCGAGCGCGGCGAACCGCTCGACGACGTCGACGACCGCCGCGACCGGCACCTCGCCTTGATACGGGCAGCCGAGCGCGCACGACACGCTGCCGCGCAGCCGCAGGCCCGCGTCCTTCGCGGCCTGCGCGACGGGCTCGAAGCGCGCGATGCTCTCGGCGATGGTGCAGTTGATGTTCCGCTGCGAGAACGCTTCGCTCGCCGCGCCGAAGATCACGACTTCGTCCGCGCGGGCGGCCACCGCATTCTCGAAGCCCTTCAGGTTCGGCGTGAGCACCGAGTACACGGTGCCCGCGCGGCGCTCGATGCCGGCCATCACGTCGGCGCCGTCGGCCATCTGCGGCACCCATTTCGGCGACACGAACGACGCGGCCTCGACGTTGCGGAAGCCGGCGCGCGACAGCTTGTCGACGAGCGCGATCTTCACGTCGGTGGGCACGAAGGTCTTTTCGTTCTGCAGGCCGTCGCGCGGGCCGACTTCGACGATCTTGACGGCGGTGGGGAACGTCATGGTTGTCTCCAGTTTTATCTCGGGCGGAATTCAGTAGCCGCGCGCGTAGTCGACGATGCCGCTGACGGGCGCGCCGCGCTCGAACGCGCGGATCTTGCCGGCGATCTGCTCGACGGCTTCCGCGCGCAGCGTCTCGGCCGAGCTGTGCGGCGTGATCGTGATGCGCGGCGCGCGCCAGAACGGATGGTCGTCCGGCAGCGGTTCGTGCTGAAACACGTCGAGCGTGGCCGCGGCGACCTGGCCGCTCGCGAGTGCGTCGAGCAGGTCGGCCTCGACGAGATGCGCGCCGCGCGCGACGTTGACGACGTACGCGCCGCGCGCGAGCCGCGCGAACGCGCGTGCCGACAGAATGCCGTCGGTGTCGCGCGTGCTCGGCAGCAGGTTGACGAGCACTTTCGCGCCGTCGATGCACGCGTGGAACGCGCCGTCGCCGGCGAAGGTCGCGATGCCGTCGAGCTGCTTCGCACTGCGGCTGTAGCCGCGCACCGGCAGGCCGAGCGCGGCGAGCGCGCGGGCGACTTCGGCGCCGAGCACGCCGAGGCCGAGGACCGCGACGGTGAAGCCCGCGCGCGCATGCGGTTCGAGCGGCTGCCAGCGGCGTTCGCGCTGTTGCAGGTCGTATTCGTCGAAGCGGCGCAGGTAGCGCAGCACCGCGTGCGTCACGTATTCGACCATCTGCCGCGCCATGCCCGAATCCTCGAGCCGCACGAGCGGCACGTGCGCGGGCAGCGTGCCCGGATGCGCGCGCTCGAGCGCGAGTAGCGCATCGACGCCCGCGCCGAGGTTGAAGATCGCGCGCAGGCCGTCGCGCGGCGCGAAGAACTCGCGCGGCGCGCGCCACACGAGCGCGTAGTCGGCGGCGGCCGTATCGCCCGGCTGCCATGCGCGCAGTTCGGCTTCGGGCAGCGCGCGGGCGATTTCGTCGCGCCAGGCGACGGCTTCCTGATGCGGTGAATGGAACAGGATCTTCATTGCGTGACGGCGCGCGCGCCGGCGAGGCGCGTCACGGGAACGGCGAGCGAAGCCGGGCGCGGCGCGCCGGCGGACGTAGCGGACATCGGGCGACTCCTGACGACCGGCCCGGCGCGTCGGTGCGGGGACCGGTTCCGTGTGAAGCTGACGGGAAGCCCACATTCTACGGTTTCGCGGCACATTGCGCCGTCGGTGCGGGCCTTGCGGCCGGCGCGGGCCGCCGTCGCGCGGTGGCGCGGCCGCCGCCGGTCGCCGCGCCGCGCAAAAGCAAAGCACAAAATATTGGTTCGGCCGCCGCGTGCCCGACGCCACAATCGAACCTCGTCTTCAAGCAAGCGAGGGCAATCATGCGCGCATGCAGCAAATCGGCGTGGCCGCCGCGGCTCGTCACCGTTCCGGGCCTGCACGGCAGCGAAGGCGCTCACTGGCAGACCTGGCTCGAGCGGCAGTTTCCGCGCGCGTTGCGGGTCGAGCAGCACGACTGGGACGCACCCGATCTCGCGGGCTGGGCGCAATCGGTGCGCGCGCTGCTCGATCGCGAGCGCGGCCCGTTCGTGCTCGCCGCGCACAGCTTCGGCTGCCTCGCGGCCGCGCATGCGCTCGCGCAGTCGCCGCACGCGGGCGATGTCGCGGGCGTGCTGTTCGTCGCGCCGGCCAGCCCGAAGAAATTCACGTTTGCCGGGCCGTTCGACGCGCGCCGGCTCGCGGTGCCGTCGATCGTGATCGGCAGCGAGACCGATCCGTGGATGCCGCTCGCCGATGCGCGCACGCTCGCGCAGCGCCTGGGCAGCGCGTTCGTGAACCTCGGCGATGCCGGGCACATCAATACGGCGGCCGGCTTCGGGCCGTGGCCGCGCGCGAAATACTTCATCGACACGCTGGTGCATTGCGCGGCGCCGCTGCGTTTTCGCGACGCGGACGACGGCTTCGACGCCGCGCTCGTCGAGCGCGCGCTCGCGGTCTGACGGGCGGGTTGCGCGGCGCGTGCCGCGCGGTGGCGGTCGCGGCATGGCGGGCCGTCGCGCGTGCAACGCGCAGGCGGCCCTGCCTGACGGCGGCCGGGTGCGAATCCCTCGGCCGGCCATGCTCGACATGGCTCGCGAAGCGGCGCGATACCGTGCCGTTCGCGCCGTCGCCTACCATTACGTCATGTCAGCAGCGGCTCGACGCGCGCGTCCACTGCGCTGCCTGAACAGGGGCGACTC
The DNA here is from genome assembly GCF_057837105.1 of Burkholderia sp. APQ4-4ca. Classification (NCBI taxonomy): domain Bacteria; kingdom Pseudomonadati; phylum Pseudomonadota; class Betaproteobacteria; order Burkholderiales; family Burkholderiaceae; genus Burkholderia; species Burkholderia sp. APQ4-4ca. The sequence continues at coordinate 15,831 of NZ_JBYQCG010000099.1, read as the reverse complement.
CTGTCACGTGGCGGCGGGATCAGCCCGGCGGCGACGCGGCGGCGCTTGACGCGGCTGCGTTGGCGGAGGGCTTCGCGTCGTCGTCGTCATCGGGCGGGTAGTGCACGACGGGCGGCGCGAGCGGCGCGGCATCGGATGCGGCGGCGTTCGCGGTCGCGTCGCTGTTGAACGCGCTGGCGACGCCGCTCGACGCGCCGGCCTGCTGCGCGGCGTCGGTCGCGTTGGCGTCGTGCGGCGCGTCGTCGCTGCACGCGGCGACGAACACGGCGGCACACAGAACGACGGCGACGGAAACGCGACGCATGACTTCTCTCCTGACAGGCTGATCGGGAAACGTTTTCGAGTATGCCGCCGCGATGCGACGTTTCGGTGAATCGTTTGCGATTCCGGCGTGATCGCGAGTGATCGCGAAATGGTTTCGTCAGCGTGATCGAATGCTGTCGCGGCGATCCTGCCGCACCCATGGCGGAATTTTCCAGCAGAGGCCGATGCTGCGCGCATTTACACGGCGCGCCACGTCGGGACCCGGCCACGGCCGACGCGGCCGCCCTGCGCGGCATGGCCAATGCGACCGGCAACTTGTGACCGATGCGCGCCCGGCCACGCCCGAAAACCGGGCGTTATTGCCGCTTCGTCAGCGAACGGCCAGCCGCGCGCCAGCGTGGCGTCATGACGGCGCTATCACCGCCGGCTCGCCCCGTCTGCCGCCCCGTGCGCGCCGCTCACGGTGGCCGGCGCTGCCCCCGTACGCGGCTCCCGCCGTTTCGCGGCACCCGAATTGCTCTTTGCCGATGCGCGTGCCGACCGCGCTGCCATCCGGGCACGCGGCGCACGCCCGCGTCAATCAACCACGGAGCGAGCAGAAGTCATGTCCAGCGATCGATCCGATTCCCCGTCTGCCGAACCGGCGCGCGATGCGGCCCCGTCGCCGCTCGGGCCCGGCCGTTCAGCGGCGCTGCCGTCGTTGCCGCCCGATACGCCGTCCAGCGCCGCGCGGCGCCGTTTCCTGCAATCCGCGGCGGCGGCCGCGACCGTCAGCGCCGCATCGCACGTTCATCCGCAGCCGCCGCACGCGGCATCCACGCCGGCCGCGCCCCACCGCGACGCGGTGCCGGCGCAGCCCGTGCGCCTCGACATCAACGGGCGCGCATACACGCTGCAACTCGAACCGCGCGTCACGCTGCTCGACGCACTGCGCGAATACGCGGGGCTCACGGGCACGAAGAAGGGCTGCGATCGCGGGCAGTGCGGCGCGTGCACGGTGCTCGTCGACGGCCGGCGCATCAACGCATGCCTGACGCTCGCGGTGATGCACGAAGGCGCGCGGATCACGACCGTCGAAGGACTGGCGCGCGGCGGCGAGCTGAGCCCGGTGCAGCGCGCGTTCGTCGAATGCGATGCGTTCCAGTGCGGCTACTGCACGTCCGGCCAGCTCTGCTCGGCCACCGCGCTGCTCGACGAGTTCGCGGCGGGGGCCGGGAGCGCCGCCACCGACGACGTGCGGCGCCGTCCCGTGCAGCTGTCGGACGACGAGATCCGCGAGCGCATGAGCGGCAACCTGTGCCGCTGCGGCGCGTACCCGAACATCGTCGCCGCCGTGCGCGCCGCGCCATGCGGCGCGCGGCTAGGCGCGGAGGCCACGGCAATGGAAGCGATCTCCTACGAACGCGCGACCGACGTCGCCGGCGCCGTGCGCGCGGCGCAGCGGCCCGGCGCGGCCTTCATCGGCGGCGGCACGAACCTGCTGGACCTGATGAAGGGCGGCGTCGCGCGGCCCGTCGCGCTCATCGACATCACGCGCATCGCGGGCCTCGATACGGTCGACGCGCTGCCCGGCGGCGGCGTGCGCATCGGCGCGCTCGTGCGCAACAGCGAGGCGGCCGATCATCCGCACCTGCGCGCCGACTATCCGCTGCTGTCGCAGGCGCTGCTCGCCGGCGCGTCCGCGCAATTGCGCAACATGGCGACCGTCGGCGGCAACCTGATGCAGCGCACGCGTTGCCCGTATTTCTACGATCCCGCGTTCGCGCAATGCAACAAGCGCGCGCCGGGCAGCGGCTGCGCGGCGATCGGCGGTCACAACCGGATGCACGCGATCCTCGGCGCCAGTCCGCAGTGCGTGGCGGTGAACCCGTCGGACATGAGCGTCGCGCTCGCCGCGCTCGACGCCGTCGTGCAGGTGAGCGGCCCGCGCGGCGCACGGCAGATTCCGATCGCGTCGTTTCACCGCTTGCCCGGCGATCGTCCCGATCTCGACACGACGCTCGAACCGGGCGAGCTGATCACCGCGGTGGACCTGCCGCCGCCGCGCTTCGCCGACCATGCGCACTATCTGAAGGTGCGCGATCGCGCGAGCTACGCGTTCGCGCTGGTGTCGGTCGCGGCCGCGTTGCGGATGGACGGTCCGCGCATCGCCGACGCGCGCATCGCGCTCGGCGGCGTCGCGCACAAGCCGTTGCGGGCAATGGAGGCGGAAGCGCATCTCGTTGGCCGCACGCCGACCGACGCGACGCTGCGCGAGGCGGCCGCGCTGGCGTTGCGCGATGCGCGGCCGCTCGACGGTAATGGCTTCAAGGTCGCGCTCGCCCAGCGGGCGATCGTCCGAGCGGTCGGAACGGCAGCCGCCACGACAGGAGGGGCCGCATGAACACGATGACGGGACAACCGCTCGACCGTGTCGACGGGGTACTGAAGGTGACGGGCGGCGCGCACTACGCGGCCGAATTCTCCGATGCGCGGCTCGCGCACGCGGTGCTCGTGACGAGCACGATCGCGTCCGGGCGCATCGAGTCGATCGATGCGGCGCGCGCCCGCGCGATGCCGGGCGTGCTGATCGTGATCACGCACGAGAACGCGATGCGGCTGCCCGACGGCGGCCGGCCGCCGCTGTCGCCGCCGGCCGGGCGCCGGCTCACGTTGCTGCAGGACGACACGGTGCGCTACAGCAACGAACCGGTCGCGGTCGTCGTCGCCGACACGCTCGAGCAGGCGACCGACGCCGCGCAGGCCGTGCAGGTGCGCTATCGCGCGACCGATGCCGCCGCGGATTTCGCGCAGGCCAAGCGCGGCGCGCGCGTGCCGCCGAAGCAGCAGGGCCGCCCGATGGATACGCAGCGCGGCGACGTCGACGCGGGCTTGCGCGAAGGCGCGGTGCGCGTCGACGCGACCTATACGACGCCGATGCAGCATCACAACCCGATCGAGCCGCACGCGACGATGGCGCGCTGGGACGGCCCGACGCTCACGCTGCACGATGCGACGCAGGGCGTGTCGGGCGCGAGCACGGCGGTGGCCGCCGTGTTCGGCATCGCACCGGAACACGTGCGCGTGATTTCGCCGTTCCTCGGCGGCGGTTTCGGCTGCAAGGGCTCGTCGTGGTCGCACGTGTCGTTGTGCGCGATGGCCGCGAAGCAGGTCGGGCGCCCGGTTCGTCTCGCGCTGACGCGGCCGCAGATGTTCGGCCCGGTCGGCGGGCGGCCGTTCACCGAACAGCGCATCGTGCTGGCCGCCCGCCGGGACGGCATGTTGACGGCGATGCGCCACGACACGATCGCCACCACGTCGACGTTCGAGGACTGGATGGAGATGTGCGGGATGCCGTCGCGGATCATGTACGCGGTGCCGAACCACGCGACCACGCACCGGATCGTGTCGCTGAACGTCGGCACGCCGACGTTCATGCGCGCGCCCGGCGAGGCGTCGGGCTCGTTCGCGCTCGAATCGGCGATGGACGAGCTCGCGTGGCAACTCGGGATGGACCCGGTCGCGCTGCGGCTCGCGAATTACGCCGAGGTCGACCCGCAGGACGGCAAGCCGTGGTCGAGCAACAAGCTGCGCGAATGCTACGAGGTCGGCGCGCGGCGCTTCGGCTGGTCGCGGCGCACCGGCGCGCCGCGCACGATGCGCGACGGCGACACGCTGATCGGCCTCGGGATGGCGGCCGCCACGTATCCGGCGAACCGCAGCGAAGCGTCGGCGCGGGCGCGCATCCTGCCGGACGGCACGGCCGAAGTCGCGTCGGGCACGCAGGACATCGGCACCGGTACCTACACGGTGATGACGCAGGTCGCGGCCGATGCGCTCGGTTTCGCGCCGCAGAACGTGCGCTTTGTGCTCGGCGATTCGAGCCTGCCGCGCGCGCCGGTATCGGGCGGCTCGCAATCCGCGGCGAGCGTGGCGCCCGCCGTGCGCGAGGCCGCGCTGCAGGCGCGCGCGAAGCTGATCGCGCTGGCGATCGCCGATCCGGGTTCGCCGCTGCACGGCGCCGCGGCCGACGACGTGACGGTCGACGACGGCTGGGTCGTGCAGCGCGGCGAGCCGTCGCGGCGCGATCCGGCCGCGGCGGTGATCGCGCGCGCGGGCGGCCGGCCGATCGACGCGCAGGCGACGACGAAGCCGGGCGACGAGAAGTCGCGTTATGCGTCCCATTCGTTCGGCGCGGTATTCGCCGAAGTGCACGTCGACGCCGAGCTCGGCACGATTCGCGTACCGCGCATCGTCGGCGTCTACAGCGTCGGCAGCCTGCTCAACGCGAAAACGGCACGCAGCCAGTTGATCGGCGGGATGGTGTGGGGGCTCGGCACCGCGCTCGAGGAGGGCTCGCATCTCGACGTGCGGCACGGCCGCTTCACGAACGCGAATCTCGCCGAATATCACGTGCCCGTGAACGCGGACATCGGCGAGCTCGACGTGAGTTTCGTCGACGAAAGCGACACGCATTTCAATCCGCTCGGCATTCGCGGCATCGGCGAAATCGGCATCACCGGCGTGCCGGCCGCGATCGCCAATGCGGTCTATCACGCGACCGGCGTGCGGGTGCGCGATCTGCCGATCACGCTCGACAAGGTGGCGATGCCGATGCGCGCGTGAGCGTCGGCGTCGGCGTGGGCGTCAGCGCCGCGGCGTCCTGCGCCGCACTTCGCTGCGCAGCCAGTCGAGCCACGCGCGGATCGCCGCTTCGTGAGGATGGTCGGGGCGCCACACGACGTAGTGCGCGTACACGTCGGCGATGCGCACCGTCGATATGCGCACGAGCGTGCCGTCCGCGAGTTCGGGCTCGATCAGCGAGCGGCGCGCGAGGGCGACGCCGCGGCCTTGCAGCGCCGCGTCGATCAACGCGTTCGCATCGGTGAAGCGCATCGATCGAAGTCGCGCTCGCCGACGGCCGCACGTGGGCCGAGCCCGGCCGTTTCGTTCGGCGATTCGTTCGGACGGCGAAGTTCGGACGTGTCCAATTGCCATGTCGCACTCCATTCTATTGAATGAGAAGCATTCTCATCAATAGAATGGAGTGAACATGAGCCGTTGCATCCAGTCGAGCGCGACGCCGCCGCGGCGCGCGACCGCATCCGTCGCGTTCGCGATGATGACCTGTGCGGTCGCGCCGGCAGGCGCGGAGGAAGGCGAGCCGCGCCACGCGCCGCACCTGGACCCGATCGTCGTGCACGGCGCGCGCGACGCCGGTTCGCGCGTCGACCGGTCGGGTTCCGCCAAATATGCGACGCCGCTGCTCGACGTGCCGCAGACGATCACCGTTGTGCCGCGCGCGGTGCTCGACGAACAGCAGGCGCTGAGCTTGCGCGAGGCGCTGTCGAACGTCGCGGGCATCACGTTCAACGCCGGCGAGGGCGGCGGTGGGTCGGGCGACCTATTCAATATCCGCGGTTTCGGCGCGAACGCGAACCTGCAGCTCGACGGGCTGCGCGACAGCGCGCAGAACAATCGCAGCGACCTGTTCAACGTCGAGGCGGTCGAGGTGATCAAGGGGCCGAACTCGGTGTTCGGCGGCGCCGGCACGACGGGCGGCTCGGTGAACCTGGTCAGCAAGACACCGAAGGCGGGTGCGTTCACCGAGGCCGGCACGATGCTCGGCACATCGGACTACCGCCGCGTGACGCTCGATGCGAACCGGCCGCTGCCCGGCTCCGACGGCCGCGCGGCGTTCCGCCTGAATGCGATGGCGCACGTCAACGACGTGCCCGGCCGCGACGACGTCCGCAAGCGGCGCTGGGGCATCGCGCCGTCGCTCGCGTTCGGTCTCGGCACGCCGACGCGCGTCACGCTCGGCTATTTCCACCAGTACGACAACAACCTGCCCGACTACGGGCTGCCGGCGCACAACGGCCAGGTGCTGGCCGGCGTGCCGCGCGACCGCTATTTCGGCTGGCGCAATCTCGACCGCGAGCGCATCACGTCGGATACGTTCACCGTGAAGGCCGAACACGACGTGTCGTCCGGCCTGAAGGTGCAGAACCTGAGCCGCTATGCGCACCTGAATCGCGACACGGTGATTTCGGCGTCGCACGTGAACCTGCAGGGCCTGCCGCCGGGGCGCTACAAGCCGGCCGGGCCGCAGGGCTATGGCCGCGATGCGTCGACCGCGATGTGGGCGAACCAGACGAACGTCACCGGCGCGTTCTCGACGTTCGGCATCGGGCATACGCTGGTCACGGGTTTCGAGATCTCGCGCGAGACGTACGGCCGCACGACCTATTCGTACGGGCTCAACCGCTTCTACCCGGCCGACGGCTTCGCGCTCGCCGCGCCGCCCGGCGTGTGGCGCGGCCCGGCGCAGCGCCAGGACAGCGCGCGCAACGACACCGCGCTGGTCGTGAAGGCGCTGTACGCGTTCGACACGATCTCGGTCGGCCGCTACTGGGACATCGACGTCGGGCTGCGGCACGACTGGATCGACGGGTGGTCGGAAGGGACCGCGGCCGGCAAGCCGACCGAGCGCGCGGACACCGCCGATCGACATCTGAGCACGCGCGCGGGGCTCGTGTTCAAGCCGACCGACAACGGTCGCGCGTATTTCGCGTACGGCACGTCGTTCAACCCGTCCGCCGAATTCCTCGTGACCACCGGCTCCGGCGTGAGCGCGGCGACCGGCGCGCTCGCGCCCGAGAAAAACGAGAGCTTCGAACTCGGTGCGAAATGGGAAGGACTCGCGGGCATCGCGCTGAACGGCGCGCTGTTCCAGACCGAAAAGAAGAACGCGCGCGAACGCATGGCCGACGGCAGCTATGCGCTCGCGGGCCGGCAACGCGTGCGCGGCGTGGAGCTCGGCGCCGCCGGCAAGGTGACGCCGCGCTGGGACGTGTTCGCGAACTACACGTATCTGGCGAGCGTGACGCTCAGCTCGCCGTCGTCGCCGCGGCGCGACGGGCAGGCGCTCGGCAACACGCCGCGGCACGCGTTCAACGTGTGGACGACCTATCGGTTGCCGGCGGGCTGGACGCTCGGCTACGGTTCGCACTTCGTCGGCCGACGCAACGTGACGTCGCAGGGCGACGGCAAGCTCGGCGCGTACTGGGTGCACAACCTGATGGCGAGCTACGACGTGAGCCGCCGGCTGCGCATTCAGCTGAACGTCGACAATCTGTTCGATCGCGCGTACGTCGAACGCGTGCGGCAGGTGTCGGGCAGCGAATCGCGGTCGTCGGCGGTCGAGCTCGGCGACGGCCGTTCGGCGATGCTGTCCGCCGTGTACAAGTTCTGACCGCGCAGCGCGACGGCGGCTGCCACTCGACGCCGTCGGCCGCCGCGCGCCCGTCAGCGCGCGAACAGCGGATAGGTCGCGGCGGCGATCAACGCCGCGGCGAGCCACACCACGCTCCACGAACTCGCGGCGAGCAGCGGCGGAATCGCGAGCGGCGTCGCGAACAGCCCGAGGTAGACGACCGTGTTGGCCATCCCGAGCGCGGTGCCGGCGTGGTTCGCGCCCGCGAGCGTCGCGAGTTCCGTGTACGCGACGCCGTGCCATGCCGACACGCAGATGCCGGCGAACACGAGAATCGCGACGATCGCGGCGAGCGGTACATGCGGGCTGCCGGCCGTTGCTGCGGCGAGCAGCGTGAACGACCCGGCGGCGACGAACACGGAACCGCGCAGGTACGCGCGCCGGTTGCCGTGCCGGTCGGTATGGCGGCCGCTCCAGACGCGCACCGCCATCGCGCCGAGCTGCAGCGCGACCATCGCCGCGCTGATGCCGGCGAGGCCGAGCCGGCCGAAATCGTGCAGGAACACCGTCGCGAACGTGAGCACCGCGAACTGCGGCGTGCACAGCAAGCCGATGCCGAGCACGATGCGCCATACGGGGCCGCTCGCGAGCGGATTGCGCGCGTGGCCGGCGGGCTGCGGTCGTTGTGCGGCGAGACGCGTGGCGAGCGGCGTGGCGACGTGCACCGCCGCCGGCACAGCGGGTGGCTCGTGCAGCCAGCGCCAGGTGAGCGCGGCCGATCCCGCGCACAGCAGCATCAGCGCACCGAACACCGCGGCGAAGCCGGCATGCGACGCGAGCGACGGCAGCAGCGCCGCGCCGAGGCCGCCGCCGAGCGGCACGGCCGTCTGACGGATGCTCATCGCGAGTCCGCGCTCGCGCTCGCCGAACCAGCGCATCACCGCGCGTCCGCTCGATCCGTTCACGCTGCCGCCGAGCAGGCCGACGCAGCCCATGGCCGCGACGACGCGCATCAGCGGCGGCACCGCGTGCGCGGTCGGGGCGATCGTGCACATCATCAGCGCGAGCATCGCGGCCGTCGCGACGAGCCCGGTCAGCAGCACGCGGCGATCGCCGAAGCGGTCGGCGGCGATCCCCCACGGCAGCTCGGACAGCGCGACGCCGAAGCCGAGCGCGCCGAGCACGAGGCCGAGCGCGCCGTTGTCGAGGTGATAGGCCGAGCGCATCCACACGGCCGTGGTCGGAATGCCGGCCGCGGCGGCCGAAAAGCTCATGTTCGCGGCGACGCCGGCCGCCAGCACGCGCCAGCGATGGGTCTGCCCGCGGGCGGCGCGGGCAGGCGAAGAGGGGGAAGCGATGCACGAGGTATCCATGACGGCAAGCCCGATTCGAAGTTGACGGCCTCAGTCTGCCGGCCTACATTAATCCTGAAAATCGGAAAGTTTTTGATGAATCGTTCGATAAATCAGGATGGTTGAGATGTCCGGACAAGACATGCCCCGCGACGGCGGCGAGCCGCTCGCGGGCGCCGATGCCGCGCTGGCGCGGCCCAACTTCGACGTCGCGGCGCTGCGCAGCCTCGTCGCAGGCGTGGATCTCGGCAGTTTCGCGAAGGCGGCCGACCGCGTCGCGCGCTCGTCTTCGGCGGTGAGCGCGCAGATCCGCAAGCTCGAGGAGCAGGCCGGCACCCCGCTGTTCGTGAAAGCCGGACGCGGGCTCGCGCTGACCGACGCCGGCGACGCGATGCTGCGCTACGCGCGGCGGATGATCGAGCTGAACGACGAGGCGGCCGCGGCCGTGCGTGGCGTGAAGCTCGACGGCTGGGTACGGGTCGGGCTGCAGGAGGATTTCGGCGAAGCGATCCTGCCGGACGTGCTCGGGCGGTTCGCGCGAGCGCATCCGAAGGTGAAGATCGAGGCCCGCGTGGCGCGCAACGCCGATCTGCTGGACCGGCTCGATGCGAACCAGCTCGATCTGGCGCTCGTGTGGGGCGACCCGGCGTCGGCGGCGCTCGTGTCGCGGGCGGGGATCGACGGCGAAGCGGTCGCGCACGTGCCGATGCAATGGATCGGCGCGGTGGCGGGCGGGGGCGTCGGGGTGCCGGATGCTGGCGGAGACGCGGGCGGGGAGGGTGTCGGCGAAACCGGCGGTCGTGCCGTGCGTGGGAGGGACGACCCGTTGCCGCTCGTCGTGTTCGACCGGCCGTGCCGGTTCTTCGGTGCGGCGACCGATGCGCTGGACCGGGCCGGCGTGCCGTGGCGCGTCGCGTTCACGACGCCGAGCCTGGCCGGACTATGGGCGGCCGCGGCGGCCGGCCTCGGGCTGACGGTGCGCTCGCATTACGGGTTGCCCGCGTCGGTGCGCGTGCTCGACGCCGCGTCGTGCGGGCTGCCGGCGCTGCCGAGCTTGCCGCTGATCCTGCTGCGGCGCACGTCGTCGGCGACGCCGACGGTCGACCGGCTCGCGCGGATCGTGACGCAGGCGGTGCGGGGGGCGACGGAGGGGGCGCTTGCGGCGTGATCCCGCAGGTGGCGGCAAGCCAGTGATCGAGCGGCTGGACGTTCGGCCTATTGGAGCAACGACGCGGACGCTTCGAGCTCCGCACAGAGCTTGTCCAACCGCGCCCGCAACCCGTCGCTCGCCGGTACGAACGGCAGCCGCAACCCGTCCTCGCACCATCCTTGCGCGGCGAGCACGGCCTTCACCGGCGCGGGGTTCGGTTCCGCGAACAGCGCCGCGACGAGCGGCTGCAGCGCGACCGACAGGCGCCGCGCGTCGGCGAGCCGCCCGTCGCGCAGCCACGCGTGAATCCGCACGTGCCATTCGGGCAGCACGTGCGCGCTGCTCGCGATCGCGCCGTGCGCGCCCGCGCACATCGCCGCGAAGTTCTGGTTGTCGTCGCCGGACAGGATCGCGAGCGGCGTGTCGTGCACCAGCCGGCTCATCCGGTCGAGCGTGCCGCCGCATTCCTTGATGCCGGCAACGCGCGAGTCGCAGGCGAGCGCCTGCAGCGTGTCCAGTTCGACGTTCACGCCGGTGCGGTACGGGATGTTGTAGACGAGCACCGGCAGGTCGGCCGCGTCGACGATCGCTTCGACATGGCGGCGGATGCCGTCCTGCGTCGGCCGCACGTAGACGGGCGGCGTGACGAGCAGCCCGTCGGGGCGCAGCGCCGCGAGTTCGCGTGCGCGGGCGGCCGCGAAGTGCGTCGCGCTCGCGGTCAGCCCCACGACGATCGGCAGCGCGGGCACGGCGTCGCGCAGCGTCGCGAACACCGCGTCCTGTTCGCGCGCGTCGAGCAGCACGCCTTCGCCGGTCGTCGCGCCCGCGACGAAACCCGCGATGCCCGCGGCCGCATAGTGGCGCGCGAGCCGCGCGAGCGCCGCGTGGTCGACCTCGCCGTGGTGGAACGGCGTGATGATCGGCAGCCAGATACCTTCGAAACGTGTGTTCATGCAAAGCCTCATGGTGGAAACGGAGTGGGAAGGAACCGTTCCGCCGGCGAAGTGCCGGAGCGAGGCGTGCGTGCAAGGAGAAAGAAACGACCTGCGGGCATCCCGTCCGGCATTCGCCTGACGGGACGCGACGTCCCCGTCAGTCGAGGAGTCGTTTTTTCAGTTTCAGCCCGGCCGCGCGCGCACCTGCCGCGAAGGCGGCGAGGATCGAGGGCGAGCGCAGGGTAGCGAACATGGATGAACCGTGAATGGGCTGAGCGGCGATCTTAACACCGGCGCGGCGGCGCGCGCGAGCCCCGGCCGTCGTTTAGCAGAATTCGAGATTTGCTTTCCACGACTGATTGGAAGGCGCGCCGCGGCCGGCCGCTAGAATGCCCGCTTACGTTTCGACGACAGCGCGTACGCGGGCGGTCACGCACATTCACCACCACTGGAAACGGGGCATATCACGATGGCAAGCATCAAGGGGATCGGCCGCTGGCTGCACACGGGCGCGGCGGCGGCGCTGGTCGTGGCGGCGACGGCCGCGCACGCGGACACGTCGATCCTGAACGTGTCGTACGACGTGACGCGCGAGCTGTACAAGGACATCAACACGCGCTTTGCCGCGGCCTACAAGCAGAAGACCGGCGAGACGGTCACGATCAAGCAGTCGCACGGCGCGTCGAGCGCGCAGGCGCTGTCGGTGCTGCAGGGGCTGCAGGCCGACGTCGTGACGATGAACCAGCCGAACGACATCGACCTGCTCGCCGAGCGCGGCCAGCTGCTGCCAAAGGACTGGCGCGCGCGCTTCCCGGACAACAGCTCGCCGTACTCGACGACGATGGTGTTCCTCGTGCGCAAGGGCAACCCGAAGGCGATCAAGGACTGGACCGATCTCGCGAAGCCGGGCGTGCAGGTGATCATCGCGAACCCGAAGACGTCGGGCAACGGCCGCTATGCGTATCTCGCCGCGTGGGGCTTCCAGAAGCAGAAGGGCGCGACCGACCAGCAGGCGCTCGACTTCGAGAAGGCGATCTTCCGCAACGTGCCGGTGCTCGATTCGGGCGGCCGCGGCGCGACGACGACGTTCACGCAGCGCGGCATCGGCGACGTGCTCGTCACGTTCGAGAACGAGGTCGCGCTGATGGATACGGGCGCATCGGGCGCGCAGTTCGACGCCGTGTATCCGTCGGCGAGCATCCTCGCGGAGCCGCCCGTCGCGGTCGTCGACAAGGTGGTCGACAAGAAGGGCACGCGCAAGGTCGCGCAGGCGTATCTCGACTACCTGTATACGCCGGAAGCGCAGGAGATCATCGCGCAGCACCATCTGCGCCCGCGCGACGCGGCCGTGCTGAAGAAGCATGCGGCGGAGTTCAAGGCGCTGAAGACGTTCAGCGTCGAGCAGGTCTTCGGCAGCTGGGCGAACGCGCAGAAGACCCATTTCGCCGACGGCGGCACGTTCGACCAGGTGATCGTCGACCGGAAGTGACCGCGGCGCGCGCCACGCGCGCATCCGCATGACGACGCAGCCGGCCGCTCGTGCGGCCGGCTTTTTTTTCGGCTGCGCGGCGCATTGCCGTTCCCGGCCGGCCCGCGTTCCCGGCCGCCGCCGCGCGTGCTACGCTCATCGCCTTCCTGCAACCGGCGCCCCGCGATGAACGTCGATTCCTCTTCCCCAGCTTCCCGCGGCCGTGGCCGCAAGATCTGGTCGGGCACCCGCCCGGTGATCGCATACGGGATGCCGCCACTCGGCTGGCGCGACTTCTATCACCGCGCGCTGACGGTGAGCTGGCCCGTGTTCTTCCTGTCGCTCGCGGTGCTGTTCCTGCTGCTCAACAGCGGCTTCGCGCTGCTCTATCTGCTCGGTGATGCGCCGATCGCGAACCAGGCGCCGGCCGGCTTCGGCGGCGCATTCTTCTTCAGCGTCGAGACGCTCGCGACTGTCGGATACGGCGACATGCATCCGCAGACGGTCTATGCGCATCTCGTCGCGACGTTCGAGATTTTCGTCGGGATGTCGAGCATCGCGCTGGCCACGGGGCTCGTGTTCGCGCGGTTTTCGCGGCCGCAGGCGAAGATCCTGTTCGCGCGCTACGCGATCGTGCGGCCGCTGAACGGCCGGATGACGCTGATGGTGCGCGCCGCGAATGCCCGCCAGAACGTGATTGCCGAAGCGCAGGCGAAACTGCGGCTGATGCGCGTCGAAGGCACGCACGAGGGCTATGCGCTGCGCAAGATTCACGACCTGCCGCTCGTGCGCAACGAGCATCCGATCTTCCTGCTCGGCTGGAACCTGATGCACGTGATCGACGAGTCGAGCGCGCTGTTCGGCGAGACGCCGGAATCGCTCGCCGCGCGCGACGCGCAATTGCTGATCACGATCGAGGGCTCGGACGAGACGACCGCGCAGGTCATGCAGGCGCGCCACGCGTGGGCGCATGGCGAGATCCGCTGGCGCCACCGCTATGTCGACCTGATGCACGACGAGGAGGGCATCACGCACATCGATTACACGCATTTTCATGAAGTCGTGCCGATCGATGCCGACGACGACACCGACGAACGCGGTTCGCCGGGCGTGGTGATCGACGCGGACGCGGCGTCGTCGGGGCCGGCCGGACAGGCGTGATCGCGGGCGGCGGGGCGCGGCCTCGTTGCGCGTCACGCGTGCAGCAGGCGCGCCGCTTCGCGCTGTTCGATCGCGACCGCGCGGCGGAACGCGTCGCGGTCCTCGGCGCGCGCGACGTAGTCGCCGAGCACGCCGTCGTGCGGCAGCAGATGCGCGTCGAACGCGATTTTCAGCGTGCTCGCGAGCAGCAGGTCGGCGGCGGTGAAGCGCTCGCCGACGAGCCAGCGGCTAGGGGCGAGCGCTTGCGCGAGGGCGCGCTGAACGCGCGCGATGTTGCCCCAGCCGAACGCGACGGGGTTGCCCGACGCGCCGGTGAATTTCTCGGCCATCGCCGGTTCGAGGCAGGTCGGCGTGAAGAACATCCACTGGAGGAAACGGCCGCGCAGCGGATCGTCGAGCGCGACGCCGAGCCCGGCAGCCGGGCAGCGGTCGGCGAGATAGAGCAGCACCGCGCCCGATTCGGCGAACGGCGCGCTGCCGTCGTCGAGCGCGGGCAGCTTGGCCATCGGGTTGACCTGCACGAACGCATCGCTGCCCTGTTCGTGCGAGCGCAGGTCGATCGGCACGAGTTCGTACACCACGCCGATTTCCTCGAGCATCCACAGCGCCCGGAATGCCCGGGTCTTCGGCCAGTAGTAGAGCTTCATCGCGCCTCCGGATTGGGTGCAGCGGTCGATGCTCAAGCGTACCCGAGCGCAGGCGGTTGGGACAGGGCGCCGGGCGAGCGGGGCCTGCGGCGTGGGGCGTCCCGTTCGATTGCATGCGGTGAATCGGGCGAAATACCCCGCAAAGCCTGGCCTAATGGAAGTTCAGAGGCTAACTAGTTATATACAAACTAGTTACTAAAATTAGCCGACGCCGCGGCGGAAATCGGCATGACTACAATGTGGCCGCCCCATTCCGCCGTCCCCGCACAGAGGAACGCGATCGGCGCCCGCGATCGCCGACGCAACTCGCAACGCCGCACTTCACTGGAGCCCCGTCACGCATGACCAACGACGATCGCATCACGATCATTCCGCGCAGAACGCCCGAATCGGCGGCCATGGTGGCCGAGGTCAAACGGGCGATGGCGATCACCGCGCGGCTCAACCGCCTGACGTTCGACGACGCGGCGGACGTACGCGCATTGTTCGGTGAACTGATCGGCACGCAGGTGGACGACGGTTTCACGTTGATCCCGCCGTTCTACGCGACGGGCGGCACCGGCATGAAGGTCGGCCGCAACGTGTTCGTCAACCAGAACTGCACGTTCTACGACCTGGGCGGGCTCGACATCGGCGACGACGTGATGATTGGCCCGAGCGTCAGCCTGATCACGTCCGGTCATCCGGTCGAGCCTTCGCGGCGGCGCGACTGCGTGGTCGCGAAGCCGATCGTGATCGGCCGCAACGTATGGATCGGCGCGGGCGCGACGATCATCGGCGGCGTGACGATCGGCGAGAGCGCGGTCGTCGCGGCCGCGGCCGTCGTCACCCGGGACGTTCCGCCGAATACGCTGGTCGGCGGCAATCCGGCGAAGATCATTCGATCGATTGCGGAATAAAGTCGTCCGGCGCGCGTGCCGGCGCGATGAAACATTGGCGGAGGGATGTGGACAACTCGCCCTCGGAGCCAGTCGAAACGCTGTGCATTTGAACGGTGAGTGTGCCGCCGAGGCCGTCGGGACAAGCCTTTGCGGCTTTTTCAGGTTGTCTCGCGCCGAGTCGTCCGTCGATCGGCGGATGAAGATCCGGTCGGGCGCCCGGTTGTGGATATCCGGGCCTCGAAACGACTCGGCGCCCTGTGGTTTTCACAGGTGAGGATGACCGGAAACTGCGCGAGACATGAAGCGAGGTGTGGACAACTCGCGGCAAGACGAAGCGAAATGCTGTGAAATCCAACGGTGAGTGTCATGCCCCAGCGGGCGGTGCGCCCGCACCGGCGCGGGTTTCCGGCCGTTGCCGCGGTTCGGGGCGACGCGCATTCTAGCCGAATGGCGCGAGTGCGTGACCATCCGATGCGAGTCCCGCGACGTCGATATCCGGCTCCGGCCCCCAATCGAAGGGCTGTGCATTCTAACGGTGAGCGCAGGTGCGTGGTTCGCGACATGCGGATTTCGACGCCGTATCTCCGCCTTTTCCAGCGACTCGGCGCGCTGTGCAATTCGATGGTGAGCGTGAGTCGGCAATCGGCGCGCAACCCGTCGGGATGCGGCCGTGCGTCCGCCGATGCCGCGCGAAGCGGTATTCCTGTCAGGCCCAGGGGCAAGGTTGCGAGCAACGGCTACGCGCGTTCCCATGTGGATATCCGTCCGTGGAAACGAC
>NZ_JBYQCG010000098.1:0-61768 GCF_057837105.1 Burkholderia sp. APQ4-4ca | reverse complement strand
GTGCCGCCGCGAGGGGCGGCGGCACGCACGGCGCCCGCGCGCGCTCAATGCGGCATCCGCAGGATGGGCTTCAGCGTGATCCCCTTGCTGCTGTCTTCCGCCGCCTGGTTGATCTGGTCGAGCGGATAGAACTTCACCAGCCGGTCGAATGGAAACCGCCCTTGCAGATACAACTGCACGAGCTGCGGAATGAACGTCTGCGGCACGCTGTCGCCTTCGACGATGCCGCGGATCGTATGGCCGCCGAGCAGCAGGCTGTTCACGTCGAATTCGGCTTTCGTGCCGAGCTTCGGCGCGCCGACCACGCCCATCGTGCCGCGCGAGCCGAGCGCGTCGATCCCTTGCGACAGCACCGCCGGCAGCCCGGTCGATTCGAGCGCGTAGTCGACGCCGCCGCCGGTGATCTCGCGGATCGCGTCGACCACGTCGATTTCCTTGCTGTTGATCGCATGCGTCGCGCCGAGTTCGAGCGCCAGCGCGAGCCGCGACGGCACGATGTCGACCGCGATGATCGTCGTCGCGCCGGCGATGCGCGCGGCCATCACGGCGCTCATCCCGACCGCGCCCGCACCGAAGCTCGCGAAGCTGCTGCCCGGGCGCACCGCGAGCGAGTTGATCACCGCGCCCGCGCCGGTCTGGATTCCGCAGCCGAGCGGGCCGAGCAGCTCGAGCGGTGCTTCCTTCGGCACCTTGATCGCGTTGTTCTCGCGTGCGAGCGCGTAGCTCGCGAACGACGACTGCGTGAAGAAGTGATCGTGCAGCGGTTGACCGGCTTCGTCGCGGATGGCCGTCTGCCCGTCGGCGTCGGCGCCGCCGAAATTCAGCGCGAAGAACTGCCGGCAATACGCGCCGTGGCCGCCGACGCACGACGCGCAATGGCCGCACGCGCCGTAGGTCAGCACGACGTGATCGCCGGCGGCGAGCGTCTTCACGTTCGGGCCGACCGCCTCCACCACGCCGGCGCCTTCGTGACCGAGCACGGCCGGCAGCGGCACCGGATAGTACTGGTCGCGCACGATCAGGTCGGTATGGCACAGGCCGGTCGCGACGACGCGCACGAGCACCTCGTCGCCGCGCGGCGCGCGGATGCGGGCCGGTTCAATCGAGAAGGGCGCGCCGGCGGCGCGCGCGACGGCCGCGGTGACGGCGCGTGCATCGTTTTCGGTGTACATGGTCGGTCTCCTCGTCAAATCGGATACAGCGGCGCTTCGCCCTTGATCGTCAGCCACTGCCACTGCGTGAATTCCTCCCAGTTTGCCGCACCGCCGATACTCGTGCCGTTGCCCGACGCGCCGACGCCGCCGAACGGGTTGATCACTTCGTCGTTGACCGTCTGGTCGTTGATGTGCAGCAGCCCCGTGTTCAGCCGCTCGCCGATCCTCAGCGCGCGGCCGACGTCCGCCGACAGGATCGCCATCGACAGCCCGTATTCGGTGCGGTTCGCGAGCGCGATCGCGTCTTCGTCGGTATCGAACGGCACGACGATCGCGACCGGCCCGAAAATCTCCTCGTCGAACGCCGGATTGCCCGGCGCGACGCCGCTCAGCACGGTCGGCTCGAAGAACAGGCCGCGATGATTGCCGCCCGTCTCGACCCGCGCGCCCGCGCGGCGGGCCGCGTCGACCACGCTCGCCGCATGGTCGCGTTGCGCGGCGTTGATCAGCGGGCCGAGGCCGACGTCGCCGGTGGCCGGGTCGCCGACGCGCAGGCGCTGGGCCTTCTCGACGAGCTTCGCGACGAAGCGGTCGTGAATCGTGCGTTGCACGAGCACGCGGCCGGTCGCCATGCAGATCTGGCCTTGGTGCAGATACGCGCCCCACGCGGTGTTCGCGATCGCGCGGTCGAGGTCGGCATCGTCGAGCACGATCAGCGAATTCTTGCCGCCGAGTTCGAGCGATACCTTCTTCAGGTGGCGGCCGGCCGCTTCGCCGACCTTGCGCCCGGCCGCGGTGGAGCCGGTGAACTGGATCATCGCGACGTGCGGATCGGCGACCAGCGCCGCGCCGGCCGCGCCGTCGCCCGGCAGCACGTGCAACACGCCTTCGGGCAAGCCGGCGAGCTCGAACACCCGGGCGATCGCGACGCCGCCGCACACGGCGGTGCGCGGATCGGGTTTCAGCACGACCGCGTTGCCGAGCGCGAGCGCCGGCGCGACCGCGCGTATCGCGAGGTACAGCGGGAAATTGAACGGCGAGATCACGCCGACCACGCCGCGCGGGCGGCGGCGCGCGAGCGACAACCGGCCGGCCGCCGACGGCAGCACTTCGCCGGCCGCGCGCGACGGCAGGCCGGCCGCTTCGTGCAGCGCCTTGATCGTGACCGACGTTTCGAACGCGGCCTTCGCGCGCGTCGAGCCGCTTTCGCGCACGAGCCAGTCGACGATCGAATCGAAGTGCGTTTCGGCGACGGCCGCCGCGCGGCGCAGGACCGCCGCGCGCGCGTCGTAGGGCAGGGCAAACCAGGCGGGCTGGGTGCGGTGTGCGGTGGCCGAGGCTTCGGCGATGGCGGCGCCGTCGGCAAGACCGATGCGGCCGAGCGTGTGGCCGGTCGCCGGTTCGATCACGTCGGCCAAGTGCGGGCTCGCGTGCCAGCGGCCGGTGAAGATCTTGCCGCGCCAGATGTCGATGTCGAACAGTACGGGGTGGATGCTATCCATGTGCGCTCCTGGGAAAATCGGTTCGGCCGGATCGTTGCTTGGGCGTCGACCGGCATGCGCGCGAAGGTAGGCGAGAGCGGTGAAAGGGGGGTATCCGGGTTTTTTCCCATCCGTCGCGCCCGCATGGACTGGCGGGGGAAGGCGATTCGGTGTGCGGAAATTGAACAGTCGCTGGGTGGACGTGTGCCGCACGCGGTGTGACGACACGGCGGATATCGTCGGTGCGGCATCGGCCGTTCACCGTCACAGTCTGGCGCTGTCGCCGGTAAACCGGCGGCAGCAAGCTTATCGCGAGCGGTCAGGTGCGGCAGGATTTACCGGATGAGTGGTTCGAATCCGATGGGGCCGACAGAAGTCAGAAGTGACGAGACGTCAGTTGCATCGAGTACGGGATGCCTTCAGCTCGCGGGGCGAAGGCAGACCGAACTTGTTGAAGAGCCTTGCCAGATAGGACGGTGATTCGATCCCGACGCTCAGGGCTGCCGACAGCACGGTCGTGCCGGGAACATTCAAGAGCGAACGCGCGCGCATGACACGTTGCCGGAGCTGATAATCGGTGAGGCTTTCGCCGGTCTCCTCGCGGAAGATCCGGGTGAGATGACGTCGCGATATCGCGAATTCCGAAGCGATTGTCTCGATATCGATCCGCTCCGCCAGCCTGACGTCGAGATACGCCTTGATTTCATTGACCCGTTGCTCGCGCGAAGCCTTCGGATTCGCATCGCTCGGTGCGGCGCCGAGCATCGCCGCCACGCACGCCGACGCAATCAGCCGATCGACCAGATCGTTTTGATACCGCGACATATCGTGCGCTTCCCCCGTTTTGTCGTCCGCGTCGAACTGTGTTTGCAAACGCAGCGCCCCGAGCAGCGCAGGCGGTGGCACGCAGTAGCGCGGGGCGTCGTCCCCGGCGATCCGGACGTTGGATTTGCGCGCACAAAACGAAACGAAGTCGCGCTCCGCGTAGACCGCCGTATGACAGTGCTCGCCGGGATTGCTCGCCGTGTCGTGAAAAATCCCGGCAGGAACCATCGCAAGCACGCCGGCGCTGATGCGCTGCGCATGCTTGGAACACTCGGAAGTCAGCGTCAGCGTGCCTTGACTCGGCAGCAGGAACATGAACTCTTCGTGCTCGTGCCACGACGTCACGTAATCGGCCATCGTGATGCGACGGGTCGCAGCCACGCGGTCGGCGGGAATGTGCGATTTAGACGTCTGATAAAACATGGCGATTACCTGCGACTGGGGGCTTCATAAGGAATGGGCGATGCGCTGACGCCAACCGCCATGGCCCGATAGTGAGCATGTTCCGGCCCAAATGGAAGCGAAGAAACAACGCGGATCGTGCATGCTGCGAGGGACGACGGACTGGCCTTCGCGCCAGCTTCACAAAAGGCCGCACACCGATAGGCGGGGTTAATCAGGGAGCAAGCGAATGAGCATCGTACAACGTGTGCGGCTTGTACGGGTATTTTCCACCACCGACGACGGCGGCAATCCGGCCCCGATTGTGCTCGACGCGAACGGCTGGTCCGACGCGCAGATGAAAGAGGTGGCCCGCGCGTATGGTCTCGAAAGCGGGTTTGTGATGCGCGCCCTCGATCCGCGCCATGATTTCCGCTTCCGCTTTTTCGTGCCCAACCACGAGATGGAGATGTGCGGACACGCGACGCTGGGCGCATTGTGGCTGCTGCGTCACACAGGCGTATGGCACACGAACACGGCGCTGATTGAAACGCTGAGCGGCAGCGTCGAAGCGCGGTACGACGCGTCCGACGCACGGATCGAAGTCAGCCAGCCCGCGGGACGCGTCGAGCCGGTTGTCGACGCGGCGCTCATTGCCAGGACACGCGACGTGTTGAACCTCGATGCGGACGATCTGCTGCCGCTCGGCATCGTCAACGCGACGACGAGCCGCACGAAAACGCTGGTGCCGATCCGCACGACCTCACGGCTGAATGCGATCACGCCGAAACTCGACCAGATCGAAGCCTTATGCGACGCGCTGTCGTCGACCGGCCTGTATCCGTTTTCGCTCGATGCCAATGCCCCGCACGTGTTCGACGCACGGCAGTTCCCGCGCGCGTCCGGCTATCCGGAAGACGCGGCCACCGGCATCGCCGCGGCAGCGCTCCTGTACGGCGCGCATCGCCATGGGCTCGTCACCCGAGGGGGACGCGGCATCGTCGTGCGTCAGGGCGTGGCGATGGGCCGTCCGTCCGCGATCACGGTGAACTTTCGCGATTCGGCCGATGAAAGCAGAGGGTGCTGGCTCAGTGGACCGGTTTGTCTGATGGACGGGGCCTGAGCCATGTTGGCAGGCACACTCGAAGTCGATTTGTCGACGCGCTCGTTACGACGTGACGGGAAGGCTATCCATGTCGGTTCGCGTGCCTTCGACGTGCTCGCGGTACTGTTGTCGGCGGAGGGACGTCTCGTAACGAAAGACGAGTTGATGGCCGCGGTCTGGCCCGGCACGGTAGTTGAAGAAAACAATCTGCAGGTGCACATTTCCGCGTTGCGCAAATTGTTCGGATCGCAACGCGACCTGATCGTGACCGTACCCGGTCGCGGTTACCAACTGACGCAGAGATCCGCCCCGAGCGCGAATTCGACGCCGGCTACACCGCTCAGGCAGGGCGACAGCGATATCCCGCGACGGCACGGACAGCTCATTGGGCGCGATAGCCTGGTCTCCAATATCGCGGCAACACTGGACACGACGCATATATTGACACTGGTGGGCGCCGGTGGCGTCGGGAAAACGAGCGCGGCAATTGAAGTGGCTCATGCGGCAGCCAGCGGCCGTTTTGATATCACACGTTTCGTCGCGCTTTCCGATGCGGCGTCCCCGGAAGCGGTTCTGCAGAAAATCGCGACGGCATTCGGCCTGTCGATAGGGTGCGACAGGCCGGCTGTCGACGCGCTGGTCGCAGCTTTGCCGCGAGACCGCACGCTGCTGGTGCTGGACAACGCCGAGCACGTCGTCGATGCAGTCGCTCGACTGGTCGATTCAGTTTGCATGCGGCTGGACAACGTGCGGGTACTCGTCACGAGCCGCGAGCGGTTGAGGGTGTCCGGTGAGACGGTCTTCCACGTGCGTCCGCTCCAGGTGCCACGCCCGGAGTCATCCATCGCGGAACTGCTGGATTGCGAGGCAGTGCAAATGTTCTTGCAGCGCGCAAAACAGTCGGGTTGCGACCTCGATACTTTAAGAAAAAGCGCTCGTCTCGTCGGGGACATCTGTCGTCGCCTCGACGGTAATCCCCTCGCGATCGAAATGGCGGTCGGGCGTATCGGTGCCTTGGGCGTTCGAGGTGTTCACGGATTTCTCGACGATCGCTTCCAGTTGCTGACGCGGGGATACAGGACGGCGCTTGCGCACCACCAGACGTTACAGGCCAGCTTCGATTGGAGCTTTGCGTCGCTGAGCCCGTCGAGTCAGAAGCTATTGGGTCACGTGGCGGCATTCCAGACTGCTTTTACGTTCGAGGCATTGCGCGCGCTGGTATGTGATGCGAGGTATACGCTGTCCGACGTTGCCAGCGACATCGCCGAACTGACCGAGAAGTCGCTCGTGAGCGTCGAGCCGGGCAACGGCGAACATCGATTTTTCCTTTCCGAATCCGCTAGAGCATACGCGTTGCAAAAGCGTCGTATCGGAGGAAAGGACATTCGAATGCTCGCGCACTATGCCGGGTACCACTTCGGTGCTTGTGAGGAGGCGCCGACCATGGAAACGGGATCGCTCAACGAGAAAGTGGAAGAGCGGGAGCTGGCCTACGGCATCTGAGCACGTACGGAAATCGCAGGCCCGGACCCGCTAACGCAGCCTGAACGAATGGCGGCGAGCGGTGGTCCCACCCCAAAGCTGATCGACCGAAACGCGTCGGGCCGTTTCGAAACAATCCCTCCCGTGGCGACCTTCCGTCTCTTCAGGCGCGTGCACGCCCATCGCACCGCCATCGCTTTATGATCGCCGCGAACGTTGTGCGCGTCGGTACGCATCCGCGTGAGTGGCGCCATGACGACGCGATAGTCGAGCGGATAGGGGCCGATCTGAGTCCGGGTGAAGAGCGTGTTCATTGCGCGTTACCTGGAAAAAGTAAAAGAGGGAGAGGCCTTGGGGATCTTCAGGGCAAGCGCGAATCCGCAGAAGACGGCACCGGGTGATAGCTGTCATTCCTGCTCGGAATAGTTTGAAGCGCGGCGCGTCGAGCGTCATGGGGCATCGTCGGGCTCTGGCCCGATAGTGGCCGTCAGCTTCTGACGGCCGACGCATATCGGTGACGAACGCCGATATCCGCCCACGCGCTTCCTTCCGGTCATTCGCGAAAACCGATGCCGAAACCGAAGGCCGGATGGCCGGCCCACGGTTTTTCCCGTCAGGAAAACCCTGATCGACCCGGCAGGCCGCCGGTTTCAGCCGGGTTTTTCCCGTGCCGAAACCACTCGCGCCGCTTCCCCGCCCAAGCGATATGGCGTACCCGCGCCACCCCGCTCCATCAAGCCTTTAGGCCCGCATATCTAGCTAAAACAGGTATGGTGCAACGCAATATTCCCGATCTAAAGTCGGATTTCGATACCCATAAGGTATAAAAAATCCCGCCTAAAAGTATTGGACGCGTCATTTCCCCGCCGCGTATAAATCCATTTCATGAACAGCCCCCACGCAGCGCGCTCCACGTCCTCCGCCACCATCGAACGCATCGAAACCCGCCTCGTCGATCTGCCGGCGATCCGCCCGCACAAGCTGTCGGTGGCCACGATGCACGGTCAGACCTTGATGCTGGCGAAGGTGTTCGGTAGCGGCGGCGTGACCGGTATCGGCGAAGGCACGACGATCGCGGGTATAGCCCACTGCCCGGAAAGCCCGGCATCGCGCTCGACGAGAACGAGGTCGGGCGCTTCGCCCGGAAGAGGCTGACGAACGTCACGCGGCAATCGAGTCAGGCAAAGACCGTCATCCCCCCAATACACATGGAGACAGCATCATGAGCGTCAAAGTTTTCGATACCCGGGAAGTGCAGGACCTGCTGAAGGCCGCATCGAACGCGGGCGGGAGCGGCGAAAACGGCACGAAAGGCGACGCACGCACGCAGCAGATCGTGCTGCGCCTGCTCGGCGATCTGTTCAAGGCGATCGACGATCTCGACGTCACGCCCGACGAAGTGTGGGCCGGCGTGAACTATCTGAACAAGCTTGGTCAGGACGGCGAAGCGGCGCTGCTCGCGGCCGGCCTCGGTCTCGAGAAGTATCTCGACATTCGGATGGATGCCGAGGACGAGGCGATCGGTCTCGACGGCGGCACGCCGCGCACGATCGAGGGGCCGCTGTACGTGGCGGGCGCGCCGGTGCGCGACGGCGTCGCGAAGATCGACCTCGACGCGGACGACGGCGCGGGCCCGCTCGTGATCCACGGCACGGTGAAGGATCTCGACGGCAAGCCGGTGGCCGGCGCGCTGGTCGAGTGCTGGCATGCGAATTCGCACGGGTTCTATTCGCACTTCGACCCGACCGGCAAGCAGAGCGATTTCAACCTGCGCGGCGCGGTGAGGACGGGCGCCGACGGCCAATACGAATTCCGCACGCTGATGCCGGTCGGCTACGGCTGCCCACCGCAGGGCGCGACGCAGCACCTGCTGAACCGTCTCGGCCGCCACGGCAACCGCCCCGCGCACGTGCACTTCTTCGTCGACAGCCCCGATCACCGCAAGCTGACGACGCAGTTCAACATCGACGGCGATCCGCTGATCTGGGATGACTTCGCGTATGCGACGCGCGAGGAACTGATTCCGCCCGTGACCGAAAAGACTGGCGGCACGTCGCTCGGCATGAAGGCCGACGCGTACCAGGACATCGAGTTCAACTTCGTGCTGACGCCGCGCGTGCAGGGCAAGGACAACCAGATCGTCGAACGCCTGCGCGCGTCCGCCGCCGCATAACCGCCGACGGCACGGCGGCGCGCGTGCGCCGCTGCTGCCGGCCGGTCCCCCGAGATTCAACCGATACCGATGCGAGCGTGCTTGCAGGACGCGGCACGCGCATGGAAGGAGCCATCATGTCCGTCACGATCGACGCTACGAACGAACTGGATCACCTGCTGGAAACCGCCGTGCAGGATGACAAGCAGGCCGGCATCTTCCGCTGCCGCCGCGACATCTTCACGAACGCGGAGCTGTACGAACTCGAGATGAAGCACATCTTCGAGGGCAACTGGGTGTACCTCGCGCACGAAAGCCAGATTCCCGACAACAACGATTACTACACGACGTGGATCGGCCGCCAGCCGATCGTCATCACGCGCGACAAGACCGGCGAGCTGCATGCGGTGATCAATGCGTGTGCGCACAAGGGCGCGATGCTGTGCCGCCGCAAGCACGGCAACAAGGGCAGCTTCACGTGCCCGTTCCACGGCTGGACCTTTTCGAACACCGGCAAGCTGCTGAAGGTGAAGGACGAGAAGACGACCGAGTACCCGGTGCAGTTCAACACGCACGGCTCGCACGACCTGAAGAAGGTCGCGCGCTTCGCGAACTATCGCGGCTTCCTGTTCGGCAGCCTCAACGCCGACGTGCTGCCGCTCGAGGATTATCTCGGCGAAGCGCGCGTGATCATCGACCAGATCGTCGACCAGGCGCCGAACGGGCTCGAAGTGCTGCGCGGCAACTCGTCCTACATCTACGAAGGCAACTGGAAGATGCAGATGGAAAACGGCTGCGACGGTTACCACGTCAGCACCGTGCACTGGAACTATGCGGCGACGATGAGCCGCCGCAAGGAAGACGGCACCAAGGCGGTCGATGCGAACGGCTGGAGCAAGTCGGTCGCGGGCGTGTATGGCTTCGACAACGGCCACATCCTGCTCTGGACCAAGACGATGAACCCGGAAGTGCGGCCCGTGTACCAGCACCGCGACGAAATCCGTGCGCGCGTCGGCGACGTGCAGGCCGATTTCATCGTGAACCAGACGCGCAACCTGTGCGTGTACCCGAACGTGTTCCTGATGGACCAGTTCAGCACGCAGATCCGCGTGGTGCGGCCGCTCGGCGTCGACAAAACCGAGGTCACGATCTTCTGCTTCGCGCCGAAGGGCGAGAGCGAAGCCGATCGCACGACCCGGATTCGCCAGTACGAGGATTTCTTCAACGTGACCGGCATGGGCACGGCCGACGATCTCGAGGAGTTTCGTGCGTGCCAGGCCGGCTATGCGGGCATCACGGCGATGTGGAACGACCTGTCGCGCGGCGCGCCGCGGTGGATCGACGGGCCGGACGAGAACGCGCAAAAGATGGGGCTGAACCCGCGCATTTCCGGCGAGCGCAGCGAGGACGAAGGGCTGTTCGTGTGCCAGCACGAACACTGGGTGCACGTGATGCGCGATGCGCTGAAAAAGGAACGCGGGGAGGTGGCGGCATGAGCTTCGATTACCGGACGATTTGCGCGGCGCTGTATCGCGAGGCGCGCCTGCTCGACGATCGCGAGTGGGACGCGTGGCTGACCTGCTACACGGAGGACGTCACGTACTGGATGCCCGCGTGGGACGACGACGATCGGCCGACCGACGATCCGCAGCGCCAGATCTCGCTGATGTATTACACGGACCGCGGCGGCCTCGAGGATCGCGTGTTCCGGATCAAGACCGAGCGCAGCGGTGCATCGACGCCCGAGCCGCGCACCAGCCACAACGTGACGAACGTCGAGGTGCTGGCCGAACGCGACGGCGAGGTCGACGTGCGCTACAACTTCCACACGCTGAACCATCGTTACCGCGTGACCGATCACTTTTTCGGCACGATGTTCGTCACGTTGCGCCGGGCGGGCGATGCGCTGCTTATTTCACACAAGAAGATCGTGCTGAAGAACGACTACATCCGGCAGGTGCTGGACGTGTATCACGTCTGACGCCGTTGGTTTGCCATGAAAGGAAGTGGAGGTGACGCGATGTCCAGCTACAAGATTGCATTGAATTTCGAGGACGGGGTGACCCGCTTCATCGACTGCAAGGCCGGCGAGAAGGTGCTCGACGCGGCCTTTCGCGCGAAGATCAACCTGCCGATGGATTGCTCCGACGGCGTGTGCGGCACCTGCAAGTGCCGCGCGGAAAGCGGCCGCTACGACCTCGGCGACGATTACATCGACGATGCGCTCACCGAGGACGAAAAAGACGGCGGCCTCGTGCTGACGTGCCAGATGGTGCCGCACAGCGATTGCGTGATCGCGGTGCCGACGTCGTCGGTCGCGTGCAAGACGGGGCAGAGCAGCTTTGCCGCCACGGTCACGAAGGTCGAGCAGCACAACGATGCGGCCGTCGTGCTCGAACTCGACGTCGGCGCGAGCGCGCCGGCGTTCCTGCCCGGACAGTACGTGAACATCGGCGTGCCGGGCAGCGGCCAGCATCGCTCGTACTCGTTTTCGTCCGCACCGGGCGACGCGAAGGTCGGATTCCTGATCAAGAAAATATCCGGCGGCGTGATGAGCACCTGGCTCGAATCGGCGAAACCCGGCGATACGCTCGAACTGCACGGACCGCTCGGCAGCTTCTACCTGCGCGACGTGCGGCGGCCGCTGCTGTTCCTCGCGGGCGGCACGGGCCTCGCGCCGTTCCTGTCGATGCTCGACGTGCTCGCGCGCAGCGGGTCGCAGCAGAAGGTGCACCTGATCTACGGCGTCACGCGCGATCTCGATCTCGTGCTGGTCGACGCGATCGAAGCGCTGGCGGCGGAGCTGCCGAACTTCAGCTTCGCGACGGTCGTTGCGGATGCGGCATCGAACCACGCACGCAAGGGCTGGGTCACGCAGCACATTCCGGCCGACGCGCTGAACGACGGCGACGTCGACGTGTATCTGTGCGGCCCGCCGCCGATGGTCGATGCGGTGCGCCAGTATTTCGACGACGCGGGCGTGAAGCCGAACAGCTTCCACTACGAGAAGTTCACCCCCAACGTCACGGTAAAGGCGGCATGATCATGCAACGATTCTCCGGCAAGATCCTCGTCGTCACCGGCGCGGCGCAGGGCATCGGCCGCGGTGTCGCGCTGCGCGCGGCGGCCGAGGGCGGCAGGGTGCTGTTCGTCGATCGCGCGGATTTCGTCGCCGAGGTGGCGGCCGAGGCGACCGGCGGCGAGACGGCGGGCTTCGTTGCGGACCTCGAATCCTATGAGGGCGCGCATGCTGCGGTCGCATATGCAGTGCGGCGGTTCGGCGGCATCGACATCCTGATCAACGGCGTCGGCGGCGCGATTCGGATGCGGCCGTTCGCCGAGTTCGAGCCGGCGCAGATCGACGCGGAAATCCGCCGCTCACTGATGCCGACGCTCTATGCGTGTCACGCCGCGCTGCCGCACCTGGTCGCGCGCGGCGGCGGCACGATCGTCAACATCTCGTCGAATGCGACGCGCGGCATCCGCCGGGTGCCGTACTCGGCGGCGAAAGGCGGCGTGAACGCGCTGACGTCGGCGCTCGCGATGGAGTATGCGGAACACAATATCCGCGTCGTCGCCACCGCGCCGGGCGGCACCAGCGCGCCGCCGCGCCGCGTACCGCGCAATGCGGCCGGCGACACCGGGCAGGAACAGGCGTGGATGGCCGAGGCCGTGCGGCAGGTGACCGACTCGACGTACTTCAAGCGCTACGGCAGCCTCGACGAGCAGATCGCGCCGATCCTGTTTCTCGCGTCGGACGAGGCGAGCTACATCACCGGCACGGTGCTGCCGGTCGCGGGCGGCGATACGGGTTGAAGGGCGCGCTGCCGACTTGCCTGCTTCACCGTGCGCGCGCCGCGGCCGGGCGCACGATGACCGTCACATGACCGGCCGGCGCGGCAAGCCGGCCACGGAGAACCTCATGAGCACACGCGAAGCGATTATTCCCGCCGGCATGGAAGCCGTATACGAAAAAATCGGCTATGCGCCGGCGATCAAGGTCGGCGATACGGTTTACGTGTCCGGCCAGATCGGCCGCGACACGGCGATGCAACTTGTCGAGGATCGCGAAGCGCAGATCGTGCAGGCGTTCGAGAACCTGAGGCGCGTGCTGGACGCGGCCGGTGCGTCGTTCGACGACGTGGTCGACCTCACGACTTTCCATACCGACATGCGCGACCTGCCGCTGTTCATGCAGGTGCGCGACCGCTATTTCCACGCGCATCCGCGGCCGGCATGGACGGCCGTCGGTGCGCATATGCTCGGCGGCACACCCGGCTATATCGTCGAGATCAAAGCGGTGGCGGTGCCACGGCGGTGATCGACGGGCATCGTTCACCGGTGCCGCGCTTGCCGTCGATAGGGCGGTTTCGTCGATCGACCCGTCGCGCGAGCCGGAATTGCCTGTGCAGGCCCGAATCGATCGGGCCGGCCGGCACGACGAATGGCGGACGGATCAATCGCGCGCGTCGACCGCGGGCTGAAGCGCAGGCTCGCCCGGCGCTGCCGGTTCATGCGCGCCGCGATCCGAGCCGGCGGCCCGGCCCGGCCCGATCCTGAACCAGATCGCGTACATCGCCGGCAGGAACACCAGCGTGAGGATCGTCCCGGCGAACGTGCCGCCGATCAGCGTGTACGCGAGCGTGCCCCAGAACACCGAATGCGTGAGCGGAATGAACGCGAGCACGGCCGCCATCGCGGTGAGGATCACCGGCCGCGCGCGCTGCACGGTCGCCTCGACGACCGCATGGAACGGATCCAGCCCGGCCTGTTCGTTCTGATGGATCTGCCCGATCAGGATCAGCGTATTGCGCATCAGGATCCCCGACAGCGCAATGAGTCCGACCAGCGCATTGATGCCGAACGGTTGCCCAAACAGAATCAGCGTCGGCACCACCCCGATCAGCCCGAGCGGGCTCGTCATGAACACCATCACCATCGCCGAGATCGAGCGCACCTGGAAGATGATGATGACGAGCGTGATCGCGAGCATGATCGGAAACAGCGGCAGCATCGCCGTCGTCGCCTTGCCCGATTCCTCGATGGAGCCGGCTTCTTCGATCCTGTAGCCGCTCGGCAACCGCGCGACGATCGGCTGTAGCTGCTTCGTGATCGCGGCCGATACGTCCGGCGGCTGCAAACCGTCGGCGATGTCGCCGCGCACCGTGATCGTCGGCACGCGATCGCGCCAGCGCATGATCGGCTCCTCCATCCGCACGTCGACCTTGCCGACCTGCGACAGCGGAATGCGCTGCCCGTTCGCGCCGGCGAGCGTGAAGTCGTCGAGCCGCGCCGGGTCGAGCCGCGCATCGCCGCCCGAACGTGCGACGACCTGCACGGTCCGGATATCCTCGCGCACCGCGGTGACCGGCACGCCGGTCAGCAGGAACTGCAACTGCTGCGCGACCGCGCTGGACGTCAGCCCGACCGCCTGCAGGCGATCCTGCTGCAACGTGAAATGCAGCGTCGGCGCGCGCGTGCCCCAGTCGGCATTGACCGTGCGCATCATCGGGCTGCCGTTCATCACGTGCCCGACCTCGGACGCGATGCCGCGCAGCGTGTCCGGATCGGGGCCGGTGATGCGGTACGCGACCGGGAACGGCGAATACGGGCCGAACACGAGTTGCGTGACGCGCACGCGTGCTTCCGGCGCGAGGCCGTCGGCGACGGCGCGGCGCAGCCGTGCCTTCAACGCGTCGCGTTCGTCCTGGCTGTCGGTGCGCACCACGATCTTCGCGAACGACGGATCGGGCAGCTCCGGCCCCATCGCCAGATAGAAGCGCGGCGCGCCCTGGCCGACGTACGCGGTGACGATCCGCGCTTCCTTCTGCTTCGCGAGCCACGCTTCGACCTTCGACGCGGCGGCGCTCGTCTGCGAGATCGACGTGCCGTACGGCATCTGCACCTCGACGAGCACCTCGGGGCGATCGGAGATCGGGAAGAACTGTTTCTTGACGATCGCCATGCCGAGAATGGCGAAGACGAACAGGCCGACGACGGACCCCGCGACCAGCCATTTACGCGCGATCACGCGCGTCAGCAACTGGCGGAAACGGTTGTAGCGGGGCGTGTCGTAGATCGCGTCGTGGCCGCCTTCGATCTTCCTGAACTCGGGCAGCATCTTCACGCCGAGGTACGGCGTGAACACCACCGCCACGACCCACGACGCGATCAGCGCGATCCCGACGATCCAGAACATGTTGCTGGTGTATTCGCCGGCCGTGGAGCGCGCGAAGCCGTTCGGCATGAAGCCGACCGCGGTCACGAGCGTGCCGGCCAGCATCGGCGCGGCCGTATGGCTCCACGCGTAGGCCGACGCGGCCACCCGCCCGTAGCCTTGCTCCATCTTCACGACCATCATTTCGATCGCGATGATCGCGTCGTCGACGAGCAGCCCGAGCGCGAGGATCAGCGAGCCGAGCGTGATGCGGTCGAAGTTCTTGCCGGTGGCGGCCATCACGACGAACACGATGGCCAGCGTCAGCGGCACGGCCGCGGCGACCACGAGCCCCACGCGCCAGCCCATGCTGACGAAGCTCACCAGCATGACGACGAGCAGCGCGGCGAAGAACTTGACCATGAACTCGTCGACGGCCGAGCGGATGTTCACGGATTGATCGGTGACCTTGGTCAGGCTCATGCCGAGCGGCAGCCCCGCATTGATCGCGCCAACTTCGCGGTCCAGCGCGCGGCCGAGGTCGAGCCCGTTCCAGCCGTCGCGCATCACGATGCCGAGCAGCAGCGCAGGCTCGCCGTTGTTGCGGATCATGAACGTCGACGGGTCTTCGTAGCCGCGTTCGACGGTCGCGATGTCCGACAGCTTCAGCGTACGGCCCTGCGAGACGATGGGCGTATCGCGAATCTTCTGCAGCTTGTCGAACGCGCCGTCCACGCGAATGAAGATCTCCGGCCCGCGCGTCTCGACGGAGCCGGCCGCCGTCAGCACGTTCTGGCCGTTGAGCGCGGCAAATACGTCTTGCGGGCTCACGCCGAGCGTCGCGAGCCGGTCGTGCGACAGCTGCACGTAGATGCGCTCGGCCTGCTCGCCGATGATGTCGACTTTTTTCACGCCCGCCACGTGCAGCAGCCGCTGACGCAACGCTTCGGCGTCGCGCACCAGCAGGCGCTGCGGTTCGCCCTTGGCCTTCAGCGCGAACAGCGCGAACGTGACGTCCGCGTATTCGTCGTTGACCATCGGGCCGATCACGCCGGCCGGCAGGTTGGTCGCCTCGTCGCCGATCTTTTTCCGTGCCTGGTAGAACTGCTCCTGCACCTCCGACGGCGGCGTGCTGTCGAGCAGCGTCAGCGTCGTGATCGCGAGACCGGGGCGCGTATAGGTTTCGGTGCGGTCGTACCAGCGCAGCTCCTGCATGCGCTTTTCGATCTTTTCGGCGACCTGGTCGTGCATTTCCTGCGCGGTCGCGCCCGGCCATGCGGTGACGATCGTCATCACCTTGATCGTGAACGCCGGATCTTCCGCGCGGCCCAGCTTGAAGAACGACACGAGGCCGGCCAGCGAAATCAGGCAGATCAGGAAGAGGGTGATCGCGCGCTCGCGCACGGCGAGCGCGGAGAGGTTGAAGCGGCGTTCGCTCACGGCCGTGCTCCTTCGCTCGCGATGGTGGCGGCCGGCGCGGCCACGCGCACCGCGTCGCCTTCGTGCAGCAACTGCGCGCCGAGCGCGACGACGCGCTCGCCTTGCTTGAGTGCGCCGTCGCCGGATACGCGCGCGCTGTCGTCGTCGAGATGCGCGACCTTGACCGCCCGCCACGTCACCTTGGCCGGTTCGCCGGCGACGACCCACACGCCGGGCCCGTTGCCCGCGTCCAGCAGCGCGCCGATCGGCACCTGCATGCCGCGTTGCGAAGCCGTGCGCGCGTCGTCCGCGATGCGGATCGTGACGGTCGCGCCGAGCGGGGCATTGGCCAGCGCGCCCTGCAGCACGTAGCGCGCTTCGAATGTCCGCGTTCTCGGATCCGCGGTATCGGAAAGCTGGCGCAGCGTCGCGAGGACGCCGGCGTCCGGCTTGCCGAACAGCGCGGCCTGCGCGATCGACCCGATCGCCGGACGCAGGGTTTCCGGCAGCTGGATCACGGCCTCGCGGCTGCCGGCGTGCGCGAGCCGCACCACCGGCTGTCCCGCGCTGACGACCTGGCCGGGTTCCGCGAGCGTTTCCATCACCACCCCATCGCCATCCGCGACGAGTTGCGCATAGCCGGTCGCGTTGCGCGCGACGTCGGCGTCGGCCTCGGCGGCGCTCAGTTGCGCCTTTGCGGCATCGGCCGCAGCCTTGGCCTGGTCGTACGCGGATGCCGATATCGCGCCGGTGCCCCGCAGGTCGCGGTAACGGGCTTCATCCTCGGCGGTTTGCCGCGCGCGGGCCCGTGCGGCAGCGACGGCCTCGTCGCGGGCACGCGCCGCCAGCTTCAGGTCGATCGGGTCGAGCCGCATCAGCGGCTGGCCACGCCGTACGGTTTGCCCGGTATCGACGAGCCGCTCCAGCACCTTGCCGGCTACCCGGAAGCCGAGATCGCTCTGCACGCGCGCGGCGACGGTTCCGGTGAACGAGCGGGACGCGGGAGCGGCCGCCTGCACGACGGCGGTGCGCACGAGCGGCGCCTCCGTGCGCGGGTCGGACGGCGCTTTTCCGCTGCAGGCGGCTAGCGCGAGGGGCAGTGCGGAAGCGACTGCGAAGAAAGCGAGGCGACGCCGAACCATGAAAGACCCAATGACGAAGTGAGCGGGGCTTTCATTGTGTATCTAGTGACCAATATAGTCAATGGTCACAATCGGTGACGTATCACGGCGCGAGGCTTCGAAGGACGAGGCTGGACAGTTGGGCGGGCGCGGCGTCGGTCGTGTCGAGGTTGTACTGCAGCAGCAGCGGGTTCAGGTACGGCCGCATCACGAGGTAGATCGCCGTCGCGGTTTCGTCCAGCGGCGTCTTGCGCTCGAACTCGCCGCTCTGCCGGCCTTCCTGGAGGACGTCCTGCAGCAGCGTCTGCACGCGCGCCTCGTAGGCCTGCACCGACTGCCAGTTCTCCGTCGCGGCCGAGGCCGCGATGTCGTACAGCTTGCGGTCGCGGAAAAACAGCCGCAGGCTCGCCTCGGTAAAGACCTTGAACATCCGTCGCAGCTTTTCGGTGGGCAGGTCCGCCGCGGCCACGGCCGCGCGCACGTCCGTCTCGATCTCGCGCAGACAGTTCGCGCAGATCATCTCGCCGATCGCCTGCTTCGACTCGAAGAACTTGTAGATATAGGCCTTCGAGAAGCCGATCGCCTTCGCGAGGTCCGACACGGTCGTCTTTTCATAGCCGTACCGGCTGAAGTGCTCGGTGGCGGCGGCCACGATCTGGTCGCGGACGTCGTGGTCGGCCGGGCCGCGCGCGGGCGCCGGGGAAGGGTCGATTTTTTTCATGAGCTGCAACGGACAGGAATGGACAACGAGTGACTATTTGGTATTATAGTCACTACCGGATTCTTGCTAAAACCCCTCATGCTACCCAAACCCATCGTTGCCGCGGCGTTGGCCGCCCTCTTGTCGGCCGGGTGCGCCGTCGGTCCCGACTATGTGCGCCCGGACGTGGCGATGCCGGAGCAGTTCCAGGGGCAGCGCGCCGTGGAGCAGCGCCACGCGGCGGCCGATGCCGATCTCGCGACGTGGTGGACGGGCTTCGGCGATCCGCAACTGACGCGGTACATCACGCTGGCGCTCGCCCAGAACCTCGACCTTGCGCAGGCCGCGGCGCGCGTCACGCAGGCGCGCGCGGGGCTCGGTGCGGCGAATGCGGCGCTGCTGCCGTCGGGCAACGTGAGCGGCCAGGCGGCGCGCGTCTACCAGTCGGTCGAAACACCGTTGGGGCAAGTGTTGAATGCGACGCCCGGTTTCGACCGTCATGGCACCGACTACGAGGCCGATCTCAACGCGAGCTGGGAGCTGGACGTATTCGGCGGATTGCGTCGCGGCCGCGAAGCGGCGCTCGCCGACTATCAGGCATCCGAAGCGGCGGCGGTCGCGACGCGGCTCGCCGTCGCCGCGCAAACCGCGGATACCTACATCACGATTCGCGGGTTGCAGGGCCGCCTCGACGTCGCGCGGCGCCAGGTGCGGACCGAGCAGGATCTGCTGTCGACGCTCAACCTGCTCTATGGAAAGGGCCTCGCGGCGGAGCTTCAGGTGAGGCAGGCCGAAGGCGCGCTCGCGCAGGTTCGCGCCACGGTGCCGGTGCTCGAAGCGGCGCTGGACGCGGCGATGAATGCGCTCGACGTGATGCTCGGCGCGCAGCCCGGCACGCATCGCGCGGAATTGCTTGCCGGCGGCGACGTACCGGTCGCACCGCGGATCGCGGCGATGGGCACGCCCGGCGAACTGCTGCGGCGCCGGCCCGACCTGATCGTCGCCGAGCGGCGCGTGGCGGCGTCGAACGCGCGCATCGGCGCGGCCATCGCCGAGTACTACCCGAAGTTCTCGCTGAGCGGGCTGATCGGCAGCGCGACGACGATGGGCGCGGGCAACCTGTTTGCCGGCGGCGCGAACCAGGCTGCCGGCGTGCTCGGCTTGCGCTGGCGCCTGTTCGACTTCGGCCGGATCAATGCGCAGATCGCGCAGGCAAAAGGGCAGGATGCCGAAATGCTGGCCGCGTATCGGCTCGCGGCGCTGCATGCGACCGAGGACGTCGAGAATGCGTTCTCCGCGCTCGTCAAGCGTGACGAGCAGGCGGCCATTCTCGGCGACGGCGTGAATTCGCTCGGCCGCGCGCGGGCCGCGTCGTTTGCGGCTTACCAGAGAGGGGTGGTCAGCCTGATCGAAGTGTTGCAGGCCGACGAAAGCCTGCTGCGCGCATCGGACGAGCGCGTGCAGGCGCGAACCGAATCGGCGCGCGCGGCGGTCGCCGCATTCAAGGCGCTCGGCGGTGGATGGCAGGCGCCGGAAGCGCAGGCTGTTGCGAGCCGGTAGCGGGAGCGTCGAAGCCGCGGTGATCACGACGGTCATCGCCGCGTCGGGATCACATCCAGGCACGGCGGCCTACCGCTTGATCGCCCCCCGCAACCGCCGCACATCCTGCTCCGACACCGGTGCCGCCCGATTCCCCCACGCACCGCGCACGTAGCTGACCACCGCCGCGATCTCGCCGCTCGTCAGCGCGCCGCGCATCGCCGGCATCCGTTGTACCGGCCCCGGCTTGCCCGGCGCCGGCTGCGCGCCTTCGACCACGATCCGGATCGTGCTGGTCGGATCGGCCGCGAGCACGATCGAACTGCCCGCGAGCGCCGGCCCGTGATCAGGTACGCCTTTACCTTCGGCGCCATGACAGCGTGCACAGAACCCCGCATACACCCCGGCCCCCGGCGCCTGCTGGCCGCCTTCCGGACGCGGGCCCGCAACCGTCAGCCGAGGGACACCGACACCGAGCGGATTCGTCGCGGCAGTCGGTTGCGCGGGCAACGATTTCAGGTACACGGCGATCGCGTGGCGATCGGCATCCGTCAGTAGCGCGGTGCTTTCGCCGACGACCGGCGCCATCGCGCCGAACACCGCGCCGCGCGCCGCATGGCCGCTGCGCAGGAACGCGGCGATGTCGTCGGCCGACCAGCGGCCGAGGCCGTCCGGGTCCGCGCCGGTCAGGTTCGGCGCGAACCAGTGGTCGTTGATGCCGCCGGTCAGGAACGCGGGGCTGCGTTCGTCGTAGCCGCGTTCGTTGTAGGCCGGCCCGCGCGGCGTATGGCATGCGCCGCAATGGCCGAGCCCCTGCACGAGATACGCGCCGCGATTCCATTGCGCCGATTGCGACGGCCGCGGCGTGAACCGGTCGCGGTTCGCGAACGCGAGGCTCCACAGCGCGAGCGCCCAGCGCTGGTTGAACGGAAACGGCAATTGCGTGAGCTTTGCCGCGTTCGGGGACGGCGCGACGCCCCGCATGAAATACGCATACAGCGCGCGCACGTCGTCGTCGGTGAGGTGCGCGAGCGACGGGTACGGCATCGCCGGATACAGCCGGCTGCCGTCCGCGCGCACGCCGCGCCGCAACGCATCGTCGAACTGGCGCAGCGTGTAGTGGCCGATCCCGTGCGTCGGGTCCGGCGTGATGTTCGGCGCATAGATCGGCCCGAACGGCGAATTCACCGGCTGCCCGCCCGCGTACGGCGTATGGTCGGCCGCATCGTGGCACGCGGCGCAATCGCCGGCGAGCGCGAGATAGCGGCCGCGCGCGATCGTCGCGGCGTCGGCGCTCGCGGCAGCCGCCGCGATGACCGGGCGGCGGGCGGTCGAAGCGGAAGCGGCGTCGGGCGGTGGGGGGGATGCCGCGGAAGATGGCGCATCCGCCACTGACGCATCCCGGTCGCGTGACAGTCGACGATCTTCCTTCACGCGAGCAGACAGCGACGCGCCGGCATCGGCCGCCGCCGCGCGAATCCGCACGAACCGCCAGCCCGACGCGGGCCCGGGCGCTTCCGCGGCCGACGCGGCGTCTGCCGCATCGGCGGGAGCGACGGTATTGTCGTCCTGCTGCATATCGCATCCGCAGAGCGCGACGCATACCGCGAGCGCGACCCCCGCGCGGCGGCCCGGCACCGGGAACGGGAACGAAGCGAACGGGATCAGCGCCATGGACTGCAAGGCCCCACGAAAGCGGTGACGATTCCCGTGAACACCAGACCGATCACGAAACCGAGCGCCGCGAGCATGCCGCAGCGCGCGAGAAAGCGCGTGCTGCCGTCGCGCGTCACGGCACGCGCATCGGCGTCGTGCCGGCGCCGCCACGCGTACGCGAGCCAGGTCGCGCAGGCCGCGGCCGCCGCGAACGCGCCCGCGGCGATCAGCGCGAGCCATACGCCGACGTGCGCCCAGCGCGGCGCGGCTTGCGCGACACCGAGCGGATAGCACGCGGTGGACGCGAGCGTCTCCGACACCAGCATCTGCGCGAACCACAGCGCGGGTGCGCCGACGAGGCCGGCCGCGATCGCGAGCAGTGGTGTCCACGCGCGTCGGGCGTCGTTCATCCGGTGCTCCTCAGCCAGAAGGGCGATACGTACAGCGCGGTGAAGATGAACAGCCACACGATGTCGACGAAGTGCCAGTAGAGCCCGCCGACCGTCAGCGCGACGCGTCGTTCGCGGCCGAAGAAGCCGGCGGCCGTCCACGCGGCGAGCAACGCGAGGATCACAAGACCGACCACGACGTGCGCGAGGTGGAACCCCGTGATCGTGAAGTAGAGGCTGCCGTACAGATGCGCGGTCGGGCCGTACGGGTGGTCTCGCCATTCGTGCAACTGGACCAGCGCGAACGCGGTGCCGAGCGCCAGCGCGACGACGAGCAGCGCGACCGCGCGCGCCTGCCGGTCGGCCCGCACCGCGCGCTCGGCGAGCCACACGAATACGCTGCTCGACAGCAGCACGACCGTATTGGCGGCCGCGAGCCCGATCTTCGGCATCCCTTCGGGCGGCCACGGCGCGGACCACTGCGACTGCAGGTAGAAGTAGCAGAACAGCAGGTAGCCGAACAGCCCGGCCTCGGTCACGATCAGCGTGAGCACGCCCCACCAGCCGCTCGCGCGTTCGCCGCAACTACCGATCGGCAGCGGCTCGATGCACGCGGCCGGCGCGCCGGCCGGCACCGTCGCCGACGGCGGTTCGTCCGGATGACGCCCGACGACCGCAGCGGGCGCGTGCGTGTCGGCGCGGGCCGGCGGGCGCGCGCGCTGCCCGAGTTCGCGGCGCGGCCACAGCCATGCGGCGGTGGCGATCGCGCAACCGGCGTCCGCCGCGCAGACGAGCGTCGGCGAGCGCGCGAGCATCGCCGCGAACACGGCGGTCGCGAGCAGCGCGAGCACGAACGGCATGCAACTGTCTTCGGGCATCTTCAGGATCGCGCTCGGCGCGGCGGCGAGCGGCGTGACCGCGAGCGCCTCGCGCCCGTCCGCGAGCCGGTAGCCGACCCGCAGGCTGGTGCGCGCCGGATCGTCGCGCGTTTCCCACAGCGGATGCCGCGACGCGACGAGCGGCAGCACCGCGAAGTTGTACACGGGCGTCGGCGACGCGACCGACCATTCGAGGCCGGCCGCGCCCCACGGATTCTCGCTGGCGCGCACGCCGCGCTTCGCGCTCACCAGCGCGTTGACGACGAACATCACGATGCCGATCCCGAACACGAACGATCCGATCGTCGTCAGCAGGTTCGACGTGTCCCAGCCCATCCCGGACGGATAGGTATAGATGCGCCGCGGCATCCCGAGCAGCCCGGAAATGTGCATCGGGAAGAAGCCGAGGTTGAAGCCGACCAGCACGACCCAGAAGGTCCAGCGGCCGAACCGCTCGTTCATCATCCGCCCGGTGAATTTCGGGAACCAGTACGCGACGCCGCCGAGTACCGGAAACACGTTGATGCCGAGCAGCACGTAGTGCAGGTGCGCGACGACGAAGTACGTATCGGTGAGCTGCCAGTCGAGCGGCACGGCCGCGGTCATCACGCCGGACACGCCGCCGATCACGAACATCAGCACGAAACCCGCGAAATACAGGAACGGCGTGCGGAACACGGGGCGGCCGGTCCAGATCGTCGCGATCCACGCGAACACCGCGACCGCGCTCGGAATCGAGATCAGCATGCTCGCGGCGCCGAAGAACGCGAGCGCGAGCGGCGCGATGCCCGTCGCGAACATATGGTGGACCCACACCTCGAAGCCGATCAGCATCGTCGCGACCGTCGACACCGCGACGGCCTCGTACGCGACGAGCGGCCGCCGGCAGAAGGTCGGCAGCGCGTCCGACACGATCCCCATCGCCGGCAGCACGACCACGTAGACCCATGGGTGCGCGAACATCCAGAACAGGTGCTGCCACAACAGCGGACGGCCGCCGTGCGCGACGTCGAAGAAATGCGTGCCGGCATTGCGGTCGAGCCACAGCAGCAGGAACGCGAGGCTCACCGACGGCACCGCGACCAGGTTCGCGACCGACGCGGTCAGCGTGCCCCATACGATGATCGGCACCCGGTCGATCGACATGCCGTGCGCGCGCATCCGCAGCAACGTGACGACGAAGTTCGCCGCGCCGCCGGTCGTCGAGATGCCGAGCAGGATCATCCCGAGCGCGTAGATGTCGATGTTCGCGCCGGCGCTGTAGTCGAGCGACGTGAGCGGTACGTAGTTGAACCAGCCGCCGTCGGGCACCGCGCCGAGCGGAAAGCTCGCGTACAGGAACAGTCCGGCGAACAGGAACGCCCAGTACGAGAACGCGTTCAGTCGCGGGAACGCCATGTCGCGCGAGCCGAGCATCAGCGGCCACAGATAGTTCGCGAAGCCGGACAGCACCGGCAGCGCGTACAGGAAGATCATCGTGACGCCGTGCATCGTGAACAGCGAATCGTATTGCGCGGGCGTGAGCAGCGTCGCGTTCGGCCGTGCGAGCTGGATGCGCATCACGAGCGCCTCGACGCCGCCGAGCAGCAGGAACACGAACGCGGTGACGATGTAGCGCAGCCCGATGCGCTTGTGATCGACGGTGCCGAGCCAGCCGCGCCAGCCGGGTTGCGATTCCCACAGCTCGGCCAGCGCGCGCTCGTGCGCGGAGCCGGGCGGCGCTTCGCCGAGATCGGGTACGCGGCTGAGCGGGGCGGGCGTGTCGCGGGCAATGGCCATCGGCATCCTCGGTTCAGTGCAGCGTCGCGAGATACGCGGCGAGATCGTCGGCGTCGCGCGGCGCGA
This sequence comes from Burkholderia sp. APQ4-4ca, assembly GCF_057837105.1. Taxonomy (NCBI): domain Bacteria; kingdom Pseudomonadati; phylum Pseudomonadota; class Betaproteobacteria; order Burkholderiales; family Burkholderiaceae; genus Burkholderia; species Burkholderia sp. APQ4-4ca. The sequence goes on along the minus strand of NZ_JBYQCG010000098.1, from coordinate 37,484 downwards.
GCGCGATCGACGGCATCAGCGATTGCGGTTTGATCTGCTGCGCATGGGCGATCCAGCGGCGCAGGTTGTCGGGCGTGTTGTCGAGCGTGCCGGCCGCGAGCAGCCGGCGCGTGCCGACGTGCGTGAGATCGGGGCCGGCATCGCCCGTCGCGTCGGTGCCGCGCACCGCGTGGCAGCCCGCGCAGCGCGCGGCGAACACGCGCTGGCCGCGGCGTTCGGCGGCGGCGCTCGCCGCGGGTGCCTCGGCCGGTTGCCGCTGCGCGGCGAGCCACGCACGAAACGCGTCCGGCGGCTCGGCCACGACTTCGAACGCCATGTGCGCGTGCTGCGCGCCGCAGTATTGCGAGCACTGCCCGCGGTAGATGCCCGGCCGGTCGGCCTGCAGCCATTGGCGGTTGGTCTGGCCGGGAATCGTCTGCGTCTTGCCGGCAAGTTGCGGCACCCAGAACGCGTGGATCACGTCGGCGCTTTTCAGTTCGATCGCGACGGGCTCGCCCACCGGAATATGGATCTCGTTCGCCGTGACGAAGCCCGGGCCGCTCGCATCGTCCGGATAACGAACGGCCCACCACCAGTCTTGCGCGGTCACGTCGATCGTCAGGGCGGGCGGGCGCGGCGGCGCTGCGATCGCGCCGAGCACGCGCAGCATGTATACGAGCGCGCCGAACAGCAGCAGGATCGAGATCGCGGTGCCGACGGTCACGATCGCGAGGCCGCTGCCGTAGCCGCCGCCCCCCTGCGCGCGACGGCGAAACAGCGCGATCAGCAGCAGCACCGCGATCGCGACGCAGACGAACATGCACAGCGCGAGCAGCGCCCAGCCGAGCACGAAGACCGGCTGCGCGGCAGGGCCGGCCGCGTGCACGACGTACGCAAGCGGCAGCGTCGTGGCCGGGTTGCCGGGCTCGGCGCGCTCGGCGGCCGCGTGCGCGACGATCGGCGCGACCGCCCACGCGAACGGCGCGATGCAGGCGATACGACGCGTTTTCCTGGACAGCGCGATGAGCAACACGACTCCTTGCCGCATTCGGCGGCGTGACGATAGCCGTTCGCGGCAGAGCAAGTTTCGTGCGCATGACGCTCGTGCGTATGCAGCCTTGGGGGTGCGGAATGGGGCGCGCCACGGCGACTGCGTTACAGCCGGCTTGTAAATTGGGTGGGCGTTCACGGCAAGTGCCGGGGCGATACGGCTCGCATGGACGGGCGGCATACCGTTTGCTACGTCGATCCCGTTCCGGCACGCATGCCGCATGCCGGCCCTCGTCACAGAACGGGAGGAACCGACCGTGAAGACCGTCGCGATCACCGGCGCGAGCGCCGGCGTCGGCCGCGCGACCGCCCACGCGTTTGCACGGATGGGCGCGAACGTCGCGCTGCTCGCCCGCGACCTGCACGCGCTCGACGACACCGCGAGCGAGGTGCGCGCGTATGGCGTCCAGGCGCTGCCGATTGCCGTGGACGTCAGCGATGCGGCCGCGCTCGACGCGGCGGCCGAGCGGATCGAAAACGAACTCGGGCCGCTCGACGTGTGGGTCAACAACGCGATGGTCACCGTGTTCGCGCCGTTCGACGAAATCTCGCCGGAAGACTATGCGCGCGTGACGGCCGTCACCTACCTCGGTTGCGTATACGGCACGCGTGCCGCGCTCGCGCGGATGGCCCCGCGCAACCGCGGCACGATCGTGCAAGTCGGCTCGGCACTCGCGTACCGGTCGATTCCGCTACAGGCGCCGTATTGCGGCGCGAAACACGCGATCCGCGGCTTCACCGACGCGCTGCGCTGCGAGTTGCTGCATGCGCGCAGCCGCGTGCGCGTGACGATGGTGCAGTTGCCGGCAATCGACACGCCGCAGTTCGACTGGGCCGAATCGGTGCTGCCGCACGCACCGCGTCCGGTCGCGCCGGTCTATGCGCCGGAAGTGGCGGCCGATGCGATCGTGCACGCTGCCCGGCATCCGTGCCGCGAGCGCTGGGTCGGCGGGTCGTCGCTCGCGGCGATCGTCGCGAACGGCGTCGCGCCCGGCTGCTTCGATCGCTATCTCGCGCGCACCGCGGTACGCGGCCAGCAGCGCGCGGCGCCGGCCGGCCCGCGCGTATCGAACCTGTGGGCGCCGGTGCCCGGGCGGCATGCGACGCGTGGCGCGTTCACCGACGAAGCACACCGCACGGGCGCCGAGGCAGGGCTCGGCGCGTCGCGCGCACTGGCATTCGGCGCGGCCGTCGCGGTGCTCGCGGCTGCGTGTGCCGCCGCACGTAAATGGCGCCGGTGAGCGCGATGCGGATCGAGGATTACGCACTCGTCGGCGACGGTCGCAGCGCCGCGCTCGTCGCGCGCGACGGCAGCATCGACTGGCTGTGCTGGCCGGACTTCGATTCGCCGCCGTGTTTCGCCGCGCTCGTCGGTACGCCGGACAACGGCCGGTTCCGGATTGCGCCGCGCGAGCAGGATGCCCGCACGACACGCCGCTATCTCCCGCGCACCGCGATCCTCGAAACGACGTTCGAAACGACGTCGGGCTGTATCTCGATCACCGACTGGATGAGCTGGAACGCGCGCGATCCGTGCCTGATCCGCAGTGTGCGCGGCGAGCGCGGGACGGTCGACGTCGACGTCGATCTCGGCGTGCGCTTCGATTACGGCAACGCGCTGCCGTGGTGCCGGCCTTTCGGCCGCCGCTGGCGGATGATGACGGGCGGCGATGCGATGTGGGTCGACACCGATACGCGGCTCGACGTACAGAGCGACCAGCTGGTCGGCACGCGACGGATCGCGGCGGGCGAGCGGGTCGATTTTTGCATCAGTTACGCGCGCTCGTTCGACCCGGCGCCGGCCGTGCCCGATGCAGACGCGTCGTTGCACGACACGCAGGCGTTCTGGCGCGGCTGGTCGGATTGCAACGCCGCCGAGGGCCCGTATCGCGATGCGATCGAGCGCGCGCTGATCACGGTGAAACTGCTGTCGAGCCTGCGCACCGGCGGCATCGTCGCGGCGCCGACCAGTTCGCTGCCCGAGCGCTTCGGCGGCAAGCGCAACTGGGACTACCGGTTCTGCTGGCTGCGCGATGCGAGCTTCACGCTGCACGCGCTCGTGCGCTGCGGCTATCGCGACGAAGGCGCGCGCTGGCGCGACTGGCTCGTGCGCGCGATCGCCGATCATCCGTCGCAACTGCAGGTGCTGTATGCGGCCGACGGCGGCCGGCGCGCGGCCGAGTGGGAAGCCGCGCATCTGGCCGGCTACGAAGGCGCGCGGCCGGTGCGCTTCGGCAACGCGGCGGCCGACCAGTTGCAGCTCGACGTGTACGGCGAGGTGCTCGGTGCGCTATACCAGGCGCGCCGGCACGGGCTGCCGCCCGACGACGACGCATGGACGCTCGAGCGGCGCCTGCTCGAACATCTCGCGACGATCTGGCACGAGCCGGACGAAGGCATCTGGGAAGTGCGCAGCGGCCGGTATTCGTTCACGTCGTCGAAGGTGATGGTGTGGGCCGCGGTCGAAAGCGCGTACCGCTCCGCGCGCGCATTCGGTCACCGCGCGCCGCTCGACGTATGGCGGCGCTGGGCCGACGCGGTGCGCGCGGAAGTGCTGGAGCGCGGCTATCACGCGACACTCGGCCGCTTCGTCGATCGCTTCGACGGCGACGGCATCGACGTCAGCCTGTTGCTGATTCCGTTGACGGGGATGCTCGACGCGTCCGACCCGCGCGTCGTGGCGACGGTCGCCGCCATCGAGCGCGAGCTGATGGACGACGGCTTGCCGTTCCGCTATCGGCCGCCGCGTTTCGCGGACGGCTGCGAAGGCGACGAAGGCGCGTTTCTCGCGGCCGGCTTCTGGCTCGTGCAGGTGTACCGGATGCAGGGGCGCGACGACGACGCGCGCGCGCTGTTCGAGCGGCTGCTCGGCCTGCGCAACGACGTCGGGCTGCTGTCCGAGGAATACGATGTGAAAGCGCGGCGCATGTGCGGAAATTTTCCGTTCACGCTCGCGCACGTCGGGCTCGTGAACGCGGCGCTCGCGCTGCAGGGCGACGGGCGGGACGACGTCGACATCGGCTAGGGTGCCGCGCCGTCCCGCACGCGCGTCTTGCTTACGATTCGCTTTTCCCTCCCTTGCCTCGCTTGTCGCCGTGTTTATCGCCGTGTTCGCCATTGCCCGGCAGCACGGCCGACAACACCTGCCGCGCGGTCTCGACGATCACGTTGCCCTCGCGCGGATCGCCTCTCACCAGCGTTTCGGCGAAATGCTTCGCCTGCTGCAACGTCACGTGCGGCGGCAGCGGCGGCACCTCGGGGTCGCTTTTCACCTCGAGCACGACCGGCCGGTCCGACGCGAGCGCTTCGTCCCACGCGGCGCCGAGCTGTTCCGGATCGTCGACGTAGATGCCCTTGAGGCCGAGCAGCGTCGCGAAGCGGTAGTACGGCACGTTCGGAATCTGCTGCGATGCGTCGAACTTCGGGTCGCCTTCCATCACGCGCTGCTCCCACGTGACCTGGTTCAGGTCCTCGTTGTTCAGCACCATGCAGATCCAGCGCGGGTCGGGCCACTGGCGCCAGTATTTCGCGACGGTGATCAGCTCGGCCATGTTGTTCATCTGCATCGCGCCGTCGCCGACCATCGCGATCACCGGGCGCATCGGATACGCGAACTTCGCGGCGATCGCGTACGGCACCGCGGCGCCCATCGACGCGAGCCCGCCCGAAAGCGACCCCATCATCCCGCGCCGCATCATCAGGTCGCGCGCGTACCAGTTCGCGCAGGAGCCCGAATCGCTCGTCAGGATCACGTCGTCGGGCAGGCGTGGCGACAGCTCGGTAAACGCGCGCTGCGGGTTCACGCCGCGTCCGGCGCTCGCCTTCGCGGCCGCGCGCGCCGCGAGCGTCTCGTGCCAGTCATCGTTCCATTTCGCGATCCGGTCGCGCCACGCGGTGTCGCGGCGCTCGTTCAGAAGCGGCAGCAGCGCGCGCAGCGTCTCGGCGCTGTCGCCGACCAGGTTGACTTCCATCGGGTAGCGCAGGCTCAGCATGTCGGCCTTCAGGTCGATCTGCACGCCGCGCGCCTGGCCTTCCTTCGGCAGGAATTCCGAATACGGAAAGCCGGAGCCAACGACCAGCAGCGTGTCGCATTCGGTCATCAGCTCGTAGCTCGGCTTGGTGCCGAGCAGCCCGATCGAGCCGGTGACCCACGGCAGGTCGTCCGGCAGCGCGGCCTTGCCGAGCAGCGCTTTCGCGGCGCCCGCGCCCAGCCGGTCGGCCACCGCGATCACCTCGTCGGTTGCCTTCAGCGCACCGGCGCCGACCAGCATCGCGACTTTCGACCCCGCGTTGAGCACGTCGGCCGCGCGTCGCAGGTCGTCCGCATACGGCACGACTTTCGGCGCGGTATAGCCGACCCCCGAATGCACGGTGCCGTGCGCGCGCTTCGGCGGCGCGTAGTCGAGTTCCTGCAGATCGTTCGGCAGCACGAGCGCGGTGACCGCGCGCGCACCGAGCGCGGTGCGCACCGCGCGGTCCACCAGATGGCGCACCTGGCCCGGCACCGTCGCAAGCTGAACGAATGCGCCCGCAACGTCCTTGAAAAGCGCGGGAAGATCCACCTCCTGCTGATAGTGGCCGCCGAGCGCCGCGCGCGCCTGCTGGCCGACGATCGCGAGCACCGGCATGTGGTCGAGCCGCGCGTCGTAGAGGCCCGTCACGAGGTGCGCGGCGCCCGGGCCCGACGTCGCGACGCACACGCCGAGCTCGCCTGTAAATTTTGCATGCGCGGACGCCATGAAGGCCGCCATCTCCTCGTGGCGCGCCTGGATGAATTCGATCTTGCCGTCCGCGCGGTTCAGCGCGCCGAAAAAGCCGTTGATGCCGTCGCCCGGGTAGCCGTAGATGCGGCGCACGCCCCAGTCGTACAGCCGTTCGACGATGAAATCCGCCACTGTCGCCATGCCGTTTCTCCTTGGTTGGGATGAGCCGATGGGAGGCGCTCGCGCAAGGCACGTGCCGCCCCGCGTGGCGTCGGGCACATCGGTTGCACGCGATGTCCGCAAGCCAATAGCAAGCTGACCGGAGCGCAACGATGGCACTTTCCGCCGCGCCGGCGATCGACGACGTGCGCGCCCGCGCGTACCGCGTGCCGACCGACCGGCCCGAAGCCGACGGCACCTACGCATGGACCGCGACGACGGTCGTCGTCGTCGAGATCGACGCGGGGCCCGTGACGGGGCTCGGCTATACGTATACGGACGCCAGTGCCGTACCGCTCGTGACGTCGCTGCTGGCCGGCGTGTTGCGCAAGCGGCCGGTGGCGGACATCCCGGCCGCGGTCGATGCGTTGTGGCGGGCGGTGCGCAACATCGGCCGCGGCGGGATCGCGGCGACCGCGATTTCGGCGCTCGACGTCGCGCTGTGGGACGCGAAGGCGAAACTCGCCGACGTGCCGCTCGCGGTGCTGCTGGGCCGGCTGCGCGAACGCGTGCCGGTGTACGGCAGCGGCGGTTTCACGACTTACGATGCGCCAACGCTCGCCGCGCAGCTCGACGGCTGGCGCGCCGAACACGTGCGCGCGTGCAAGATCAAGATCGGTGCGGAAGATGTGCGCGACCTCTCGCGCGTGCGCGCGGCGCGCGACGCGCTCGGCCCCGAGGTCGACCTGTTCGTCGATGCGAACGGCGCGTATGCGCCGCGCACCGCGCTCGCGTTCGCGCAGGCCGCCGCCGATTGCGACATTCGCTGGTTCGAGGAGCCGGTCAGCAGCGACGACGTCGCCGGGCTGCGGTTCGTGCGGGAGTACGTCGGCCCGCGGGTTGACGTCGCGGCCGGCGAATACGCGTATACGCCCGACGATTTCCGGCGCTTGCTGGAATGCCACGCGGTGGACGTGCTGCAGGCCGATGCGACGCGCTGCGGCGGCGTCAGCGGCTTTCTCGCGGCCGCGGCGCTGGCCGAGGCGTATCACGTCGACCTGTCCGCGCACTGCGCGCCCGCGCTGCACCGGCACGTCGGCTGCGCGGCGCCGCGCCTGCGCCACGTCGAATGGTTTCACGATCATGTCCGCCTCGAGCGGATGCTGTTCGACGGCGCGCCGACGCTCGTCGACGGCGCTTTGGAAATCGACGCGACGCGCACGGGGCTCGGCCTCGAATTGCGCGCCGCCGATCTGCTGGATTTCGCGTGCTGAATACGGACGAGGAGAAACGATGCGACACCCCCGACGTCGCGCCGCCGAGCGTGACAGGTTGCTGGCCGACGCCGCACGGTTGCTCAATCGCAGCGCGCTGCTGCTGGCCGGCTCGGTGCTCGCCGACAGCGGCGTCGAGCACTATCGCGGCGCCTTCCACAATCGCGCGATGCTCGCGCCGCTCGCGATGTCGACGCTGTCGGTGATCGCGAGCGTGCACGGTCACACGGACGACACGCCCGAGCGTCATCGGTTGCGCGACGCGGTGCACGTCGCGTCGGCCGCGGTGGGCGTCGCCGGCTCCGCGTTCCATCTGTACAACGTGACGAAGCGGCCGGGCGGATTCAGTTGGCACAACCTGTTCTACGGCGCACCGCTCGGCGCACCGTTCGCGCTTTTGCTGTCCGGCGCGCTGGGCGCGGCGGGCGAGCGGTTGCGCGAGAGCCCGGCCGATGCGCCGCGGCTCGCCGGACTGCCGGCCGGGCGCGCGCTGGCCGGGCTCGTCACGGCGGGGCTCGTCGGCACGCTCGGCGAAGTCGGGCTGCTGCATTTTCGCGGCGCGTTCCAGCATCGCGCGATGTTCGCGCCGCTCGTCGTGCCGCCGGTGGCCGCGCTGGCGACTGCTCAACTCGCGCTGTCGCGTCCGCGCGCCGAGCGGCGCTTCTGCCGCGGGTGGCTGCGCGCGACGGCCGTGCTCGGGTTCGTCGGCGTCGCGTTCCATGCGCGCGGCGTCGCGCGGCAGATGGGCGGCTGGCGCAACTGGTCGCAGAACCTGCTGTCGGGTCCGCCGCTGCCGGCGCCACCGAGCTTCACCGCGCTCGCGATCGCGGGGCTCGCCGCGACCGCGCTCGCCGAACGGGAGGCGTCATGAGCGACGCAAGCCGCAAGCCCGTCGGGTTGCCGCGCTATCCGGGTTACGACGTGCTCGCGAAGCGCGACTCGCCGTCGTGGAACGATGCGACGCGGCGTGCGATCGATGCACGTCTGCGCATCGCGGCCAATGCACCACGCCATCTCGATGTCGAACGATTTGCGTCGCTCGCGGCGTTGTGCGCGCGCATCGTGCCGCAGCAGGCGGGCGGCGCTGGCGCGATCCCGACCGCCGCATTGGTCGACGCGCGGCTCGCCGCCGACGACGGCGACGGCTATCGCGATGCACGCCTCCCGCCGCTGCGCATCGCATGGCGCACGGGCCTCGCCGCACTCGACGCGATGGCGCGGCACGCGCATGGCTGCGCGTTCGCGGCGCTCGGCGCACGCGACGCCGATGCGTTGCTGCACGCGGTGCAGAACGGCCGCATCGATCCGCAGGTCGCGCCGGCCTGGGCCGGCATGGACCCGCACACGTTCTTCATGAAGCGCGTGCTGATGGATATTTGCGGCGCGTATTACGGCCATCCGTTCGCGTGGAACGAGATCGGCTTCGGCGGCCCTGCGAGCCCGCGCGGCTACGTGCGAATGGATTTCAACCGACGCGACCCATGGGAAGCGGAAATGCGCACGGAGGAGGGCGATCGCGATGGCCGCCGATGAACCGCTGTCCGCTCCGACGCCGCGCGGCCGCGACGGTCGTGCGCCCGATCCGCTGCGCGTGGGCGGCTGGTCGCCGATGCGGATGTTCCGCGACGACGACGCGGTCGACTTCGTGATCGTCGGCACCGGCGCGGGCGGCGGCACGCTCGCGTGCAAGCTCGCCGAATACGGTTTCTCGGTCGTCGCGCTCGACGCGGGCGCGTGGTGGCGGCCGCTCGAGGAATTCGCGTCGGATGAAACGCATCAGCACAAGCTGTTCTGGACCGACGAGCGGATCTGCGACGGCGCCGATCCGCTGACGCTCGGCACCAACAACAGCGGCCGGGCGGTCGGCGGCAGCACCGTGCATTTCGCGATGGTGTCGCTGCGGTTCCGGCCCGAGTGGTTTCGCTCGCGTAGCGCGCTCGGCTACGGCGTCGACTGGCCGCTCGACTGGCGCGAGATGTGGCGCTACTACCGCGAAGTCGAACAGGCGCTGAAAATCAGCGGGCCGGTGAACTACCCGTGGGGGCCGCCGCGGCCGCGCTATCCGTATCGCGCACACGAACTGAACGCGGCCGCGCTCGTGCTCGCGCGCGGCGCCGAGGCGATGGGCATCGACTGGACGCCGACGCCGCTCGCGACGCTCTCCGCGCCGCGCGGCCGCGCGCATCCGTGCGTGTATCGCGGCTTCTGCATCGCCGGCTGCGCGACCAACGCGAAACAGAGCGCGCTCGTCACGTGGATACCGCGCGCGGTCGCGGCCGGCGCCGAAGTGCGCGATCTCGCGATGGCGCTGCGGATCGACGCCGAAGGCGATCGCGTGACCGGGGTGCACTACCGGCGCGACGGCCGCACCCGGTTCCAGCGCGCGCGCAACGTCGTCGTCGCCGGTTATGCGATCGAGACGCCGCGCCTGTTGCTGCTGTCCGCGAACGGGCGCCATCCGCAGGGGCTCGCGAACAGCTCGGGCCTCGTCGGCCGCTACCTGATGGCGCAGCTCAACCAGGCGTCGTGGGGGACGATGGACGACGAAGTGCGCTGGTACAAGGGGCCGCCGTCGCTGTCGATCACCGAGCACTGGAACTACGCGGACGAAGGCAAGGATTTCTTCGGCGGCTATTGCTGGATGAGCCAGGGGCCGCTGCCGATCGAATGGGCGCGCAAGGTCGCCGCGCGCGGGCTGTGGGGCGATGCGCTCAAGCGCGAGATGGCGCGCTACAACTTCCAGGCCGGCCTGAAGATCGTCGGCGAGACGCTGCCGCGCGCGGACAACCGCGTGACGCTCGCCGACGAGCGCGACGCGTTCGGGCTGCCGGTCGCGCGCGTCACCTATTCGTACGACGACAACGACCGCCGGATGATCCGCCATGCGCTCGCGCAGATGGGGCGTTCGCTGGAAGCGGCCGGCGCACGGGACATCTGGCACGAGGAGGACGACACGTGCCATCTCGCCGGCACCGTGCGGATGGGCGGCGACCCGGCGACGAGCGTCGTCGATGCCGACTGTCGTAGCTGGGACATCCCGAACCTGTGGGTGTGCGACGGATCGGTGTTTCCGACGGTCGGCGGCGTGAATCCGTCGCTGACGATCCAGGCGATCGCGTGCCGTACCGCCGAGCGCATCCGAGCGCTGGTCGCGCGCGGCGAGGCCCATGCGCGTGCGCGATGGCGATGAATTGCGCGGCGCAGCTCCGCTGGCGGCCGATACGACGTGCGCGTGCGAGCCACGATGCCGCACCCGCTCCATTCACTTTCTTGTCGAGGATTCGTCTCATGCCTGCATTCAACCGTCCATTCATACGCCGCGGTGCAGCCTGCGCGCTGCTGGCGGCGTGTGCATCGGCGCTGCCGGCGGCGGCACAGTTGCGCCCGCCCGATCCCGCCAGCGTGCCCGACACGTCCACGCAGGCGTTCAAGCGCGCCGACCGAAAGATGATGGAAGCGATGGAGGGCGCGCCATACACCGGCGACGCCGACCGCGATTTCGTCGCGCACATGGCGCCGCATCACCAGGGCGCGATCGACATGGCGCAGGTCGAGCTCAAATACGGCAAGGACCCGACGCTGAGGCAGCTCGCGAGCCGGATCGTCGCCGCGCAGCGCGACGAGATCGCGTTGATGGAGCGCTGGCAGAAGGAGCACGGCAAGACGCCGTGAATCGCGATGCGAGACGTCGATACGCGGCCGGCTGTAGCGGCGGTTCAGCACTCGGCAAGCGGCGAAACCGGCCCCGCGCCGACGCAATGGCCGCCAGCACGGTAGTCGCGGCAGGAGGCACGATGCATGGACGACAAGCGTGTGGCAGAAGATCGCTCGATCGACAGCGTGGCCGACTACATGACGGTGATCGGCGCGCAGCGGCAGACGATGGCGCTGCGCCTGTTTCGTGGCCAGTGCAACGCCGGCTGGCCGCTCGTGCCGGGGATCGCGCGGCAGCGCGCGTCGCCCGACGTCGAAGCGCGGATGCTCGACGAATTCACGCGGCGCGCGCTGCCGCATCTCGAACCCGGACAGAACCTCGATGCGTGCGACTGGCTTGCGCTCGCGCAGCAGCACGGGATGCGCACGCGCCTGCTCGACTGGTCCGGCAACGCGCTGGCCGCGCTGTGGTTCGCGGTGAGGCGCGCGAGCGAATCGGGTGGAGACGGCGTGGTGTGGTGCCTGTCGCACGACGCCGACGACATCGCGACCGCCGCCGAACGGCGTGCGCCGCTGGAGGTCACGCGCACCAAGGTGTTTCGGCCTCGCCACGTGATGCCGAGGATCACCGCGCAGGAGGGCTGGTTCACGATTCACCGTTATGACGCGCGTGACGAGCGCTTCGTGCCGCTCGACGAGGACGCGGATCTCGCCGGCCGCCTCATGCGGATCGTCGTGCCGGGCGCCCGGTTCGCGACGATCCGGCAGGAGCTTGCGGGCGTCGGCGTGAGCATCGCGACGATCTTTCCGGATCTCGACGGCATCGCGCAACTGACCGACACGCGCTATTTCCCGGGCGACGAGGACACGCACGCGCCGCGGTAAAGCGCGCACCGGCGTTGGGGGGGCAGGCACGCGTAATGCTGGGCTCGACGGCGCGTACACACGGGACCGCCCCCCAAGCCTCCAGTTTGCGACCGGTTCGCGGCGGGCGATGCGGCGGCTCCCGCGCACATTCCAACAAATCATCGAATCCGGAGGCTTTCATGCGCGAACCCAACGAACCACCGAGCGATCGTCGCGACACGGCGTGCGGGCCCGGTGCCCGTTCCCGGCCGGCCGGGAACACCGTCACCCGCGCGTTCGAACGTTTTGCGTCGGGCGTGACTACGTGGGCGGGCTCACCGGTGGCGTTCGGCAGCGCGGTCGCCATCACCGTGCTGTGGCTCGTGAGCGGGCCGGTGTTTCACTACTCCGACGCGTGGCAGCTCGTCATCAATACCGGCACCACGATCATCACGTTCCTGATGGTGTTCCTGTTGCAGCGCAACCAGAATCGCGACAGCGTGGCGTTGCACCTGAAGCTCGACGAACTGCTCGCGGTCACGCGCGCGGCGAGCGACCGGCTGATCGGGATCGAGGATGCGTCGGAGGAGGAATTGCGCGCGTTGGCGCAGACCTACGTCGAAATGGCGCAGCGCGCGGCCGAGCGCGGCGAGGACGAGCCGGGCGAGAAGCGTGCGGAAACGGCCGACGCGCCGCCCGAATCGTGATCGTCGGATCGTCTGATTTTCCGATCGAGCGATGCGCGGCCCGATGATTTTTCAAACGCTTGTCGTTTCTGGCGCCGCCTTGCGGCGCGAGCGCGTGCACGCGATGCGCGCAGCGGGGAACGACATGTGCTGCATACCGAAACGAAGCCCGGTCGTTCCGGGTATTGCCTACGGTGCTTCCATGAACTCCAGAACTCCTTCGAATCCGCTGTTGAATCTTGCGGTGGCCGTCGCCTGCGGGGCGGCCGCGATGTACTTCCTCGATCCGTCGTCCGGCCGGCGTCGCCGTGCGTATCTGCGCGACAAGGCGGTGGCCGGGCGGCACGGCGTGGCCGACTACACGAATGCGCAGGTGAAGCGGGCGGCCGACCATGCGCGCGGCGCGATCGCCGGCCTGCGGGCCGACTGGCTCGCGGGCGATGCGAACGACGTGCAGGTCGCCGAACGCGTGCGTGCGGCGCTCGGCCGGCTCGTCGGTCGCCCGCGCGACATCGACGTGAGTGTCGAGCACGGCAACGTGTGCCTCACCGGACAGGTCGAGGAGGCCGAGCGGCAGGCGTTGATCGACGGCGTCGCCGCGCTGCAGGGCGTGCATCACGTCGAGGACGCGATGGGCGCGCGCAGCGAATACAAGGCGCCGCCCGACGGTCATTCGCACTGACGCGGCCGCGGCTGCCCGCCTCGGCGGGGGCCGGCGAACGAGTACGACACGCATTCGGCGCACGCACGGCCGCCGGTACGACGGCAGCCTGGCGCCTCAACCGGAGCAAGCCTATGACGGATCGCCAGCCCGATACGACATCCCCGCCGCCCGAGCCCGGTGCGCACGACGCGCTCGAACACCTGCTCGGCAGTCTGCATCGGCACGGCTTCCTGCGCTTCGCGAACGAGGTCGTCAGCGCGAACGCACGGCTCGCCGACACGTTCGTCGACGCGCTCGACAAGCCCGGCATGCAGAGTGGCATGCAAAATCTGGCGATGCTGGTGACGGCGCTGTCGCGTATTCCGCCGGAACAGTTCGGTCGCGCCGCGTTCGCGGCGGCCGACGCGCTGCATCACGTCGGCGCGTGGCAGCCGGGACAGCACGCGCATGTCGCGCCCGGCGTGCGCGGCATTTATCGGCTGCTGCACGACGAGGCGCTGTGGGATGCGCTGACGCCGCTGCTCGAAGGGTTGAAGGTGTTCGCGCAAGGGCTCACGCGCGATCCCCAGCCGCCGGCCGCCGGTCTCAACGAGACGACGAAAGACGCGTGAGCGCGTCCGGGTCCGGTTGCGGGCCGCTGGCGACACACAGGCCCGCGAACTGACGGATGATGCGCTGCGTCGGCGCGCTTGCCGGCCAGTGCGCCACCGCGTCGATGCCGACCCAGCGGCACAGCGCTATTTCACGTCCCGGGCACGCGTGCGCGCCGCGCGGCAGGCTCGCGACGAAGACGTGATGGCGTTTCACGCTGCCGTCCACGTAGAAGAAATACGCGAGTTCGAGATCGGCAAGCCCCGTTTCCTCCCGAAGTTCGCGATGCGCGGCGTCGAGCGCCGATTCGCCGCGCCGGATCACGCCGCCCGGCAGCGTCCACCGCGACGACCGCCCGCGCGCGACCAGCAGCACGCGCCGGTTGCGAAGGCAGACGATCGTGGCGCGTTCCTTCGCCAGCGGCGCCAGCGGCACCGCGCGAACAGGGAAATCGGACGGGTCGGGTAGCGTCATGCAGGGCAAGTGGCGGGTGATTGAAAGATCCATGCGCCTGTGCCGCAACGTGCGTGCCCGCGTCGCGCTCGCACGGAGCCGCGTGTGAACGTTTCGGCCGAACCTGTCGATCGTCGCCCGCGATTTTTCAACGGCTTGTCATTTCTGCCGCCGTTTCTTGCGGCCGATTCGGGAGCGTGGACGGGGGCGACGCGCGGCGATCACGCGTCGCCATGTTCGCCGTGTTCGCCGGATGGCGGACGATGGGGCGGCGTCCCGTTTTCCGTTCCGTCCGGTTTGCCTTCGGCGGGGTCGCGCGCACTGCGCGGCGGTGGCGTGCTCGTGCCGCGGCGCTTGCCCTCGGGGCCGGGCTTGCTGTCGCCGCGATCTTCATCGCGTGTGTCGGTGTCGAGTGAGGTCGAACGTGTCATGGTTCGCGAGTCCTGTCGGGGTCGTTGAAGCGTACGGATCGCGCATCGGACGTGCCGCGGTCGAACGAAGCACGTTGGCGGGCCCGCTGCTTGCTTGATCGCGCGCTTGAGGTCGGCGCGGGCAATGACGCTCGCGCCCGCCGCCAGGAGCCCCGTTTCATGCCCGATGCGATCTTGTTCCCGTTATCCGTTCGTAAGCGATCCGGCGTCGTGCTCCGGCGCGCGATGACGCCGGGACGGTACGGCGCCGGCCAGCCGGACGCGCTTGCGTCGGCAATGGCCGGCGTCGTACCGTCGACGCCGCTGCGCGTGCCGTGGCCGGCGTTCGAGCGCCGGCCTGCCGCCGTCGCGCGGGCGGGTGACGGTCAGTCCGGCGCCGGCGCCGGCGGCTCGGGCGCCGCGCCGGGCGGCAACGGCGAGCGGCCGACCGACGCGCCGGGCGGCGGGGGCGGCGATCACCATCCGCACGACGATCGCGGCGGCCGCACCGGCGGCGACGGCAACGGCAACGGCAACAACGGCGAAGGCGAACGCAAACGGCCCGGCAAGAAGCCGCTGATCATCCTCGGCGCGGTGGTGTTGGTGCTGCTCGTCGGCGGGCTCATTTGGTGGTTCGCCACGCGCAACCAGGAAAGCACCGACGATGCGTACACCGACGGCAACGCGGTCGCGGTCGCGCCGCACGTGTCCGGCTACGTGACGCGGCTGGCGGTCGACGACAACACGTTCGTGCGCCGCGGCGACGTGCTCGTCGAGATCGATCCGCGCGACTACCGCGCGCAGGTCGACGCCGCGCAGGCGCAACTCGGTCTCGCGCAGGCGCAGCTCGACGCGGCGCGCGTGCAGCTCGATATCGCGCGCGTGCAGTATCCGGCCCAGTACCGGCAGGCGCGCGCGCAGATCGAATCCGCGGAAGCCGCATACCGGCAGGCGCTCGCCGCGCAGGAGCGGCAGCGCACGGTCGATGCGCGCGCAACCTCCCAGCAGGCGATCGACGCGGCCGACGCGCAGCGCGCGACCGCCGATGCGAACGTCGCGATGGCCCAGGCCCAGGCGCGCACCGCGAGCCTCGTGCCGCAGCAGATTCGGCAAGCCGAGACGGCCGTCGAGGAACGCCGCCAGCAGGTGCTGCAGGCGCGCGCGCAGCTCGAAACGGCCAACCTGAACCTGTCGTACTGCGAGATGCGCGCGCCGTCCGACGGCTGGGTCACGCGGCGCAACGTGCAACTGGGCTCGTTCCTGCAAGCGGGCACGTCGATCTTCTCGCTCGTCACGCCGCGCGTGTGGATCACCGCGAATTTCAAGGAGTCGCAGCTCGAGCGGATGCGCGTCGGCGACCGCGTCGACGTGTCGGTCGACGCATATCCCGATCTCGATCTGCACGGCCACGTCGACAGCATCCAGCTTGGCAGCGGCTCGCGCTTCTCCGCGTTCCCGACCGAGAACGCGACCGGCAATTTCGTGAAGATCGTGCAGCGCGTGCCGGTGAAGATCGTGCTCGACGGCCCGCTGCCGAACCGTCCGCCGCTCGGTCTCGGCCTGTCGGCCGTGCCGACCGTCCACCTGAAATGACCGGTCGCCGTGCCGCGGCCTGTGTCGACCGGAGCGATCCGATGCCCGATACCCGCATGCCGTTTCCACTTGACGAGGCCCGCCGATGAACCGGCCGCCCGACCGCAGCGGCGCATCCGACGGCGCATGGCGCCCGGCCGCGAACCCGTGGCTCATTGCGATCGTCGTCACGCTCGCCGCGTTCATGGAAGTGCTCGACACGACGATCGTCAACGTCGCGCTGCCGCACATCGCCGGCACGATGTCGGCGAGCTACGACGAGGCGACCTGGACGCTCACGTCGTATCTGGTCGCGAACGGCATCGTGCTGCCGATCTCGGGGTTCCTCGGGCGCCTGCTCGGCCGCAAGCGCTACTTCCTGCTGTGCATCGCCGCGTTCACCGTGTGCTCGTTCCTGTGCGGCGTCGCGACCAACCTCGGCGAACTGATCGTGTTTCGCGTGCTGCAGGGGCTGTTCGGCGGCGGGCTGCAGCCGAACCAGCAGTCGATCATCCTCGATACGTTCCCGCCCGCCCAGCGCAACCGCGCGTTCTCGATCTCGGCGATCGCGATCGTCGTCGCGCCGGTGCTCGGGCCGACGCTCGGCGGCTGGATCACCGACCATTTCTCGTGGCGCTGGGTGTTCCTGCTCAACGTGCCGATCGGCGCGCTGACCGTGCTCGCGGTGATGCAGCTCGTCGAGGATCCGCCGTGGCGGCGCGGCGCCGAACGCGGAATTTCCATCGACTACATCGGCATCGGGCTGATCGCGATCGGGCTCGGCTGCCTGCAGGTGATGCTCGATCGCGGCGAGGACGAGGACTGGTTCGGCTCGAACTTCATCCGCGTCTTCGCCGTGCTGTCCGTGCTCGGGCTGGTCGGCGCGACGCTGTGGTTGCTGCGCACGAAGAAGCCGGTGGTCGACCTGTCGTGCCTGCGCGACCGCAATTTCGCGCTCGGCTGCGTGACGATCGCGACGTTCGCGGCCGTGCTGTACGGCAGCGCGGTGATCGTGCCGCAGCTCGCGCAGCAGCGTCTCGGCTACACGGCGACGCTCGCGGGCCTCGTGCTGTCGCCCGGCGCGCTGCTGATCACGCTCGAGATTCCGATCGTGAGCCGGCTGATGCCGCACGTGCAGACGCGCTATCTGGTCGGGTTCGGCTTCGTGCTGCTGTGCGGTTCGCTGATCTATTCGCGCACGCTGGTGCCGGACATCGATTACACGCATCTGATGATGATCCGGTGCGCGCAGTCGCTCGCGATCGGCTTCATGTTCGTGCCGATCACGACGCTCGCGTACCTGACCGTGCCGCAGCGGCTCAACGACGACGCGTCCGCGCTGTTCACGATGTTCCGCAACGTCGCGGGCTCGATCGGCATCTCGGTGTCGACCGCGCTGATCCGCGAGCGCACGCAGGCGCGCATGGCGCATCTGTCCACGCACATGTCGACGCTGTCGCAGAACTTCCGGGATACGCTGCAGGAGAACGCACGCGCGGTGAGCGCGCTGACGGGGGCGCCGCCTTCGTCCGCGCTGCAGACGGCCACCGGGCGGCTGTACGAGACATTCATCGCGCAGGCGACGATCCTCGCGTATATCGACGTGTTCGCGATCCTCGCGGTGTTCTGCGCATTCAGCATTCCGCTGACGTTCCTGTTCTCGCCGGCGAAGGCCGCGGGCGGCGCGGGAGGGCACTGACATGCGCCTGTATCGAAACAACCATAGCCGTCGCCTGAACCACTCCATCGTGTGCCGCGCGGTGACGCTATTCGCGGGATGCGCCATTGTCGCGGGCTGCACCGTCGGCCCCGACTACAAGCCGCCGCAAGCGGACGTTCCGGACACCTGGCATGCGATGCGGGCGGACGGGCAGGCGGCGGCCCCCGCGTCCGGCGCGGCCGCACGATCGTCGCCGACGGTCGATGCAGATCCCGATCCGCGCTGGTGGCGCGCGTTCGGCGATCCGCTGCTCGATCAGCTCGTCGAGCGCGCGGCGCACGACAACCTCGACGTGCAGGCCGCCGTGCTGCGCATCGCGCAGGCGCGCGCGCAGGTTCGGGCCGCTGCCGCACAGGGTTTGCCGGACGTGCGCGCGAATGCGAGCTACCAGCGCGAGCAGCTCGGCCTGAAAGGCATCGTCGAGGAGCAGGGCATCGACCAGCGCGTCGATCGTCTCGGCGCGCCGGGCTCGCCGCTCGACCGGTTCGGGCCGGGCACCGGCGCGAGCGTGCAGCAAGGCGCGCGCGGCGCGCTCGATGCGCTCGAATCGCCGGTCAACCTGTGGCAGGCCGGGTTCGACGCATCGTGGGAGTTGGACCTGTTCGGCCGCGTGCGCCGCTCGGTCGAAGCGGCCGGTGCGCAGACGCGCGCGGCGGTCGCGAGCCGCGACGATGCGCTGCTGTCGCTCGAGGCCGAAGTCGCGCAGACCTATCTGCAACTGCGTGGCGCGCAAGCGCAGCGCGCGCTGGCCGACGATCTGCAACACGCGCAGCGCGAACTGCGCGACCTGACGCGCGAGCAGGCCGCGCACGGTCTCGCGAGCGATCTCGACGTGCGCAGCGCCGACGCGCGGCTCGCGCAGATCCGCGCGCAACTGCCGCAGTTCGACCAGCAGATCGTGCTGCTGCGCAACGGTCTCGCGTATCTGGTCGGCGGCGCGCCGGGCGCGCTCGACGACTGGCTTGCCGCCCCGCGCGCGTTGCCGGACGTGCCGCCGACCGTGCCGGTCGGCCTGCCGTCGACGCTCGCGCGCCGGCGCCCCGACATCCGCCGCGCGGAGGCCGAACTGCATGCGGCCACCGCCGACGTCGGCGTCGCGGTCGCGCAGTTCTATCCGGACATCTCCCTGACGGGGCAGGTCGGCCTGCGCGCGTCGCACGTGCGCGAGCTCGCGCACTGGTCGCACCTGTTCTATGCGTTCGGGCCGGCCGTGTCGCTGCCGATTTTTTCCGGTGGCGCGCTCGTGTCGAACTTGCGGCTGTCGCAGGCGCGCCAGGCCGAAGCGGCGCTGGCCTATCGGCAAACCGTGCTCGTTGCGCTGCGCGACGTCGACAATGCGCTGGCCGTGTACCGCACCGACCAGGCGCGCGCGGCCGCGCTCGACGATGCGGTGCGGGCCGAACAGGGCGCGCTGGACCTCGCGCGCGATCGCTACCGGAAGGGGTTGTCGCCGTTCCTCGACGTGCTGGACGCCGAGCGGCAATGGTCCGAGGGCCGGCAGCAGGCCGAGCAGGGCGCATTGCAGACGACTACCGATCTCGTCGCGCTGTACAAGGCGCTTGGTGGCGGATGGCAGGCGGGCGCCAACACGAACACGGACGCGGGTATGAGTCCGGATGCGGCACGCGTGCGATAGTCGCAAGCGTGGCCCGGGAGTCGCGGGCCGCATTCGCCGGCCCGCGCGCGGCCTCAATCCCATGCGTGCTTGCTGAACTGATAGCCCTTCGATCGGATGGTCTTGATCCGTTTCGGTTCGTTCGCGTCGTCGCGCAGCTTGCGGCGCAGCGTCGAAATGCGGCCGTCGATCGAACGATCGAGGCCGTCGAACGCGATGCCGCGCAACAGCAACGTCAGGTCCTCGCGGCTCACCACCTCGCCGGCGCGACACGCAAGGGCCCACAGCAGGTCGAATTCGGTCGACGTCAGGCGCGGCATGCTGCCGTCCGGAAGATGCACATGGCGGTCGGTCCGGTCGATCGAGAACTTGCCGAATACGTATCGCTGCGGCGAATCCGGCACGGGGGCGCCCGTCGGCACGCGCGTGCGCCGCAACTGCCCCTTGATCCGCGCGAGCAGCAGGCGCGGCTCGACCGGCTTGCGGAGAAAGTCGTCCGCGCCGAGTTCCAGGCCGAGCAATTCGTCGAACGGTTCGTCGCGGCCCGTCACCATGATCACGATGCCGTCGTAGTGCATGCGCGCCTCGCGGCAGATCTCGAAGCCGTCCTTGCCCGGCAGGTTGACGTCGAGCAGCACGAGGTCGGGGCGGCTCGCGACGATCGCCGGCACCGCGCCGGCGCCGTCTGACAGCGTATCCACCTGATAATGATGCTTGCGCAGATAATCGGCGATCAGCGCGGACAGCGGGGCGTCGTCTTCGACGAGCAGGATTCGGATGGGCATCGCTAAGCGAAGGGGCAAAACGGGAAGGTGGCGAGCGGTCAGGCCAGTCCGAACGCGTCGTAACCGAAGCGACGTGGATGATACTGCGCGACATTCCAACGGAATGTGGTGAATTCCGAATCGTTCGGTGAGCTTAGCTATGGGGGAATTGCCGACGCCCGGCGGAACGCGCGGGGCTCCGCGATGCGGGGCCGCGCGTGTGGTCGAAAACCGGTCGCTGCGAAACCCGGCGCGGCGCTCGCGACGATGCGCGACCGGGGCATCCTTCGGACGAAAACGTTTGCGCCGATGCGCTGTCGCGCGCGTCGCTCGCCCCCGGCCGAACCCAGGCCAGGCAAGGTTAGTCGACATATCACTACAAAATATTACCGACGTTCCGGCATCCTGCTCCGTACAATTCCCGAACCTGATTCACGCGCCTCGTATAGTGCGATCGCCTCCGTTTCCCGATCGCGTCGACGGCCGGTTTCGACGGCACGTCGCGTCATGCTGCCCGCGTGCGAAACCGGATGTGCGTGGGTCCAATCGACACCGCGCCGGCTCCCGACGGGCCTGCAAGGCGGACAGTACGAATCATTCACGGAGAAGCGACATGACGCCGTTGCAAGTCGTCCAGCGTCTCGAAGCACTCACGCACGCCATCGAAGCCGCGGTGGCGCGTGCCGACTGGAACGAAGCTGTCGGGGCCGCCGAGACGCGTTCGGCGTTCATCGTTGCGCTTGCACCCAATCAACCGGCCGCGGTCGCGGCGGCGCTGATGAAAGTGCAGGAGATCGACGTGACGATCTCCGCGGTCGCGCGCGACACGCTGGAGGCGCTCGTCGCGCAGGGCTGGCAAGCGTTGCACGAAACCCGCATGGCAACGAACGCCCTGCGGGCGCAGCAGCGGTTGCCCGATGCGGGCGCCGCGGCTACGCGACACCAAGATTCGTTTCCTTCGGTGATGGCATGAAATTCAAGAAACGCGCCGGTCTCGTCGATGCAACACGGTGGTTCGCCGACGGCGACCATGAACGGGTAGAGCACCGTCACGGGGGGTGGGCGGTCGCGACGCCGGAAGGCTGGCGTCCGGTGAAACCGGGCGACTGGATCCTGCGCGACGAATGCGGCAACTGCTGGCCGATGGACGACGGCCTCTTCATGCATTGCTACGAACCGGTCGCCGACTGACTCGCCGGACGGTTCGCCACGCCTATCGGCGCTTGCGCGAAAACATCAGCGACTCCGCGTCGTTGAAGCGGATGCGCCGCGGCTCGCCGTAACCGGCTTTCTCCGCGACCCGGATCGATGCGACGTTGGTCGGCGCGATCAGGCACACGCTGCGCTCGAACCGCTGTTGCGCGTCGAGCCATGCGAGCGCGGCCGCGAGCGCCTCGGTCGCATAGCCGTTGCCTTGCGCCCACGTCGCCAGCGCCCAGCCGGCTTCCGGCACGCCGCGAATCGGCGGCTCGATGTTCCGGTGGAAATCCGCGAAGCCGAGATCGCCGACATACCGGCCCGACGCCTTTTCCCGAATCGCCCAGTACCCATAGCCGAGCAGCGGCCACAGCCCGCGATACGCGAGCATGCGCATCCACGAGTCGCGCGGCGTGGAGGGCGTGCCGTTGAAGATGTGCGCGACGACGCCGGGTTCCGCCCACATCGCGGCGAGTGCGTCGAAGTCGCCGAGCGGATGGCCTTCGAGGATCAGGCGTGGCGTGTCGAGAACGGGCGGGGACGAGACGGGTGGCACGGCGCTGACTGTCATCGGGCGTTCCATGAGGAAGGGATCGCGACGCAGGGCGCCGCGCTTGGGGTTCCGTACGATACCGCGTAAACGGCGATGCGGACGCAATTCCCCTTCCGCATCGGGATAGGCGTCCGCATGGGCCCGCGACCGCGTCGCACGGTTGGCCCGGCGGCCGGCGGAGCCCTCACGACCGGCTCGCGTGACGACGTCGCGGTCGACCGCGTCACGCGAGGCGCTCGACGAATGCGGGCCATTCGGCGCCGTGTGGCGAACGCCTGTAGTGAACGCCTTCGCGAACACCGGCTGCGGCGAGCAGTCGGCCCTTCCCCCGACGACGGCCATCGGCGCGCCCGCGCGTGACGTATCACGCGGAATCGCGCCCGCGCCGGCAGGGGCTACTTGCGGCTCTTCAGGAAATTGCGACCGTGCGCGGTGATCGACGCACCGGAGCGTCCGTTCGCCGCCTGGCTGACGAAGCCCGCGCCGACGAGTTCCTGCTCGACCGACCAGCCGAGCGCCGGCGCGTCGCGGCCGTAGCGAACATCGGCGAGGCGTTCGAGCGCCCAGATCGCGGAAGCCGACAGGTTGGGGGTGTTGGGCGGGAGAGTGTCGTTCATCGCTTCCTCGGGAAATGGCGTTTCGGGATGGACGGCGCGTGGCCGCGGGATCGGCGGCGCAAGCGTCAGCTTGCTTGCAGCAACGGCAGCAGCGCGTGCAGCGCCGCTTCCTCGTCGGGGCCGGTGGCGAGCACCTGCGCCGACGTGCCGCCGTGAACCTGCAGCGACGCGATCGCGCCGCTGTCTTTTGCGTTGCTGCGGTGCCCGTTCGCGATCAGCTGGATGTCGCTGTCGAAACGGCGTGCCGCGTCGACCGCCGCGTCGCGCGCGGCGCGGCCGCGATTACGGTTCCATGCGGGGCCGATTTCAACGTACACAACGGTTGCCACGATGCTGGAAAGCCTCCGGACAAGTGGGCGGGGCGGTGCGCGACATGCACGTGCGCGGTTGCGCACGCGTTGCGGACATCGGGCGGCCGGCCTATCGCGATTTCCCGCAGGATCGCGGGGCGCCGGCCGGGCGGATCGCGCGCGCCATTCGGCGCGAACGTGCCGACATCCGCTGCGAAGGCGCATGCAAATTCGCGGATTGTCGGAAGTGGACGATTATAATGCATCGACCAGAAGATGTGAATTGCATTATAATGCCGTGTGCGCCTCGCCGGCCCGCGGCACTGCCGGCGAGGCGAGCCGCCGCGCCTCCGGGCGCACAATATGCTCGCCCGGCATCGTCGATCGACCCGAATCCCTCCCGAATGGAAGCTGCAATGAACGCCCCTGCCTGCCCGCAATGCGCGATGGAAAACACTTACCCCGACGGCGCGCTGACCGTGTGCGCGGACTGCGGCCATGAATGGTCGGCCGACGCGGGTGCCGAGGCTGGCGACGAACCGGCAGGCGACGTCGTCAAGGACGCGAACGGCAACGTGCTGTCGGACGGCGATTCGGTCGTGCTGATCAAGGACTTGCGGGTGAAGGGTTCGTCGATCACGCTGAAGATGGGCACCAAGGTGAAGAGCATCCGGCTCGTCGGCGGCGATCACGAAGTCGACTGCAAGACCGACATGGGTGGCTTCATGCTGAAGGCGTGCTACCTGAAGAAGGTTTGAGCGCACGGTTCAGGCGACCGTTGCATCCGCGTTTTCATCCGCTGCCGTTTCAGCCGATTACCTGCACATGGCCGAGGATCGAACTTCCTACGACGCGTTCGTCAGGTTCCTGGCGACGCCGCTGAACGACGGCCGGCCGTTCGTGCTGGAGACGCAGCACGCGGTCTCGCTGCACTTCGATCATCTCGGCACCCAGAGCTTCATGTCGCTGCGCGATCCGGTGCGGCTCGCGCTCGGCTATACGCGCGTGATGATGGGCTTTCTGCTGTTGCAGCCCGAGCCCGCACACATCTGCATGCTCGGGCTGGGCGGCGGGTCGCTCGCGAAGTACTGCTACCGTCACCTGCCCGGCACGTCGATCGACGCGATCGAGATCAATCCAGACGTGATCGCGCTGCGCGACGTGTTCAGGATTCCTGCCGACGACGCGCGCTTTCGGGTGGTATGCGCCGATGGCGCCGATCATCTGGAGCGAGCGGACGTGCGCACGGACGTGATCCTGCACGATGCATTCGTCGCCGACGGTATGCGCGGCCGCTGCACGGGCAGCACATTTCTCGATGCGTGCCACGCGCGCCTGAGCGAAGCCGGCGTGCTCGCGATCAACTTCATGGACGACGATCCGGCATTGCCGCGGCACCTCGAACAGTTGCGATCGATATTCGGTTCGTCGTATGCGCTGGTGCCGTGCGGCGACGACAACAACTTCATTGTATTCGCATGGAAGGACGGCAGCCGGCTGCCGTCGTTGCGTCTCCTGCTGGAGCGGGCGCTTGCGTGCCCGCAGGCCGGCGAACTGAAGCTGGCCGCCACCGCGAGGCGCATGAAGCACGGCGAGGGTATCGATCCGCGGCGGCTGGTGTGGCGTGCGCAGTCGCACGAACGCTGGGAGATCGGCGCGTAACTGTGGCCGGGAGGCGCCGCGCGCCTTGGCGGTCGCGCTTACTTCGCGCGCTTGCCGATCGCGCTGCGGGTCTTGTAGGTGACGCCGTGCCGGTCGAGATATTCGCGGATCAACTGCCGCACGACTTGCGACGGCGTAAGATCCTGCTCCGCGCAGAGCAACTCGAAGGCTTCCTTCTTCGCGGGATCGATCAGGACGGTCAGGCGGGCGGTTTTCGTTTCCATGACGGGGCGAGAGTGGTCGGTATGTTAATCAAATTATAATCGATGCGCTTTCGGCCCGATCACCGGAATCGCCGCAAGCGTCGCCCGTGGCGCATGATCAGCGCTTGCTGCGCAGTAGCGCGAACAGGTCGTCGAGCACCGGCACGATGGCGAGCGTGACGAGCACCGCGGCGAGCGGCACGGTCGACACGTAGCCCACGTGCTTGAACCCGATGGCGCCGGCCAGGCCGCCGACGAAGAACGACGCGAGCATCGTCGCGTGGATCCTCAGTTTCGAACGGTTGGCGATCACTGCGTGCGCGTCGACGTCGATGGCCGACCGGTTCCAGTAGAACAGCTTGCCGAGTTCGATGCCGAGATCGGTCACGATGCCCGTGACGTGCGTCGTGCGGATTTCCGCGCCGGACAACTTCGTGATCGTCGCGTTCTGCAGCCCCATGATGAAGCACAGCAGTGTCACGGTCACCGGTACGAAGAACGTTTCCCACAGCGCGAGGTGGCTGCCGAGCAGCCCGAACAGCAACAGCAACGCGGCCTCGACCAGCAGCGGCAGCATGAACTGGCTGTGCAGCCCGCGGCGGCGCCCCCAGTTGACGAGGATCGCCGAGCAACCGGCGCCGATCAGGAACGACCCCAGCGAGCTGATGCCGGCGAGCGCGAGCTGCACGTCGCCGAGCGCCGTCTGGTCGGCGATCGCCGACACGATGCCGCTCATGTGCGACGTGTATTGCTTGACCGCCAAAAAGCCACCGGCATTGGTTGCGCCGGCCACGAACGCGAGCGAAAACCCGAGCTGGCGGTTCGCGGTCGCGCTGCGGTGTTTTCCCGTCAGGTTTCGAAAGTACTGCGCTGGCATAAGGGCTTCGCTCGATCGTCGCGGATTCGCGGGTACAGGCCGAAAACCGGTGCGAACGGCGTGACTGGCACGCTGCTTGCGCCGGATTCCGGGGCTGTCGAATCATGTGATGAACATGATAATGTCATTATCATACTCTGTTGGCGGGATGGTGCTTTCAGTACAATGATGCGACGTGCCGCCGGCTGGCTGTTTCGCCGCGGCGCTCGCTCGCGATTCCCTTCTGCTCACCGCTTCATGACCCCGATCAAGTTCATCCTTCGCTACACGGCGATCCCGTTCACGGCCATCGTCGCCGTGGTGATCTGGACCGTCATACCCTCGTCGAAAGAGATCGATGCGAGACAATATGCGGCGCTGTCGCGCGCGTACACGAGTTTCCCGCTGCCGTTCCGGCGCGAGATCTCGGACACGATGGTGGACGGCACGATCAACGACCGGCGCTACCAGGCACTCGTGCGCGATTCGCTCGGCAACGGCGTCGCGCTGGACTGGCCGGCATCGGGCGTCGGCGGCGTCGCCGACGAGCGGCAAAAACTGGCCGAACTGATTCAGGCCGATTCGGATCTTCAAAGGCAACGGCAATGAAAACCCTGCTGGTTTCTGTGGCATTCGCGATGATCATCGCGAGCCTGATCTTCGCGCTGTACTTCATGAATCACGATCGCGGCAAATCGAAGCGGATGGCGTGGTCGCTCGCCGCGCGCGTCGGATTGTCGGTCACGCTGTTTCTGTCGCTGCTGATCGCGTACAAGCTCGGCTGGATCGAACCGACCGGTTTGCCGATCGGGCGATGACGCGCGGTTCCCGCACGGGCGCAGGGCGGTTCGATTCCGCGCGATACCGCCTCGCGTGATCGCACCGCGGCGGACCTGACGGCGAGAACCGACGGTCGATCAGCCCAACGCAGCGGTTCGACGAGGGCGCGCCCGCACACCCTCCGCCATGCGCTGGACATCGTGTCACCAGAGGCCATCCGTGCATTGCATCAGGCGGTCGAAGCGGTGTGCCCGATCTTCGACCTGCCGAGGCTGCCGCAGCACATCGACGGCGAATTGCGCATGCCTGCTTGCCGCAGGGCCGAGTTTTGAAATGAAATCGACGTATTGTGATAAGAATACTTATCCTGATGATCGTCATGCGAATGCGTGACGTTGACGGATTCGCACCACCACGTGCCTGACGAGGGCGGTCACGACGCTAGTTGCCCGGTTCTTTCGTCACGTCATGACGATAGGCGCGCGGCGAGCAACCCACGATGCGTTTGAACGCATGGCCGAACGCGCTATCCGAGTCGTAGCCGAGCCGCTGCGCGATCGCCGAGATCGACGCGTTCGAGCGACGCAGTTCGCGCATCGCCAACTGTATCCGCCAGCGCAGCACGTATTCGAGCGGCCCGAACCCGAGCCGCCGCTTGAAATGCAGCGCGAACGTCGAGCGCGACACGTGGCAGCAGGCCGCCAGCGCGTCGACGGTCCACCGTCGCTCGGGCGCGGCGTGAATCGCGGCCAGCGCCGCGCTGACCCGCGCATCCGCGAACCCGGCCAGCCACCCGACATCGCCGTTTGCGCCGGCGTCCACATAGCGCCGCAGGATCTGCACCAGCATCATGTGGCCGAGATGCCGGACCATCAGCGATCCGCCCGGCGACGCCGCGCCGAATTCCCGTGCGAGCTGCTGCAGCGACCAGCGCAGCACCGCCGCCGGTTCGGAGTCGCCGCTCACGACGACCACGGGCGGCAGGCTGCCGAGCAGCAGCGGCATGCCTTCCTCATACGCGAAGCGGCCGCCGATCAGAAAGCAGTCGGCCGGTTCGCCGTAGTGCGCGATCCCGCGTTCGAGATGCCGGTACACGTCGGCGGCCGGCACCGGCGCGACCGACGGATCGCTCGCCAGCGAAAATGCCCGCGGCGCGGCGAGCAGGAAGCAGTCCCCCGTGCGCAGCCGGACGGGCGGCCCCGCACCGTCGACGGTCAGCCAGCAAGTGCCTTCGACCACCGCGTTGAACTTGATCCCGTCGGGCGGCGGAAGGTCGACCGCCCACGGGCCGCCGGCCCGCAGGCCGGTGAAAAACGAGTCGCGCGTTTCCAGCAGCGACAGCACTTCCGATAGCGGATCCACGCGCAATCCCCAGACGATCTCGATGAAAAACCGGATTCTATTGCATTCACAGTCCGGATGCGCGGCCCGAGAATGATCTCGTGCAGTGACGCGGCCGACGGGCGGCCGCGCGCTTCGTGCATCATTTCAGGAGCCTTCAATGACGAGCAGGCAGCACCCCCTTCATTCCGGATTCGACGCTGGATCGACGGCGACCGACGTACTGGCCGGTCTCGACCTGCACGGCAAGACCGCCATCGTCACGGGCGGCCATTCGGGTCTCGGGCTCGAAACCACGCGTGCGCTGGCGCAGGCCGGTGCGCACGTCGTCGTCGGTGCACGGAGCGCCGAGGCCGCGCACGAAGCGACGCGCGGCATCGCCGGCGTGGAGATCGCGACGCTCGATCTCGCGGACGTCGCGAGCGTGGCCGCATTCGCCGCGCGGTTCGTCGACGCACGGCGCAACGTGCATGTCGTCATCAACAGCGCGGGCATCATGGCGTGCCCCGAAACCCGCGTCGGCGACGGTCGCGAAGCGCAGATGGCCGTCAATCACCTCGGTCACTACGCGCTCGTCAACCGGCTGTGGCCGGCGCTCGCGCACGGCGACGGCGCGCGCGTGGTCGCGGTGTCGTCGCTCGGGCACCGGCTGTCGCCGATCCGCTGGGACGATATCGATTTCGCGCGCGGTTACGACAAATGGCTCGCGTACGGGCAGTCGAAAACCGCCAACGCGTTGTTCGCGGTGCAGCTCGACGTGCTCGGCGCGCCGTTCGGCGTCCGCGCGTATTCGCTGCATCCCGGCAAGATCGCGACGCCGCTGCAGCGTCATCTGACGCGCGAGGAAATGATGGCGCAGGGCTGGATCGACGAACACGGCGTGCCGATCGATCCGACGTTCAAGACGCCTGCGCAGGGGGCAGCCACCCAGGTTTGGGCGGCGACGTCGCCGCGCATTGCCGATCTCGGCGGGGTCTATTGCGAGGATTGCGACGTCGCGACGGTGACGCGCGGCAACGAGGAATCGGGCGTACGGCCGCATGCGATCGATCCGGAGGACGCGGCGCGGCTGTGGGCGTGGTCCGCGGCGGCGACGGGCGTCGATGCCTTTGCCGTGCGCCGCTGACGCCCAGGCGTTCGCCGGGCCGGCCGCCGAGCGGATAGCGGCGGCGGTTCGATACTCGCGTGCGGCAGGCTATCCGCGCGTCGGCCGCAGCGCGCGCCCCATTTCCGCGAGCGGCATCGCGACGATCGAATTCAGCAACCGCATTTCCCCGGCGTCCGGATGCGCGATGTTTCGCACTTCATCGAGCGTCTGATCGACGTGACGATCGAGCGGTTCGAGAAAGCGCTGCAGTTCGCTGGCGGCCGCTTTCTCCCTGAGCCCGAGCGCCTGGCCGAATGCGACGAGTGCATTTGCGTCGATATCGGCAAATCGCGTCGCATTCCCGAGCGGCATCGTCAACTCGCAGTGCGGCCAGTGATCGCCGCGATGGTCGGGCCGGTGCGTGGGGGTGTGATACACGACCGTGCTGACGATGTCGTAGAACGGCGCGAGCCGGTAGCCGCGCGCGTCGACGAAGAACGACAGGTTCTTCAGGTGCGCGTCGGCATTGCCGACCACCACGTTGAACACGGTCCAGCGGAACACCGACAGGCGTGTCAGCGCGCGCGTGCTGGTGCGGTCGATCGCGCGGGCGAGTTCCTGAGCATTGGCGCGCTGGTACTTGAAACCGCGGTCGTAGTTGAGCAGTTGCATCGCGTCGATCGTATGCACGCGCCCGGCCGGTTCGGATGCGACGTCGCGGTCGAACCGGTCGATCACGTAGCAGGCGGACGGCGTGCGCAGGAAATGCACGTCGGGCACGTCGAGCCCCATCTTCTTCGCGAGCCGCATGCAAAAGAACTCGTTGATCGCCGAATGCGGATAGCCGGCCGCGCGCATGTCGGGTTTGAGCAGGTGCATCGACGGTTCGCTGCCGACGGGCTCGAACAACGCGTAGTCGGGCGCGTCGCCGCGCAGCACCAGCAGCAGCTTCTGCTGCGCGCCGGCCGCCGACATGCGCTTGGGCGCGGTGGCCGTCAGCGCCCGCTCGGGCATCGCCTGGATCCGGCGCTCGAGCTCGTCGAGCGGCAGCGGCTGCAGGCCGCCAGGCGTTTCGTGCTCGCCGTCGGCCAGCAGCGTCAGCGCGCCGGCCGATTCTCGGCCGAAGTACGCGAGCAGGCCCCACGCGTCGGCCGCATCGACCTTCGCCTCGCGCGCGAGCGACGTGCGCATGCCTTCCTCGGGCAGCAAGTTGTCGAAGAACCACTGGACCGGACGATCGGTCGACGTGTCGGTGAACACGTCCGTGCGCAGCGCGAACGCCGGCGACAGCGGATACGCGGCCGGCGACGCAAGCCATTGCGGGTCGTACGCGAACGACCAGATCCCCTTGTCGTCGGTCAGCGTGCCCATGCGCACGCCGTTCGCGGACGCGATCAGCGTTCTAGCCGCCATAGCTGCTCCTGCGGCGTTGCGCGGCCTTCAGCGCGGTGGCCTCGGAGATCTCGATCGACGACTCGGCGTACAGCCGCACGCCGAGCTCGCTCAGCAGCAGCATGACCTTGCCGATTTGCGCGGTCGGCTTGCCGGCTTCCACCTGGCTGATGAATTTCGGCGACAACCCGGTCGCGTTCGCGAGTTCGTCCCGGGTGAACCCCTGCTGGATTCGCGCCGCGCGAATGAAGTGGGCGAGCGCGCCGATCGTGTCGACGGATTGGGATTCCGACATGACGTTCTCCGTGCTTCGTATCTGATCGGGAACAGTATTGCATAACTCGCCGGATGGGGTAGTAGTTCGTATTCGTACGGGAACGAAGGGGGGATTCCC
The DNA here is from genome assembly GCF_057837105.1 of Burkholderia sp. APQ4-4ca. Lineage (NCBI taxonomy): Bacteria > Pseudomonadati > Pseudomonadota > Betaproteobacteria > Burkholderiales > Burkholderiaceae > Burkholderia > Burkholderia sp. APQ4-4ca. The sequence continues at coordinate 6,972 of NZ_JBYQCG010000098.1, read as the reverse complement.
ATAACGGTAACGTCATTTCGTACCCGATCGGGAACGGATCGTCAAGGAAGGGGGGGGAGACGATGTTCGTATCTGATCGGATACGGAGAAAGAAGACACGGGGAGCCTTTGCACGCGCGTCCGACCGTGCACGCCGGTGATGGCTCCGGCGATCTTCCTGGCGGCAGTCAGTCACCGTCGTCCCGAGCGGCGACACGCGATCATTCCGCGCACACAGCCTGCACCTCCGCCACCGAGGCAGGGTGCTGACGCAACACGCCTTTCTACAATTCCCTTCAACCCGCTACACGTGCCGCCATCCTCCGGAAGCAGGCCCGATCCTTGCGACCGCCGAGCGTCGTCGGGGGCGTTCGCGCCCAGGCACATGATGATTTGCACGGGAGGGCGCATGGAACCGATGCCGGTCGCACTGCAGTGGCACGACGTTCTCTTCAGGATCGCACTGGCGCTGGTCGCGGGCGGGCTGATCGGCCTTGACCGCAGCGAATCCGGCAAGACGGCCGGACTGCGCACGACGATCCTCGTGTGCCTCGCCGCGTGCCTGTCGATGTTGCAGGTCAATGCGCTGCTGCTGCAGGCGGGCAAACCGGAGGGCGCGTTCTCGGTGCTCGACCTGATGCGGCTGCCGCTCGGCATCCTGACCGGGATGGGCTTCATCGGCGGCGGCGCGATTCTTCATCGCGACGGCCTGGTGTCCGGCGTTACCACGGCTGCGACGCTGTGGTTCGTGACGGTCATCGGGCTGTGCATCGGCGGTGGCCAGTTGGCGCTCGGCGCGCTCGGGCTGGTGCTCGCGCTGCTGGTCGTGTGGCCGCTGCGGTTCGTCGAGCGGCGTTTGCTGCGTGTCAGGACCGCGCTGGTCACGATCGAGTACCCGCCGGGCTCGGCGGTGCGCGAACAACTGGCCGCGAAGCTGCGCGACGCGGGTTTCACATACCGGACGAAAGGCTTTTGCGAAGCGGCCGCGCGCGCGGTGCGCGAGGAAGAACTGTTCGTGCAGTGGCGCGAAGCGACCGGCGCCGACGTGATGCTGAAGCAACTGATGCGGATCGTCGAGTCGGCCGGCCTGACGTCGGTCCGCTGCTCGACGGCGAACTGACGCGCGCGGCCGCCGGAACGCGCGATGCTCGTGCAGCAGGCCGCCATGAGCGGTTGACCAAGGAGCGAAACATGACATGTGTATCGGAAGTGATGACACGCGACGCCGCGACCATCGGCCCGACGCAGAGCCTGCGCGAGGCGGCCCGGCTGATGAGCGATCTGAATGTCGGCGCGCTGCCCGTATGCGACGGCACGCGGCTGATTGGGATGCTGACGGACCGGGACATCGTCGTGCGCGCGGTGTCGATGGGCGTGCCGCCCGACGAGGCGGTCGAGGGCGTCGTCAGCGGACCCGCGAACTGGTGTTATGAGGACGACGACATTTCTGCAGTGCAAAAGAAGATGGAAGACGCACAGATTCGTCGCGTGCCGGTGGTCGACCGGCGGAAGCGGCTGGTCGGCATCGTTTCGCTCGGCGATCTGGCGACCGCCGCCGACGGTGCGATGTCGTCGACGCTCGGTGCGGTATCGGCGCCGTCGCGGCCGGACCGGTGATTGCCATGGCAAACAGGGAGAACGACATGAACGAAGAGAGAGAAACGCAGATTCGCGAGCGTGCATATCGGCTGTGGCAGGCGGACGGCGCGCCCGACGGCCGAGCCGACGAATACTGGCAGCGGGCCGAGCAGCAACTCGATGCCGAGGGCGGCAGCGGCGAGCAGGCGGCGGATTTACCGGTCGATCAGTCCACGAAGCGTCGCATTCCGGGCGAGCCGCTGCAGGACGTCGACGCGGTGCCGCCCGGCGAGGTCGCGCACGCAAGGCGACGCACGCGGTGAAGCGCGGGGCGCCGGCCGGCGGAGTCGAAAAACCGTCACCTGCCGCGCGGTTTACGCGAACGGCTAGCCGTCTTCGCCCACTTCGGTCGGGTCCGGCAAGTCGGGCAGGTCGTCGTGGCGTCCGTCGTCGGGCGCCGGCGGCGGAATATCCGGCGTGTCGGTCATATCGTCGTCGTTCGGTGTCGCGTTTGTCACGTGCGTCGCGTTCATGATCGTCCTCCTTGGCGTCGAAAGGGCGCCGGCGCGCAGCCGGCATATCGCTTCCGAGCATCGCGCGTGCCGCATGTCGCTTTCGCAGCGGGGTGGCCACGTGTGTTGCCGACACTGCGCCGGATCACGCGTCGCTTGTAATTTCTTTAGCGGCGGCCTCCGGCGGCAGTGGGGCGGGACAGCCCGACGACGGCATGTCCCTTGCTGGAAGCGTGGTGGGCCGCCGCACCGCCCATTGCGGCGCGATGCGGTGCAACGCAATCAGCATCCGGAGAGGGAGAAATTCATGACCCGCGACAGTCAACGGCAGGACCCCGCGTCGCCCGACGCGGCACGCGAGGCAGCCGACACGCCGGACCGGCGCCACTCGACGCCCGGCGGCGAATCGACCACGCGCCCCGGCCATGCGCCCGGCGGCGGCGAACTCGACACGCTTCCGGACGATCAGGCGCGCAAGGTCGTTCCGGACGACCCGCGCCAGACCGAGGCGCGCGATCCGGCCGGCAAGCCGTGGCCCGAAGAGCACGACGCGCCCGACGATTCCGGAAATCGGCCACGGCCGCTGTAGCGCGCGTGCCGGCCGAACCGCCGCGTCTCGTTCCGTTTCGACATCCACGCACCGGAGTCCACCATGTCATCAGACGAAGTTTCCGAATCGCGTCGCAAATGGGTGCAGGGCACGACGGCCGGATTGGTCGCCAGCGTCGCCCTGCCGACGATCGCGCAAACGGGCGGCGTCCCGCCCGACGCCGGCGATACCGCGCCGCGCGATCCGCGCACGCTCTATCCGCATGCGCCGTTTCCGCAGCAGCATCAGCCGTGGCCGGGCCTCGCGGGCCGCATGACGCCGCGCCCCGATCACGGCGAACGCAGCTATCGCGGCAGCGGCCGCCTCGACGGCCGCAAGGCGCTGATCACCGGCGGGGATTCCGGCATCGGCCGCGCGGTGGCGATCGCCTGTGCACGCGAGGGCGCGGACGTCGCGATCGTCTATCTGCCCGACGAAGAGCCCGATGCGCGCGAAGTCGTGGAGCTGATCCGCAGCGCGGGACGCAAGGCGGTGCCGCTGCCGGTCGACATCCGCAGCGAAGGGGCGTGCAACGGGCTCGTCGAGCGGGCGGTCGCCGCGCTCGGCGGGCTCGACATCCTCGTGAACAACGCGGCCCGCCAGCAGAGCCACGAATCGATTCTCGACATCAGCACCGAGCAGTTCGACTGGACGCTGCGCACCAACCTTTACGCGATGTTCTGGATCACGCGGGCCGCCATTCCGCACATGCCGGCCGGTTCGGCGATCGTCAATACGACGTCGGTGAATGCGTACGACCCGTCCGCGAACCTGCTGGACTACGCGATGACGAAAGCGGCGATCGCGAATTTCACGAAGGGGCTCGCGAAGCAGATGATCCAGCGCGGCATCCGCGTCAACGGCGTCGCGCCGGGGCCGTTCTGGACGCCGTTGCAGGTCAGCGGCGGGCAGACGACGCACAACGTCGAGACATTCGGCGAGCAGGTGCCGATGGGGCGGCCGGGACAACCGGCCGAGATCGCGTCGATCTACGTCGAACTGCTTTCGTCGCGCGCGAGCTACGTGACCGGGCAGATCTATGGCGCGTCGGGCGGGGGCGGGCAGCCATAGTCGGGTCGCGGTGCGGAGCGATGCGAGTTACGCCGGAAGACGTAGGCGCGGCAGCGGACCGTTGACGAAGGAATCTCCCGGCGCCTGGAACATGAGCGGCCCCCGGAGCGGGTGTCCGACCACAAGAACGCACCGTCCACCGACCGACCGTCTGCACGTGCAGGCGGTCGGCCGGCACTTTCCCGTCATTCACCGAGCGCCGCGTGACCACGACCGAATCGCTTTCCTCCGAAGCGAAGTACCGTCACGCGACCTCCGGCGTTCAACGTTCACGCAAGCGCCGTCAATTCACCCCGACAGCACTCCACGCGCGCGCGACCGTCGCGCTTTCGGCCGAGTTCGCGCCGTACAGGTCGTTCGCCGCCTGGATCGACGCACGCCGCGCGTTCGGGTAGCTCGAGTTGGCGTTCAGGTATACGGTCAGCGTCCGGTACCAGATCTTGCCGGCCTTGTCGCGACCGAGCCCGCTGAACGTCGTGTCGCCGTTGCAGACCAGTTGCGCTCTCGACAGGCCGGTGTCGGTCGACGGCACCGACGGCCCTTCCGACAGCAGGTAGAAGAAGCGGTTGCCGACCCCCGACGTGAAGTGCGGATCGTGGCGCGGATTCGACCATGAGAAGCCGCCGGACGGGTAGCAGCTGAACGACCGGCCGTCGAGATCCTGCTTGTACATCTTGCGCAGCCCGCCGCTCACCACGCGCGCGCCGATCACGTAGTTGCCGGGATCGTTCGGGTTGTTCGCGTAGAACTTCACGAGCGTGCCGAAAATGTCGGACGTCGCCTCGTTCAGGCCGCCCGCGTCACCCGAATAGTTCAGGTTGGCGGTGGCCTCGGTCACGCCGTGACTCATCTCGTGCCCGGCGACGTCGACCGACACCACCGGCTTCGGCAGGCGCGTGCCCGGTTCGCCGTCGCCGTACGCCATCACGCGCGACGACAGCCACGCCGCGTTCGCGCCGGTCGTGCCGCTGCCGGTATTGAACACCACGTGTGCGTAGCTTCTCACGCCGCGACCGTCGTTGAAGATGCCGTTGCGATTGTGCGTGGTCTTGTAGTAGTCCCAAGTCAACGCGAGCCCGTAGTCGATGTCCGCCGCGACGGTCTGCCGGTCGGTGGTCGTGTTGTTGCCCCACACGTTCGTGCTGCTCGTGAAGATCGGCAGGTCGGTCGCTTGCTCGACTTCGTCCGAGGTCAGGCCGCGACCGTCGTAGACCGAGCCGCCGCCGCGGCCGGGATCGAGCATCCGGTACGCGTTCGTGCCGGTCTGGTCCGTCGTGAGCGTCAGGTTGCCGTAGTACAGCGAGCGGCCGGTGCCGGTCGCGGCGGCGGTCTTGATCAGGTCCTGCGCGTCGAGCACGGCGCCGGTGCGTGCGTCGACGTAGTACAGCACGGCGTCGCCGTGCGTGTCGGTCGACTTGCCGTAGACGCGCACCGCGTAGGCCAGCGTCGGCGTGACGTCGCGTGCGAACACAACGAGTTCCGCATCGTCGACGCGGCGCACGTCCGAGTTGAAGCGCGCGGCCGCGATGTGTCTGGCTCGCGTCGCACCGACATCGGGTGCGTTGCGGACCACGGCGCGGTTCCCGACCTTGCCGATCGTGCCGGCGAGGTTGATCGGGGCGAGCTGGGTCACGCTGGCCTGCTTCAACTGCCCGTTGCTCGAATGAACGACCACGTCGCCGCCGATCACGGGCAGGCCCGCATGGAAGCGATCGAAGCGCACGTGCTCGGTGCCGTCGGGATCGACGATCACGTCGCGCACCTGGAACTGGTCGCCGTCGGTTGGGGCGCCTGCTTGCGATCCGGCGAACTTCAACGTGCGGGCCGTGCCGCCGGTAGCCACACTGAAGGCGGCCGGGTTCTGCTGGATCAGTTGCAGCGCCTTGTCGACCGCGGCCGGCTGGTCGCCGGCCTGGGCAAAAGCGCTGAGACTCGCGACGGTAATCGCGGTGATGGGCAGCAGTCGAGACAGTTTCTTCATGTAATTCCCCAGGTTATGAGTGGGTTTGTTCGAGGAATGCATCAAGTAATGACTTTTAAACAAGACATGTCGCGAACAGCAGGGGGATGCTAGGAGGTCGTTTTTATAATTACAAGATATTTTCTTGATGATTAATTTTTCATTTCGCCGTTGCTAACCAAGTCGGGATTTGGTGAGAAATTTGAAATGATCGTGGCGACGTGGGTGACGGGGGTCACGCGGACGACGCATGGCCGGCGTGTCGCAACGACACTTTGTGGTTTTCTCGTCGTGGCACGTTGTGTAAGGTGAGTGAGCAATCAGAGGCCGGATTAATTGGATCGTTGAAACTTCTCGTTATTGAATATTGATATCGATTGTTGTCGATTCGCAGGCCATAAAATTAATTTCCCACGCTTTGATATCTTCCATTCCTGACGTGGCGTCATTAAATGTCCAATGGACCATGACACGACTGGAAAGGTGATTTCGTAAAGTAACTTGCGGTTGTATGGGAGGCGTTGTTCGAGCCTCGGCGACCGCAGGCACAGAAGCTATCGAATGATAGTTGACATAATGCGTATTATCGACATTTTTTGTGTAAGAGCAAAGTTGTAATGTCGTATCTGGGCAAAGTTGAAATGTCGTAGTTCGAGGGTTTCGGCGCATGCTGGCGGCGGTTTGAACTGCCGGAGCGCATCGTGGGCCAACCTGGACTGATCACCATGAGCATGCGGGAGCTGGACCGTCTGAAGGTCGTGGAAGCCGTGATCGAGCAGCATCTGATGCCTTGGCGAGCCGCGGAGCGGCTCGGGATCAGTCGCCGGCAGATTGAACGGCTGGTCGCCCGGTATCGCGCTGCTGGCCCGGTCGGGCTGATTTCGCAGCGTCGTGGTCACGCGAGCAACCATCAACTGCCCGAGGATTTGGCGCATCGTGCCTTGAGCCTGATTCGTGAGCGCTACGCCGATTTCGGGCCGACGCTGGCCTGCGAGAAGCTGTGGGAATGCCACGGGCTGCAGTTGTCGAAGGAAACGGTCAGAAGGCTGATGACGGACGCCGGGCTGTGGATTCCGCGCCGGCAACGACCGCCGAAGGTTTATCAGCCGCGAGCGCGCCGGGCTTGCCTCGGCGAGCTGATCCAGATCGACGGCAGCGATCATCGGTGGTTCGAGGAACGGGCACCGGCCTGCACGCTGCTGGTGTATGTGGACGACGCGACGAGCCGGCTGATGATGCTGCACTTCACGCAGACCGAATCGACGTTCAGCTACTTCGAGGCG